>JANYED010000286.1 GCA_025363315.1 Polaromonas sp.
CGCCCTGCCCAGATAAAACTCTTTCACGTCTTCGTTGTTGGCCAGCTCGCTTGCCACGCCGTCCATCACCACCCGGCCGCTTTCCATGATGTAGCCGTAGTCGGCGTACTTCAGCGCCATGTTGGTGTTCTGTTCAGCCAACAAAAAAGTCACACGCTCTTTCTGGTTCAGGTCTTTGACGATCTCAAACACCTCTTCCACAATTTGCGGTGCCAAGCCCATGGACGGCTCGTCAAGCAGCACCATCGTCGGGCTGGCCATCAACGCCCGGCCAATTGCGCACATTTGCTGCTCGCCGCCTGATGTGTAGGCCGCCTGCGAGGTACGGCGGGTTTTCAAACGCGGAAAGTAGGTGTACACCTTGTCCAGATTGGCAGCAACTTCCGCTTTTGACTTGAGCGTGTAGCCGCCGGTCAGCAGGTTCTCTTCAATCGTCAGGTGGGCAAAGCAGTGGCGACCCTCCATCACCTGCACCACACCGCGCTGCACCAGGTCTGACGGCGACAGGTTTTCAATGCGCTCGCCGCGCAGCTCAATCGAGCCCTTCGTTACCGCGCCCCTCTCGCCTTTGAGCAGGTTGGACACAGCGCGCAATGTCGTGGTTTTACCCGCACCATTGCCACCTAGAATGGCCACGATCTTGCCTTCTGGCACCGTCAAAGATACGCCTTTGAGCACCAGGATAACGTGGTTGTAGATGACCTCGATGCCGTTGACGTTGAGAACTATTTTTTGAGTGTCCATGAATCTTTTCTTTCTCCAATGTTGAGCACTGCGCGCAATGCTCAACATTGGGCTGTCATGCCGCACTCGCGAAGGAGTCCGGCATGACAGGGATTTACATCAGGACTGGCAATCCGCAGGCGTGCGCGCCGTCAGTTTTTTGTCGGCAGCATATTTGGCCGCCGTGGCTTTGACCATCGGCTTGATGATCTGCTCGTCAGCCTGCAGCCAGTCAGAGGTGAACTTCCAGGCTTTGCCGTCCCAGGTATGAATGCGCGCCCATGCCGCACCCATGTGGTCGTTGCACGATGTACTGATGGGGCGCATCACGCCTGCAAAGCCCAGTGCGTCAAGTTTGGGCTGCGTCAGGTTCAGGTTCTCCAGACCCCAGCGCACTTGCTCGCCAGTCATCACTTTGCCCTTGCCAAAGCGCTCTTGCGCCGCACGAATGCCCTCAATGCCCAGCATCGCGCTCATCGCGCCGCGCATGTACAGCACCTGGCCGACTTCGTCTTTCGGACCGGTGCCCTGGCCTTTGTCATGCACCATGGTCATCACGTCTTTGACGAGCTTGGACTGCGGCTCAGCGCCGTGTTGCATCGTCACCGCGTTGTAGCCTTTGGCGCCTTCGGCCACGTCTTTCACGTCTGGCTCAGCGCCTGCCCACCACACACCATACATTTTGTCGCGCGGGTAGCCTGTGGCTTGCGCTTCTTTGATCGACGTGGTGTTCATGATGCCCCAGCCCCACAGCACAACGTAGTCAGGCTTGGACTGGCGCACCTGCAGCCACGTCGATTTCTGCTCAACACCGGGTGCTGTAACAGGTAATAAGCTCAGCTCAAAACCATTCATCTTGCTGCGTTCCTGCATCAGCGGAATCGGTTCTTTGCCGAACGGTGAATCGTGGTACACCAGTGCAATTTTTTTTCCTTTGAGCTTGTCCCAGCCGCCTTCTTTTTTGGCAATGGCTTGCAAAATCGTGTCAGCGGCGACCCAGTAAGTGCCAGCGATTGGGAAGTTCCATTTGAAGACCGAACCGTCAGCACTCTCGCTGCGGCCGTAGCCCACTGTCACCACGGGCACCTTGTCGACAGGGGCTTTTTCAGTGATGGCAAAGGTCGCGCCGGTTGACAGCGGCTGTACAAAACTTGCGCCGCCGTTTTTGCCTTTCAGGCGCTCATAGCACTCCACGCTGCGGGCGGTGTCGTAACCGGTCTCGCATTCTTCAAACGAAATCTTCACATTGTTGATGCCGCCCTTGGCATTGACCAGTTTGAGGTAGTCCACAAATCCGTTGGCCCACGGTGCGCCGTTCGGAGCATAGGCGCCGGTGCGGTAAGACAGCACCGGTATGTACTGCTCTTTGGCCTGCGCATAGGCAGTGGTTGCTACCAGCGACGATGCGCCAGCAGCGATGGCGGCAATCGCCAGAATCACATTACGAACTTTCATACTTGTCTCCAAAAAAGTAAAAAACAAAACACCAGAAAAAACAAAACACCACAAAAACCGAACACTAAAAATGGATTGACTTATTCAAACAGGGGCCGCGGAACTGGCTTTGCCAGGCCGCAGGCGCAGCGGCCCCCGCGGGGGGCAGCTCAGTACACGAAGTGACAAGAGTGGGGGTCATATGTTCAATGCGGGAAGGGCCACAAACGTAGTTTTTGCTTGCCTACAGACCACAACTTAGCCAAACCATGGGGCTCCACAATCAAAAACCAAACAATCAGCGCACCAAAAATCATCAGCTCGGCATGCGCGACACCTGCCGTTGAAATATTCACACCCACTAAATTGGCCAGCACGGGCAGCGTGATGTTCAGCGCAATCGGAAGCAACGTGATGAAAGCCGCCCCCAAAAAGCCGCCCAATATCGACCCCATTCCGCCGATGATCACCATGAAAAGCAATCGAAACGATTGATCTACCGAGAACGCTGCAGGCTCCCACGCACCCAAGTACACAAAACCCCACAGCGCGCCTGACATACCAATGATGAATGAGCTGACTGCAAAGGCGCTCAGTTTGGCGTACATCGGCCGAATGCCAATCACGGATGCTGCCACGTCCATGTCGCGGATGGCCATCCATTCGCGGCCAATCGCGCCGCGCACCAGGTTTTTGGCCAACAGCGCAACGCCCACCAAAATGGCCAGACAAAAAATGTATTTGCTGGTGGCGCTTTCAATCGGCATGCCAAACACTTGCAGGTTAGATACCGACACCGAGCCCGATGGCGAGTCGTTGGTAAACCACTTGATGCGTAAAAACATCCAGTCTGAAAAGAACTGTGCAGCCAGCGTGGTCACTGCCAGGTACAGTCCCTTGACGCGCAAACTTGGCAAGCCGAACAAAATGCCAAACAGCATGGCGCACACACCGCCCAAAATGATGGTAGGTATCAGCGGCATGCCGGGTATGCGCACAAAAAAGTTATATGCGCCGTACGCACCAACCGCCATGAAAGCGCCCGAACCCAGTGAGATTTGCCCGCAGTAGCCTACCAAAATGTTCACGCCTAGCGCAGCCAGCGAGATGATTAAAAATGGAATCAAAATCGCGCGGAACAAATAGTCACTGGCCAGCATCGGCACCAAGGCAAAAGCAAAAATCAAAAACAGGCCAATGGCTAGCCTGTCTTGCAGAATAGGGAAAATCTGGCTGTCGGCCCGATAGGTGGTTTTAAATTGACCGTTTTCTCTGTAAATCATTTGCTACTCTCAAACACGATCAATTATTTTCTCGCCGAACAGTCCTTGGGGCCTGAAAAGCAAAAACCCTAGCGCCAATACATACGCAAACCAGATCTCAATACCGCCGCCGACATAGGGCCCAATAAACACTTCGGCCAGCTTTTCGCCGACACCCAAAATCAGCCCACCGACAATCGCGCCGGGCACCGACGTGAGGCCGCCCAAAATCACCAGCGGCAAGGCTTTCAGCGCCAAAACAGACAGCGAAAACTGCACGCCGAGTTTGCTGCCCCAAATCATGCCCGCCACCAACGCCACAAAGCCTGCGACTGACCACACGATTACCCAAATGCGGTTTAACGGGATGCCAATTGACTGAGCGGCCTGGTGGTCATCAGCCACTGCGCGCAGAGCGCGACCGGTTTTGGTGAACTGAAAAAACACTGCCAGGCTAGCCACAAGCGCAGTGGCAATCACGGCTGCAACCAGGTCTTCTTTGTTAACCAGCAAGCCGCCGGGGAAAATGCTCTCTAGTAAGAACATCGGGTCTTTAGGCATGCCCACGTCGATCTTGTAAATACTCGAGCCAAAAATGCTTTGACCCAAGCCATCGAGAAAATAAGAGATACCCAGCGTGGCCATCAGCAGCGCCACGCCTTGCTGATTAACGAGTTTGCCAAGGACGAACTTTTCAATCAAATAGGCGACCGCCACCATGAAGACAAGTGCAATTGCAAACGCGATAAGGTTCACCAGCCATTTCGATTCCAGCCCTGTCCAGCCCGGTATCCATTCAGAAAAACGCGCCATCGCCAGCGCAGCAAACAGCACCATCGCACCCTGTGCAAAGTTGAACACGCCTGAGGCTTTGTAGATCAAAACAAAACCCAGCGCGACCAGCGAATACAGCATGCCGGACATCAGTCCGCTGATAATCGTCTCGAGTACGGGTCCCATGATTTTCCTTAATGACTGGTGCCGAGGTAGGCACTGATCACATCTTTGTTGTTGCGTACTTCGTCGGGCGTGCCATCGCCAATTTTTTTGCCGTAGTCCAGCACCACCACCCGGTCAGAAATATCCATCACCACGCCCATATCGTGCTCAATCAGCACCACGGTTGTGCCAAATTCGTCGTTCACGTCCAGCACAAAG
>JANYED010000371.1 GCA_025363315.1 Polaromonas sp.
ATGCTTTGGGTTTTAAGTCAGCGTCACACCCGTTTTTGACTGCACAAACTCGCGTGTCACGCCGTCTGCCAGCTCAACCAGCTTCAATCCGCCCGGCGTGACATCCATCACAGCCAGGTCAGTAATGATGCGGTTGACCACCCCCAGGCCAGTTAGCGGCAGCGTGCAGCTCGGCAGGATTTTCATGTCCTCGGTGCCGTCTTTCTTTTTGGCAACGTGTTCCATCAAAATGATCACGCGCTTGACGCCCGCCACCAGGTCCATCGCGCCGCCCATGCCCTTAACCATCTTGCCGGGGATCATCCAGTTAGCCAGATCACCCTTTTCGCTGACCTGCATTGCACCCAAAATGCTCAGGTTGATCTTGCCTGCGCGAATCATGCCGAAGGACTGGTCGGAACCAAAAATAGCCGAACCCTTGATGGTCGTCACGGTTTGCTTACCGGCGTTGATCAGGTCGGCATCGACCTGATCTTCTGTCGGAAAAGGGCCAATTCCCAACATGCCGTTTTCAGACTGCAACCACACTTCAATGTCGGGGCTGACGTGGTTGGCCACCAGCGTCGGGATGCCGATGCCGAGGTTGACGTAAAAGCCGTCTTGCAGTTCCTGTGCAGCACGTGCTGCCATTTGGTCTTGTGTCCAGGCCATGATCAAACCCCTGCTTTCTCTGTGATGGTTCGTTTTTCAATGCGCTTTTCCGGATTTGGGTTGCACACGATGCGGTTCACGTAAATGCCCGGCAAATGAATCTGGTCAGGGTCCATGGCGCCGGTTTCCACCACCTCTTCGACCTCCGCAACGCAGACCTTGCCAGCCATCGCGACAGCCGGGTTGAAGTTGCGCGCCGTCAGGCGAAATTGCAGGTTGCCCGATTGATCCGCACGCCAGGCTTTCACAAGCGACACGTCCGGCACCAACGCGCGTTCCATCACATAGGTCTCGCCGTCAAACTCGCGCAGCTCTTTGCCCTCAGCTACCAGCGTGCCCACACCAGTTTTGGTGAAAAACGCCGGAATACCTGAGCCGCCCGCCCGCAACTTTTCAGCCAGCGTGCCTTGCGGCGTGAATTCGAGCTCCAGCTCGCCTGCCAGGTACTGGCGCTCGAATTCTTTGTTTTCGCCCACATAACTGGCAATCATTTTTTTGATTTGCCGGGTTTCCAGCAGCTTGCCCAGACCAAACCCATCAACTCCGGCATTGTTTGAAATGACCGTCAAGTTTTGCACGCCGCTGTTTTTGAGCGCATCAATCAGCGCCTCCGGGATGCCGCACAGGCCAAAGCCGCCAACGGCCAGCAATTGACCGTCTTTGACAACGCCTTGAAGAGCCGCCTCAGCGGACGGAAAAAGTTTCTTCACGGTTAGCTCCTAACGCTTTGATGTTGTCGATAAAACACGATTATCAACGCCTGGCCTTCGACTTGTGACCGCTCAGCCTGCAGACTGCGGCTCAAGCTGCAAAACTGGCACTGCGCGCGCTTTACCGCGAGGTTTCACACGCGTCGAAAGAACCTTCTGTAGCGTGTTGATTTCAAAGCGGGACGGCTGCGCAAACATGCCCTGCAGAGTCTGCCGAACCCGCGTCAAACGTGCGTCAAACCATTGCGCATCGTCGGTCGTGTCGTTGATACAAAAAAAGTCAAGCGCACCGCGTGTAGCCGCCAACTGGTCAAGCTGCGTCGACGTGTCAGCGTCGCCCGTAGAAACGTACAAATGCGAATAGTCCCGGACCTTGGCGACACCATGGGCAAGCGCCCAGCGCAGGACAAAATCGGACACGATTGTCGGCTTGTCCCAGGCGCGAAACACGGTGGAACGCACGCGGTTGAACATGTCGGGCGCTTGCGCCTCCAGCTCGTACAAAAGCGACCGGAGCATGGGCCTGGGCGAATGCGCAAAGGTGCGAAACGTGTGCTGGTAATGCGGCGCAACATGAAGCGCCCATTCGGCACATTGCGTTTGATGTTCAAACTTATTTTTCAGCCACTGACCCGATAGCCTGCACGCGTTTTCAAGAGAAGTCGCGTCCTGCCTGAGCGGCTCGTCGGTAACAAGGTCATCGTCAGACCAGGCCACGTAAACGCCGCCTGTCCAGAACCAATCGCTTACTTGCACCGGCGCGCCAAAAAACACGTCATCGTTCAGGTAAAAGTAGCGTTCCGACAAGTTGGGAATACGGTGGATGTACGACTCGATGTTGCCCGAATCAAACATAGGCAAATGCGCGGCGGGTATCAGGTCCCGGTGGTCCACTACTGTCAGCCCCGGAGCTACGTGCAGCCATTCGGGCGTCTGTTGGTCGGTGACGATGTAAATATGTCCGTGACTGGGGAAGAATGCCTCAAGTGCGCGCAGGCTGTAGCGTAATTCGTCGTTGTCACGAAAACGCCCCTCGACGTTGCCGTATACAGCCATGTCGTCCAACGCGCTGGGGCTGAGTTTTTGAGCGGCGTTGCGGCGTTTGGCTCGCCAGTTGGCGTCATTGCCGTTTACCCAAAGGTAAACAATATCAATTGGAAAATCAGATGGCATGTATCGGTTTGAAATCGACATCAAGTCGGTATGAGCGTTTGGCTTTAAAAATGGGCTTAAGTCAAGCAGCTTCTGCATGGCCTGCAAATCCACCCATCACCCGTGCTTTGTCAATCTCTGTCGTGAATAAATTGATTTTTAGCGCGTCTTTGATGTTAGCGTGGTTTTCAGGATCAAGCATGCCCAGCTTGTTGCCCAACACGATACCCGCAAGGCTCGAAGGTCGCCGCCGCATGAACGTACAAAAGTGACGCGGCATCTTAAACGCCAGATCGCAACTATCCTCACTACTATTTTAATAGCTGCTCGCGCCCGTATTCATTGGGCAAAAGCCTTAAATGCCGGTTATTTTCTGCAAAAGCGTGTCCTCAGGCCTTTTTGGGGCCGTCCACCACTTCGGCGGCCGTGCGAAAGGCCTCCACCGCCGCTGGCAAGCCGCAGTAGATGCTGGCGTGCAGCAGCACTTCTTGAATTTCTTCTTGGCTCGCACCGTTGTTCAGAGCGCCGCGCACGTGACCCTTCAGCTCATGCTGCTTGCCCTGGGCAGTCAGCATGGCCACGGTCACCAGGCTGCGGGTTTTCAAATCAAGCCCGGGCCGCTGCCACACATCGCCCCAGGCATTGCGAGTGATGAATTGTTGAATGGGCAGGCTGAAGTCGGTTGCATTGCCAAAAGCGTTGGCCACAAAGTCTTCACCCATGACCTGTTTGCGGGTAGCCAAGCCCTTGTCGAAATCTTTGCTGTGTTCTGTGGTCATACCGAGCTTTCAAGGAAGCGTCGGGATAGTCGACGCGAAAAGGCCCGGCGAGCGGTAAACCCGACGGGCTTATGATTCATCACATCAAACCAGGTCGAAACGATCGAGGTTCATGACTTTGACCCATGCTGCTACAAAGTCGCGCACGAACGTCTCTGCCGCATCGCTGCTGGCATACACCTCCGCCAACGCCCTGAGCTGGGAGTTTGAGCCAAACACAAGATCAACCACCGTGGCTGTGGACACGACCGCACCGGTAATCCGGTCTCGTCCGTTAAGCACACCATTGGCATCGGCACTCGTAGATTTTGCCCAGGTGGTGTTCATGCCCAGCAGATTCACAAAGAAGTCGTTCGACAAGGTTTCAGGCCGCGAGGTGAGCACACCGTTTTTCGACTGCCCAACGTTGGCGTTTAACGCGCGCATTCCGCCAACCAGCACCGTCATTTCCGGTGCCGTGAGCGTCAGCAGGCTGGCTTGGTCGATGAGCATTTCTGCTGCGAAATCCTCCAGGCCGTGTCGAGCGTAGTTTCTGAAAGCATCGGCCTTCGGTTCCAGCACGGCGAACGATTCAATGTCGGTTTGGTCCTGCCGGGCATCCATGCGGCCTGGCGCAAAGGGAACCGTCACCTCGATACCGCCTTTTTTGGCAGCAGCTTCAACAGCGGCCGAGCCACCCAAGACAATTAAATCGGCCAGCGATACTTTTTTGCCTGCAGATTGCGCCGCGTTGAAGTCTTTTTGAACCGCTTCGAGCACTTGCAACACTTTTGCCAACTCGGCTGGCTGGTTAACGTCCCAGTCTTTTTGCGGGGCCAGGCGAATACGCGCACCGTTGGCACCGCCGCGCTTGTCACTGCCCCGAAAGGTGGCGGCCGACGCCCAAGCCGTCGTCACCAATTGCGAGATTGACAGGCCCGATGCCAGTATCTTGGCTTTGAGCGCGGCAATGTCTTGCTCGTTGACCAGCTCATGGTCCACGGCCGGAACCGGGTCTTGCCAGATCAGCACTTCAGGCGGCACCAGCGCGCCCAGATAGCGTGAGCGCGGACCCATGTCGCGGTGCGTCAGCTTGTACCAGGCGCGAGCAAAAACATCGGCAAACTCTTGCGGATTGGCCATGAAGCGGCGTGAGATTTTTTCATAGGCTGGATCCATCCGCATTGCCATGTCTGCGGTCGTCATCATCGGGGCGTGGCGCACCGACGCATCATGCGCGTCGGGTACGGTGCCGTCGCCCGTCGTGCCTTTGGGCTTCCACTGGTGAGCACCGGCGGGGCTTTTGGTCAGCTCCCACTCGTAACCAAACAGGTTTTCAAAGTAGCCGTTGTCCCAGCAGGTGGGGTTGCTGGTCCAGGCGCCTTCAATGCCGCTGGTGACGGTGTGCACGCCCCTGCCGCTGCCAAAGGTGCTTTTCCAGCCCAGGCCCTGCTCTTCAATGCCAGCGCCTTCAGGCTCCACACCCACGTGCACGCCGGGGTCAGCCGCGCCGTGGGACTTGCCAAAGGTGTGACCACCCGCAGTAAGCGCCACCGTTTCTTCGTCGTTCATCGCCATGCGGGCAAACGTCTCGCGAATGTCGCGGGCCGAGCCCAGCGCATCGGGCACACCTTCAGGGCCTTCGGGGTTGACATAAATCAGCCCCATGTGGGTAGCGCCCAGCGGTTGCTCAAGCTGGCGGTCACCCGAGTAACGCTTGTCAGTGCCCATCCATTTTGTCTCGGAGCCCCAATAAATCTCTTCCGGTTCCCACACGTCCGGGCGGCCTCCGGCAAAGCCGAACGTTTTAAAGCCCATGGAATCCATCGCCACCGTGCCCGCCAGAATCATCAGGTCAGCCCAAGACAGTTTGCGGCCATATTTTTGCTTGACCGGCCACAGCAAACGGCGCGCTTTGTCAAGGTTGCCGTTGTCGGGCCAGCTGTTCAGCGGCGCAAAGCGCTGCATGCCGGAGCCCGCACCGCCGCGGCCGTCAGCAATGCGGTAGGTACCCGCGCTGTGCCAAGCCATGCGAACAAAAAACGGGCCGTAATGGCCGTAGTCTGCGGGCCACCAGTCTTGCGAATCCGTCATCAGGGCGGTCAGATCTTTGACCACTGCGTGCAAGTCAAGTGTTTTAAACGCTTCCGGGTAATTAAAGGCCTCGCCCATTGGGTCAGCCGACGGGGAATTGTGGGTGAGAACTTTCAGGTTGAGCTGATTAGGCCACCACTGAGCGTTGGTCCGGGCACCGGCGACAGTCTGTTTTGGGGCGCTACCTGAGAACGGGCAGCTTGCTTCGCTTTGCATTTGCTTTTCAGCCATGGTGGTTCCTTGCTTGGGTTAAAAAAAAGGCACGTACAACTTTGTTAACACGCAAATTTTGAATTCATTCCAGAAAATGATAAAGACAATTAAAAATAAAGTAGCGATAGTTTTTATTAATTAATGCGTCGTGCGTGTCGATTGGCATCGGTAGGGGTTGCAGGCAGTTGAGAACATCGGTAAGATTCTTACTTTAAGGGGTAAGAGCCATGCGACTCACCAGCAAAGGACAGGTCACCATTCCGCAAGCCGTTCGCGACAAGGCCGGCCTGCAGCCCCACAGCGAGGTCGAATTTGAAGTCTGCGCCAATGGCGACGTGATCATCAGACGCGCCAGCGCCGCCGCTTCACCCCTGCGGCGGGCGTTTGAACAGGTGCGTGGCAGCGCGAATGCGGCGCAGTTCAAAGGCATGGGTACGGATGAATTCATGAAGTTCATCCGTGGCTAGTTCGCCGTTGCGTGCGCCGCAGTTGATCGGCCAAGCGTTTGGCGCCGCGCGCGAGCCCGATGCACGCTACCTGCTCCAGCCAACGCTGGTCGATAGCTGCGTGCTGATTGACGTGTTGGCCGATGACCCACACTGGGCCGAGTGGTCGCTTGAAAAACTGGATTTGCTGGGCCAGCAAGCGCCGCTGGTGATAAACCCCATCATCCTCGCCGAAATCAGCCCGCGTTTTAACCGTGCAGCCGACCTGGACGCCGCCTTGCAGATGCTGCCCGTCAAGCGCGAAGCCCTGCCCTGGGACGCAGCCTACCTGGCGGGGCAAGCCTTCAAAATTTACCGCACAGCCAAGGCAAGCAAACGATCTCCCATGCCGGACTTTTACATCGGCGCGCACGCACTGGTCAGCAACATGCGGCTGCTGACACGCGACGCGGTGCGTTTTCAAACCTACTTTCCCAAACTTAACATCATCTCGCCATGACCCCACCAATTAGTCGCTACCCCTTCCCTGAACTTGCCAACCTGCCCGACGACATACGCGCCAAAATTCTGGAAGTGCAAGAAAAGGCAGGGTTCATCCCAAACGTGCTTTTAGCCTTCGCCCGCCGCCCGGCAGAGTGGCGTGCGTTTTTTGCGTACCACGATGCTTTGATGCTGCCTGAATCTGTTGGGCGTACCAGCAACCTGACGAAAGGCGAGCGGGAAATGATTGTCACCACCACCAGCGCGGCCAACAACTGCCTGTATTGCGTGGTGGCGCATGGCGCGATTTTGCGCATTTATGAAAAAAAACCGCTGGTAGCCGACCAGGTTGCGGTGAACTACAAAAAAGCCGACATCACCCCGCG
>JANYED010000373.1 GCA_025363315.1 Polaromonas sp.
GGATTGCCGCCGTTGATTGCTCAGAACGTTGAAACGGAGTAGCCTGTTTTCATTAAATGGCGTGTGCCAGGGATTTTTATTGATAATGGCCGTCATCTTGCTTAAGGACGATCGTTATAAACATGCAGGTGATGTGGCGACGGGTTCCGGCTGCATGACGCTTTACGCGGTAGTCCCGAACCCCGAACCGCAGCCTGACTGCTTTCACTCCGCCAAATGAAATGACAAAACATTCTTGACGCGAAAACAAAGTTCGGATAATAACGATCTGCTTATTGCGGAATTAAATGGTTTCTGGTTTCGCTCCAGAACGGAACGCGATATGAACGGCAGTTCGCTGTGCGACCTTTTTCTCCGGGACATCCGGTAAAACGTTGCGCCGAACGCCAAAGCCCCAAAACAAGCAGGCTCCAAATAGTAAAATAGTTTCACAATCCAGAATTGTAAATTTTTAGCTTCAACGCGATTCGGCGTATGCCGATGACATTATCGGATCATTCCGATTCTTCTAAATCCATCGTATTGAAGTACGTCGTAGCGGCAGGTTGGCGCAGGCATTTTGAAGCCGCCAATCGCGTTCCGCTCACATCAGTGAAAGCAAGAGAGGCAGGTCGTTTATGGCATCCTGTTACAAGTGCGGTATCGTCATAACTCAAGGCGTCGATGCTCCGATGCCGTTGGAAGCGGTGTGCGAGCAGTGTTCATCGTGGCTGCACAGTTGCGCGAATTGCGCGTTCTACGTGCAGCACATCAGCCACCGGAAAATCAACATCGTTCATGCGCCTGAAAATCGCGTCGTCCATCGCGTCCAGGCTGACTGTCACGCGCTGAAGACCCGCGTCTTTGAGCGACTGTGCTTTTTTAGCCAGCAGCGACGCATTGGTCGTCAGCGTGATGTCCAGCGGCCTGCCAGCAACGGTGGTCATCTTGGCCAGCATTTCAATCAGCACTTCCAGGTTCTTGCGTAGCAGGGGCTCGCCACCTGTCAGGCGAATTTTTTCAACCCCATGCGCTACAAAAATGCGAGCTAGCCGGGCAATCTCTTCAAAGCTCAGCAGCGATGTTTGCGGTAAAAATGCATAGTCTTTGTTAAACACCTCACTCGGCATACAGTAGCTGCACCTGAAGTTGCAGCGGTCGGTGACGCTGATGCGCAAGTCACGCAGCGGGCGGGACAGGGTGTCGCTGAGCAGGCCTGTGGTCGGGATGAGTTGCTTGGGCACGTCCGGCACGCTGCTTGCCCGGCGTATGTCTGTCAGAGGAATGGTTTTCGTAGTCACGCCATGAGTCTAAAACAATCAAACGCAGCGCGCGCCATCAACTTCTATACACACCCCGCTGATAAAGTCCGCCTCGTCACTGGCCAGGTACAGCGCCGCATTGGCGACGTCGAGCGCAGTTGAAAAGCGCCCAAGCGGAATGCTGCTTCTGAACTTGGCTTTACGCGCCTCATCCAGCGGGCCACCGGCAAATTCAGCCGACAAACCCGTGTCGGGGTTAAACACCGGGTTGATGCAGTTCACACGAATGTTGTCTGGCCCCAGCTCCGCCGCCAGCGATTTTGACGTGGTAATCACCGCGCCCTTGCTGCCGTTGTACCAAGTCAAACCTGGCCGGGGCCGCACACCAGCGGTCGATGCAATGTTGATAAAACTGCCGCCGCCATTGGCTTTGAAGTGCGGCACCGCGTGGATGGTGCTCAGGTAAATGCTTTTCACGTTGATGGCATAGCACTTGTCAAAGTCGTCTTCACTCACGTCCAGGGCGGGTTGGTTGCGGTGCGTCCAGCCTGCGTTGTTGACCATCACGTCGAGTTTGCCGTAGCGCTGAACAGCCGCTTCAACCAGCGCTTTGACCTGCGCAGAGTTGGTCACGTCCGCCTGAAAAAACGAAGCCGTGCCGCCGGCTTTGACGATGCTTGCTACCACCGCTTCGCCCATAGCGGTGTTGATGTCATTGACGATCACGCTAGCCCCCTCAGCCGCCAAGCGCCGCGCAATGCCTGCCCCAATGCCGCCACCGGCGCCTGTAACGATGATGGATTTATTCTTTAGTCTCATGGATACTTTTCAATATGTTGGGGTGAAGTGAGGTGGACGTTAGGTTGATGGCATCTTGCACTAACTTCTCAACCATGCCTGACCGCCACAGTCTTCAAAGTCGTAAACCCAAGCAAAGCTTCAAACCCCTTTTCCCGCCCATACCCTGACGACTTCACCCCGCCAAAAGGCAGCTCTACCCCGCCGCCTGCACCGTAGTTGTTGATGAATACTTGGCCTGCACGGACTTTTTTGGCCATGCGGAATTGCCGTGCGCCGTTTTCCGTCCACACCCCTGCAACCAGTCCAAATTGGGTGTCGTTGGCCAGTTCGATGGCGTGGGTTTCGTCTTTAAATGACATCGCGCACAGCACGGGGCCAAACACTTCTTCTTGCGCCAGGCGATGCATCACCGGCACGTCGCGTAGCAGGGTGGGGGCCTGATAAAAGCCCGTGTCGGGTGACTCATCAACAATCTGGCCCTGCGCCACCATGGGTATGCCTGCTACCTGGGCGTCGCTTAAAAAGTCCCATACGCGCTGCTGCTGGCTTTGGCGGATGAGTGGGCCGACGTCCAGGTCGAGTGCGGCAGGGCCGACACGTAGCGCCTCAAAAGCTGCTCCCAATCTTTCGAGCAGCGGCTCGTAAATGCTTTGTTCGACAAGCAGCCGTGAGCCTGCCGAGCAGGTCTGCCCGGCGTTTTGCACGATGGCGTTCATGATGGTGGGAACGGCTTCGTCAAGGTTTGCATCAGCAAAAACGATTTGCGGGCTTTTGCCGCCCAGCTCCAGCGTGACCGGGCAGTGGCGTATGGCAGCAACCTGTTGAATCAGCGTGCCCACGCTCGGGCTGCCGGTAAAGCTGATGTGGTCAATCCCAGCATGCCGCGCCAGCGCGTCGCCCACCTCATGGCCGTAGCCTGTCACGATGTTGATCGCCCCCGCCGGAAAACCGACCTCGGCTGCCAGCTGGGCCACGCGAAGCAATGACAAACAAGCGTCTTCACTCGGCTTGACCACGCACACATTGCCCGCGGCCAGTGCACCGCCCACGCTGCGGCCAAAAATCTGCATCGGGTAGTTCCAGGGAATGATGTGACCCGTGACGCCATGCGGCTCGCGCCAGGTCATTACGCTGTAACCGTTCAAATAGGGCAGGGTGTCGCCATGCAGTTTGTCGCATGCGCCTGCGTAAAACTCAAAGTAGCGGGCGAGGGCTGCGGCATCGGCACGCGCTTGTTTGACGGGCTTGCCACAGTCGCGTTGTTCCAGCAGCGCCAGCTCGTCGGCGTACTCGATGATTTTGATCGACAGCCGCATAAGCAGCCGCCCTCTTTCAGCGGCGGTGATGTGCTGCCATACAAGGTAAAAGCAGTCTCGCGCGGCTGTGACAGCGTTGTGAATATCTGCCGCGTTACTGCGCTGAATCTCGTCAAACACCTGGCCGTCTGATGGGTCGATGACGGGTATGGTTTTGCCGGACGAGGAGGGAACAGACGCGTTGGCGAT
>JANYED010000023.1 GCA_025363315.1 Polaromonas sp.
CGTGAGCGAAATTGGTGCGCAGCTGGAACTGGCGGGCAATACCGTCAGCACCTACCGGGCCCGCATCCTGGAAAAAACCGGCACTCGCAATGACGTTGAACTGGCGCTGTATGCGCAGCAACACACAAAACCTGAAAACTAAGCTGCAAATGAGCGCGGATTTGTAGGGCTGGCACTACGCGGCATCCCAGCGCTTGCCGCGATGTCGCGTCCGACATGTGACATCACGCTGTTTGGGCACAGTCAGGCCCAAGCCTTGCGTAATGGGTTTATCTTTTTTTAAGAGGTAACACCATGACCAACCGTTTTGATGCTTTTGATGCTGACCGTCCTTTGATGCTGCGTTGCGCCTGTGGTGAAGACCACGCCCCCGGTGAACACGCCGCCCAAACAGAACAGTCCGTGTCGCAAAGCTTTATGGAAGCGACGATGGTCAAGGCGTTGTTCCCGGTCGACAGCGTGCGCCGTGGCTTTCTGAAAGCCGTCGGCGCCAACACCGCACGCGCTGCGATTGCTTCACTGTTCCCGCTGGGCGCGCTGGAGGCAATGGCCCAGGACAAAGGCCCGTTGGAGAAAAAAGACCTCAAGCTAGGCTTCATACCCATCACCTGTGCGTCGCCGCTCATCATGGCTGACCCACTCGGCTTTTATAAAAAAGAAGGCCTGAATGTTCAGTTGAACAAAACAGCAGGCTGGGCGCTGATTCGAGACAAGATGATCAACAAGGAGCATGACGCGTCGCACTTTTTGTCGCCCATGCCGATTGCCATGACCATGGGTTTGGGGTCAACCCAGGCCAACATGAATGTGGCGACGATTCAAAACACCAACGGCCAGGCCATCACGCTGCACGTCAAGCACAAAGGCAACCGCGACCCCAAGGGCTGGAAAGGCATGAAGTTTGCCATTCCGTTTGAGTACAGCATGCATAACTTCCTGCTGCGCTACTACCTGGCCGAAGCCGGCCTGAACCCCGACACCGACGTGCAGCTACGTGTGCTGCCACCGGCTGAGATGGTGGCAAATTTGCGCGCCGGCAACATCGACGGCTTCCTTGGCCCTGATCCCTTCAACCAGCGCGCCGTATATGACGAGGTCGGTTTCATCCATATCCTGTCTAAAGAAATCTGGGACGGCCACCCGTGCTGCGCATTTGGTGTGTCTGACGAGTTCATCAAGCAAAACCCCAACACCTTTGCCGCGCTGTACCGTGCAGTGCTGGGCGCGTCATATATGGCCAGTCAGCCAAAAGACCGCGAATTGATTGCACGCATGATTGCTCCCGCACAGTATCTGAACCAGCCCGAGGCTGTGCTGACCCAAGTGCTGACGGGCAAATTTGCCGACGGCCTGGGCAACATCAAAAACGTGCCTGACCGCGCCAACTTTGACCCGGTGCCGTGGCAGTCGATGGCGGTGTGGATGCTGACGCAGATGAAGCGCTGGGGCTATGTGAAGGGCGAGGTCAATTACAAACAAATCGCAGAGAAGGTTTTCTTGCTGACCGATGCCAAGAAGCAAATGAAGCTGGCAGGTTTTACGCCGCCAGAAGGGGCGTACAAAAAGTTCAAAGTGATGGGCAAGGAGTTTGACCCGGCCAAGCCTGAGGAATACGCCAAGAGCTTCGCCATCAACAAAATGTGAGCCCCCACGGTCACTCACAACGCGCAAGCTCCCTGCCCCCCGAGGGGCCGCTGCGCCTACGGACTGGCAAAGCCAGATCCTTGGCCCCTGTTTGAATAATACAAAGTCACTTCTTCACTGTCCATGAAATCACTCAATCTCAAAGCGGGGCTGGTCTCGTTGCTTATCTTTTTGTCCATCCTGGGCATCTGGTTTTTGGCCACACAGTCATCTAGCACCGCCCCTGTTGCAAGCACAGCTGGCATGACAGCCGAGCAGATCGAATACCAGAAGATGATGGGCAAGGACGTGGGCAGCAGCAAGACAACGGGCTTTCCAACCCTTAGTCAAATGGGCGCGGCCATCTGGAAGCAGGTGTCCAACCCCATTTATGACAACGGGCCGAACGACAAGGGCATTTTGATCCAGCTCAGCCATTCACTGGCGCGGGTCGGGTTGGGCTTCTTGCTGGCCATGCTGGTCGCCATTCCGCTGGGTTTTGTCATCGGCATGTCGCCTTTACTAAGGCGCGCTTTTGACCCGTTCATTCAGGTGCTCAAACCCATCTCGCCGCTGGCGTGGATGCCCCTGGCGCTGTACACCATCAAGGACTCGTCCATCAGCGGTATTTTTGTGATCTTTATCTGCTCGGTGTGGCCGATGCTGATCAACACTGCTTTCGGTGTGTCCGCCGTCAAGCGCGAGTGGCTGAACGTGGCCGCCACGCTTGAAGTCAGCCCCCTGCGCAAGGCCTTTCTGGTGATCCTGCCTGCCGCTGCACCCACCATTTTTACCGGTATGCGCATCTCGATGGGTATTGCCTGGCTGGTGATTGTGGCTGCTGAAATGCTGGTGGGTGGTACCGGGATTGGCTACTTTGTGTGGAACGAATGGAACAACCTGTCGCTGACGAATGTGATCTTTGCTATTTTGGTAATCGGCATTGTCGGCATGATGCTGGACTTGGCCTTTGCGCAACTGCAAAAGATGGTGACCTATGTTGAGTGAATCCAAACCAGAGACCCAAGGCGCGCGAATGCAGGACTTTTTGAAAATCGAAGGCTTGAGCAAGTCCTTTGTTGCCAACAAGCCGGTTTTTGCAAATGTGAGCTTTGAGATTGCCAAAGGCGAGTTCGTCTGCATCATTGGCCACTCAGGCTGCGGCAAAACCACCGTGCTCAATGTACTGGCGGGGCTGGACACCGCAACGTCTGGCAACTGCTTCATGGACAATCGCGAAATAGCCGGCCCCAGCCTGGAGCGAGGCGTGGTGTTTCAAAGCCACGCGCTGATGCCGTGGCTAACCGTACGCAGCAACATCGCTTTTGCGGTGGTGTCACGCTGGCCCGACTGGTCCAAGGCCGCCGTTAACGCGCATGTGGAAAAGTTTGTAGCCATGGTCGGCTTGATGCCTGCGATTGATAAAAAACCCTCGCAACTGTCAGGCGGCATGAAGCAGCGCGTGGGCATTGCCCGTGCCTTTGCGATTCAACCCAAGATGCTGCTGCTGGACGAGCCGTTTGGAGCACTCGACGCGCTGACACGCGGCACGATTCAGGACGAACTGATGACCATCGTGCGCGACACGCAGCAAACGATTTTCATGATCACCCATGACGTGGACGAAGCTATTTTGCTGGCCGACCGCATTATTTTGATGACCAATGGCGCAGAGTCGGCAAGTGGCTACACACCTGGCGGTATTGGTGAAGTGGTGGTCAACACGCTGCCCAAAAAACGCACCCGGGCCGAGCTGCATCACCTGCCCGGCTATTACGACTTGCGCAACCATGTTGTTGACTTTCTGATCAAGCGTGCAAAACCGGGCGAAGCCCACTGATTTTTTCTTATTACTTTCTTTATCAAAATCAACAGGAGCAAAAAATGAACCGCAACGACATCACCGAAAAAATCATCACCGTCAAGGTTTCCAAGGGCCTCAAGTGGGACGACGTGGCCAAAAAGGTTGGCATGAGCAAAGAGTGGGTCACCGCTGGTTGCCTGGGCCAAATGACGTTTGACGACAAGCAGGCCGAGGCCATTGGCAAGATTTTTGGCCTGACGGCTGAAGAGCAAAAATGGTTGCAGGTCGTGCCGTACAAAGGCTCATTGCCCACGCCTGTGCCAACCGACCCATTGATCTACCGCTGGTATGAAATCGTAAGCGTCTACGGCACGACGATCAAAGAACTGATTCACGAAGAATTCGGCGACGGCATCATGAGCGCGATTGATTTTTCAATGGACATCGTGCGCCAGCCCGACCCCAAAGGTGACCGCGTGAACGTGGTGCTGTCGGGCAAGTTTTTGCCGTACAAGCAGTATTGACAGTCTGTCATCCCGGGCTTGACCCGGGATCTGCAACAAGCCCCGCGCAGCGCATCGCCCTTTACGTCACCCGGTGCCGCGCCACCATGTCCTCACGCCACGCCAGCCCTATCCCTGGCGTGTCCCAGGGCATCAGCATCCCGTCCTTCAGTTGGAGCGGGGCCTGGCGCAGCCCACCGGCGGCGTCCAGCACTTCGATCCAGTGCGCAGTCGGCGTCGCGCACAGCAACTGCGCGCTCGCTTCGACGAAGGTGTGAGACGACATTGGCAGCCCCGCTGCCCGGGCCAGCGCCGCCGCTTCGAGCCAGCCAGTGACCCCGTGGATGAACTGCGCGTCCGGCATGACCAGATCCGAGGCACGTGTGGCAATCGCCGCGCGCATTTCAAACGATCCGTGGAAGTTCTCGCCGATCTGGATCGGCGTGGCCACGGCGTCCGCGATGCGGGCGCAGCCTTCCAGATCGTCGGCAAGCACCGGTTCTTCAATCCATTCCAGGCCCTCGTCGTCAAGGGCTTTGCAGCGCGCCATCGCCTCGGGCAGGCTGAGCGACTGGTTGTAGTCGATCATGAGCGCGGTGGCGTCGCCCAGCGCTCGCTTGGCCGCGCGGATTGCGGCCAGGTCCTCGGCGAAGTCTGGAAACCCGACCTTGATCTTCAGACCGGCATAACCCGCCTCCAGCGTCTCTTCTGCAATCGCCTCCACCGCCTTCGCGTCGTACATGCCGACGCTGTAGTAGGCCCTCAGTGGCCGCAGTTCGGCTCCCAGCGCCCGCGCCAGCGGCTCCCCGCGTGCGCGGGCCCATGCGTCCCACAGCGCCATGTCAAGTCCACCAAGCGCCACGCCCAGCAGTCCCTTCATGCCGAACAGCCGGCAACGGCGCAGCAGGTGGGCATGCACATCACGTGGCGCCAGCGGCAGACCCGTGACCATGTCCGCAAGGCTGATGATGGCCTGGTTCAGCGCCGGCAGCAGTTCGGGCAGGTACACCTGCGCGTAGGCGCGACCTTCTACACCTGCATCGGTGCTCACATCGATCAGGACGAGGGGAAACTGGTTGATGGCGCCCGAAGCGGTGCGCACTGGCCGCTGCAAGGGGGCAAGAACAGGCGTGGTGCGGATGCTGATGATCTTCATGGGTAAAACCTCTGGTCGGCAGACAGAATGGTGCCTTTGCTTTCGCCAAAGCCGATGCGTGCAAAGCCGGGCCTTTCGCACCAGCCGCGCAGGATAACCGCATCGCCATCATGTAAAAAGCCGCGCTGCTCACCATTGCTTAAAGTCACTGGCTGGGTGCCGCCATAAGCCAGCTCAATCAGCGCGCCTGCCTGGCCTTCACCGGGGCCCGAAATGGTGCCGCTGCCCAGCAAGTCGCCCGTCTGCAAATTACAGCCGCCCACCGTGTGGTGCGTGACCATTTGCGCAACAGACCAGTACTGGTGTTTAAAACTTGTGCCCGACAAGCGCGACGGTGCCTGGCCTGCTGCGCGCAATTTGTCAGACTCAAGCAACACCTCCAGCGAAATATCGAGCGCGCCCTGCGACCGGTTAAGCGCTGACTCCAGATACGCCAATGGCTGCGGATCAGTGGCAGAGCGGCTCCACGGCTGACGATAAGGTGCGAGTGCCGCCATCGTCACGATCCACGGTGAAATCGTGGTGCAGAAATTTTTGCCGAGGAAGGGCCCAAGCGGTGCCATTTCCCAAAACTGGATGTCGCGCGCCGACCAGTCGTTGAGCAGGCACATGCCAAAGATGTGCTGCTCGGCATGGTCAAGCGCAATGGGCGAGCCCTGCACATTGCCCTCGCCAATGTAGATGCCCAGCTCCAGTTCATAATCAAGCCGCGCGCAAGGGCCGTACACAGGTGCTTTTGCGCCAGCAGGCATAGCTTGCCCCATCGGCCTTTTGAAGCGCTGGCCGCTCACGCCAATACTGGAGACCCGGCCATGGTAAGCAATCGGTATCCACTGAAAGTTGCTGGTGATGGGGTCGTCAGGCCGCATCATTTTGCCGATGTTGCGGGCGTGATCTATCGACGTATAAAAGTCGGT
Organism: Polaromonas sp.; assembly: GCA_025363315.1. Lineage (GTDB taxonomy): Bacteria > Pseudomonadota > Gammaproteobacteria > Burkholderiales > Burkholderiaceae_C > Polaromonas. Next base: position 6,004 of record JANYED010000023.1, read on the forward strand.
ATAGTCGCCGATGCGGGTGGGCACGGTGAATTCAACCTCGCTCTGCGCGATCAGGCAGGCGCGCAGCGCATCCACTTTGGCACCATAAAAAGCTTTTTCAAGAAGCTCAAACAAACCATGCCTGAGCGCTTTCCAGGCCACCGGGCCAAGCGCAAAAAAATCATTTAGCACGGGCTGCGCACAGGCAGCAGCAGCGGTGTGTGCCAAGCCGTCCAGGCAATCCGTCTGGGCAACTTGCGCCAGGTCGATCACCTGGTCGCCAATGGCTACACCCCCGCGAAACGCTTCTTGGCTACCCGTACGACGAAACACGGCAAACGGCAGGTTTTGAATCGGGAAATCACAACCAGAGGCGTTAGCGGACAGCACCCAGCTTTTGGCGAATTCGCTGTGCGTTTGGTCAAGTGCGATGTCTGATGGGGTCATACGCCTGCCATCAAACGGTCGTCAAAAATAGCCACGGCGCGCGTCCAGCCGGCTGATGCACCACGGATTTTGTGTGGAAAGCAGGAGATAAAAAATCCGGTAGGCGGCAGCACTTCAAGGTTGTGCAGTTTTTCGAGGTGGCAGTAGCCAATGTCGCGCCCGGCCTTATGGCCCTCCCAGATCAGCGACGCGTCTTTCGTTTCGTCGTATTTTTTGGCGGTGTGCACAAAAGGTGCGTCCCAGCTCCAGCCGTCGGTACCCGTCAGGCGTACACCACGCTCCAGCAGGTACATGGTGGCCGCATAGCCCATGCCGCAACCTGACGACACGTAGTCGGGTTGGCCATATTTTTTACCGGCACGCGTGTTGATGACCACAATCTCAAGCGGCGCCAGCGTGTGGCCGATACGTTTGAGCTCTGCTTCTACATCATCTGCCGTGACCACATAGCCGTCGTCAAAATGTGTGAAGTCCAGCTTGACGCCGGGCTGAAAGCACCAGTCCAGCGGCACCTCATGAATCGCAATTGATGGCTCCTGGTGGCCGAGTGCCTTGTTCATGGTGCTATGAAAATGGTACGGCGCATCAAGGTGTGTGCCGTTGTGGGTAGACAGCGTGACCAGCTCTACCGCCCAGCCTTCGCCGTCCGGCAGGTCAGATTTTTTCAGACCCTTGAAGAAGGGCTCAATCTGCTCGAACGAATCTTCATGGGTGAAGTATTCGATCTTGGGCGCAAAAGCGGGTGGGTCGCTGATGACATCGTTTTCTAAAAAAATCGACAGGTCAACTAGTTTTCGGGGCATTGTGGCTCTCCAGACAGTTCAAGATTTTTGCCATTTCAGCAAACGCTTTTCAAACATAGCCAGCAAAGCACTGCTGGCAAAACCAATCAGTCCCAGCAGGGCGATACCGGCAAACAGCTCGTTGGCTCTAAATGACCGCGCAGCCAGCAAAATAGCTTGGCCCAAGCCAGGCTGTGAGGCAATCATTTCACCCACCACCGACACAATCAGCGACACGGTAAGCGACAGGCGCATACCGGCAAAAATATCGGGCAATGCATTGGGTAGGCCGATTTTGAGGGCGTAGGCGAGGCGGTGCAGTTGCAGGCAACGCGCCACTTCCTGCAACTGCGCTGGTACCGACGCAAAGCCGTGCACTGTTGCCAGCAGCACTGGCCACATCGCACCAAACGCCACCACCGCCAGCACCATGGTCGGGCTTAAGCCGAAGATCGAGATGGCCAGCGGCAACAGCGCCGACGCAGGCAGCGGCCGAATAAATTCAAGCGTGGGCTGCGTGTAAGCTCTGGCGGTGCTGGACAAGCCAATCACCGCGCCCAGGGCCACACCCAGCAGCGACGCCAGCAACCAGCCGAGCACCATACGTGACACCGTGGCCCACGTAAAAGCCAACAGCTCGCCGTCTTTTAGGCCTTCCATCAAACTAAGCCAAGTGGCCTGAGGTGATGGTAAAAACACGCGACTGACCCAGCCCGCCCCACTGAGTACCCACCAAAAAAAAACGATTAAAAACAGTACAAAAAAAGAAACAAAAAAGTCTTTAGCCCAGACGCTATTTGCGCGATCAGCTCCTGTATTTATAGCGCTTTTAATGACGTCTGTCATATGACGTGCCCCATCAGATGTGTCACACGACGCTCTAGCAGCAATGCGCCAGCGTTAATCACAAAGCCCACCACACTGATCCACAGCAGCCAAGCCAGCATCAAACCGGGGTTCAGGCTTTGCTGCGCAATCATCATGGCGTAACCCATGCCGTATGGGTTGGCCGCTATCTCTACCGTCACAGCAACGACCAGTGCCACAGCAACCCCCAAGCGCAGCGCCACAAACAAACGCGGCGTAATAGCGGGCAAGATAATCTTGCTGGCGCGCTGCATGGGCGTTAACCGCAGCATGCGGCTGACTTCGAGCAACCGCGGCTCCACCTGTTGCACTGCCGCTTGAGACAGCAGCAGCAGTGGCCAAAAACAGGCAAAGGCAACTATAGAAAACTCCATCTTCAGACCAAAACCAAACATCAGCATGGCCAAGGGGATCAAGGCGACAGAGGGAATAGGCCTAAATATCTCAATACTTAAAAAACTCATGCGCGTAGCACGCGGTGACAACCCTAGTGCTATGCCAGCCGTGATGCCCAGCACAGCAGCCAGCAGCAAGCCCAGCGCAGCAGACCCCAGCGTGAAAGCCGTTGCACCGAGCAGCGAGCCATCAACCACCGCAGATGCAAACCCCGCCAAAGCAGCACTGGGTGGCGCAATCGCGTCGCTGCTATTGCCAATGCCGCGCGCATAGACTTCAAACAGGGCTAGCGCCCCAGCAGGAAACCACCAAGGCCGCAGTTTTACTAGCAAATGCTTAATCATGACTTTGCTCAATAAAAGCAAACAGCTCACGCCTTAACCGCAAAAATTCAGGGTGCTCTTTGGTGGCCAACTGGGTGCGCGGTCTGGGGATGTTGACGTCCAGCATGCGCGCCAAACTGGGCCTGCCAGGGCCAGGGTTGGCTTGCAGTGCCACCACACGGTCACCAAGGTAAATGGCTTCTTCCAGGTCGTGCGTGACGAACAGCACCGTTAGCCCGTCGCTTGCCACCAACCGCGCTAGTTCGTCTTGCAGGGTTTGCCGAGTCAATGCATCGAGTGCGCCAAACGGTTCGTCCATCATCAACACCTGGGGTTGCTGGGCCAAGCAGCGCGCTATTTGCACCCGCTGCTGCATGCCGCCTGACAGCTGCGAGGGAAACTTGTGCACATGCTTGACCAGGCCGACCTTGCTCAATACGTCGTGAATGCGGCTTGTGCGCTCCATGTCGCGCACACCTGCGGCCTCCAGCGCTAACGCGATGTTGCCTTCAACTGTGCGCCAGGGTAGCAGTGCCCGGCCGTAGTCTTGGAACACAAATGCCACCTCACGTGACGGCTCGGTCACCCGCTGACCGTTGCGCAGCACTTCACCTCCAGCAGGTATCAGCAACCCACTGGCGGCGCGCAGCAGCGTGGTTTTGCCGCAGCCGCTGGGTCCAACGATGCAGACGAATTCGCCCCGCGCGACGCTAAACGAGGTGGGCGACAGCACTTCTCGCCCACCCAGGTGGATGGACACCTGATTGATGCTTAAAACTGCATTTGGAGCCATTTTTTAACCGTAAAATATGGCTTTAAGCCAATTGACATGTGCGCAAGCAGCTCTGTTTTTTATAGCACTCAGTTTCGTTTGACAATCAATGTGGACACATTGGGTGACGTTTTCAGCATCTCCTGGTCTTTCATCAAACCCACCCAGTAATTAAGCTGCTTTTCACTGACCAACGGTCCAGGCGGCGAAATTTGGATTTTGGCCACTACTTCTGCTGGCAATTTGGTGTACTTGCCAATCGCAGCGCGCACTTTGTCGTTGTTCTTGGTTGAAAACATAAAAGCGGCACCTTCTACTACTGCGTCACGAAATGCTCTGGCAGCGGCTGGATTTTTGGCCACCCATTCGCGCTTGGCAGCATGAACGATGGTCGGGTTGCCTTCACTTAAAAAAGTTGAATAGTAGGAGGCGACATACCCCGCACCGCTGTCAGTGATACGGGTCATGAAAGGGTCAGCCGTTACAACGGCATCGAGCGAGCCGCCGCGCAACAAATCGCCATGCTGCGGGAAGGACGCTTCAATAAAGTTGACCTTCTTGTAGTCCAGCCCGTTTTGCTTGAGCCAAGCGCGAAAAGTGACATGCAAAAACGCACCCAAGCCGGGTACGCCAATTTTTTTACCAATGCAGTCCTGCGGGCTACGAATGCCAGAGCCCGCACGCGCCGCCAGGCCAAAACTCGTGAAGGTCTTGGACGTCACGCCGCCGCCAGCCACCACCACATGGTCCAGTCCGCCATCTACAGCTTGCAAAAACACCGAAGGTGTCGGCCCACCCATTTGCAGCGCATCCGATTCAATAGCCGCCGGAATGGTCGAGTTGATTGGAATGAATTTCAGCTCAACGTCTAAGTTACGTTTGGTGAAAAACCCTTCTTCGGCAGCGACAAACACTGAGGCGAAGTCGGTGACCGACGTGTAACCGAAAATGATTTTGGTGCTTTGCGCGTAGGCGGGTAACGCCAGCGCGGCGCTGGCAGCAGCGATGCTTGAAAGCACTTGACGGCGATGGATGGGCGATGAGTTCATGGTTTGTCTCTTTCTTTGGTCTTAATGGAATGTTTTGAAGTCAGTGCTTTGGGGGCAGTTTTTATTTTTGCAATTAGCTTAGGTGCAAACAATGCAGCACGCAGGCCCCCAACTATAAAGCGCGTCAGCAGCGCAGCAGCTGCTGGGTTACACGGATCGTTGATGTTTTTTGACAAGCGCGCCACTCGCTTGTCGCTGATGTGGTGCAGCAACGCGCCTAATGCAAACTGATACCCCCAGGCAATTTGGCCACGCGTGGCATGCGGCAATGCAATATTCAACGCGTCAATAAAAGCATGTGCCAGTGGGTCGAAAAAGTCACGCAACACCCGGTCTGACTCAGCATGCGCGACAGACAGCTCACGCGCCACCAGCAATGCATAGTATTCACCTTCAGCACTGGCACGCATTCGCAGCACAGGCCCTGCAAAAGCGCCAACGATCTGAGGCAGCGTGCGGGCACTTTTCAACTCGCTCAGGCGCTCTTCGATCGTGCCGTTCCACTGGGCGAAGACAGCATGAAACAACTCATGCTTGGGGCCGTAGTGGTAGCCCACTAGCGCTAGCGGTACGCCAGCTTCTTGTGCGATGTCGCGTATGCTGACAGCGTGGTAACCCGACTGGGCAAACAACTTTTCAGCAGCCAGCAAAATGTCAGCTTTGCGGTCTAGGCGCTGCAAGGTGTTTTTGCTGGTTTTCATCAACATCCTGTACTGTACGGTCGTACAAAATAACTGAACAAGCGTACAAACCCTGATGTGGCAACCCGTTAAACAAGCAGTCAAAATAACAACATGACCTCACAAAACTCCCTAGGCGGTATTCGCGTTCTCGACTTGTCCCGTGTCCTCGCAGGCCCTTGGTGTACCCAAACGCTGGCTGATCTGGGCGCAGACGTCATCAAAATTGAGCGGCCCGAAACCGGTGACGACACCCGTACCTGGGGCCCACCGTTTTTAAAAGACGTGCAGGGTAACGACACGCCTGAGGCCGCCTACTACCTGGGCACCAACCGCAACAAGCGCAGCGTGACCTGCGACATCGCGCAGACTGCCGGTCAAGCCCTGATACGCGAGCTGGCCGCACATTGCGATGTTTTTGTTGAGAACTTCAAAGTGGGCGACATGGCGCGCTACGGCTTGGACTACGCGTCAATCAAAGCCATCAACCCGCGCATCGTGTACTGCTCGGTCACGGGCTTTGGCCAGACCGGCCCTTATGCCGACCGTGCCGGTTATGACTACGCCATTCAAGGCATGGGCGGGCTGATGAGTGTGACGGGCGAGCGTGATGACCTCGGTGGTGGCCCGCAAAAAGTCGGTGTAGCCGTGGCTGATTTAATGACCGGTATGTACGCCACCGTTGGCATATTGGCCGCGCTGCGCCATGCTGAAAAAACAGGCGAGGGCCAGCAAGTTGACATGGCGTTGCTGGACACCCAGGTCGCCATGCTGGCCAACCTGGGGGCCAACTATCTGGTCAGCGCCAAAGTGCCGGGCCGCATGGGCAA
>JANYED010000028.1 GCA_025363315.1 Polaromonas sp.
TGCAGCGGCGAGCTGAAGTCGTCGTCCGGCGTATCGGCGACAGGCGGGTACATGCGGTCGTTCAAAATGGGCAAACCCAGCGCGTTCATGTGCACCCGCAGCTGGTGCTTTTTGCCTGTGACGGGGCTCAGTGCGTATCTGGCCTGGTTGCCGTTAACGTGCATCACGGTAATCAGTGTCTCGCTGTTCGGCTCGCCCGCTACTTCGCGCTGCCTGAAAAACGGAATGCCCTCAACGATTCGGGTTTTGCGGACGATGGGCAACCGCACATCGTCACGCCAGGGTGCAATGGCTTCGTAATGCTTGGTCACCACGTGGTCTCTGAACATCCCCTGATAAGCATTGCGCTCGCTCGGGTTAACGGCAAATAAAACGAGCCCGGCGGTCTCGCGATCAATTCGGTGGATGGGTATCAGGGTGTCGATGCCTAGCCTTTTTTTAAGCCGCACCAGCAGCGTCTCCTGCAGGTAGTGGCCTGAAGGCGTGACAGGCAAAAAATGCGGTTTGTCGGCGACGACCAGGTGCTCATCTTGGTACAACACCACTTCATCAAACGGAATGCGTGCCTCTCGATCGACGTCGCGGTAGTAGTAAACCCGGAACAAAGGGCGCTGGCGGCCGGGGTAGGGGCGTTCTGCTGTCACCAGTTCGCCAAATTCGTCAGCAACCAGTTTGCTTGCCATGCGCTCAAGCCACACGTCACGTGTGATTGCCGGAAAGCGGTCGACCAAAAAATCAGTGATGGTGCGCCATTGACCTGTGGGCAGCCCGACACAGCTGGGATCAATGCCGTTTCTGGTGGGCAGACCGTGAAGGGGGGTCACTGTCGTTTAAAGACGATGTCCCACACGCCATGACCGAGCTTGATGCCGCGATTCTCGAACTTGGTCAGGGGGCGGTAGTCGGGCTTGGAGGCGTAGCCACCTGACGAGGTATTGACCAGCATCGGCTCTGCCGTTAATACGTCGAGTATTTGCTCGGCATAAGGTTGCCAGTCAGTCGCGCAGTGCAAATAGCCGCCGGGTTTCAGGCGGGCGGCCAGCTTTGCAATCAGCGGGGCTTGAATCAGGCGGCGTTTGTTGTGTTTTTTCTTGTGCCACGGGTCGGGGAAAAAAATATGCACACCGTCCAGGCCATCCAGCGCCAGCATGTGGTTTATCACCTCCACCGCGTCGTGTTGCAAGATTCGGATATTCGTGAGGTCTTGCTCGTCAATCCTTTTAAGCAAAGCGCCAACGCCGGGCGTGTGAACTTCACAACACAAAAAATTGGTGCCGGGCATACCAGCGGCAATTTGCGCGGTGGCCTCGCCCATGCCAAAACCTATTTCCAGAACGGTTGGTGCGGCACGTTTGAAGAGAGTTTCAAAATGGCACGGGCCAGCTGCGTAAGTCAGCAAGTATTGTGGGCCCTGGGTCTGAAAAGCTTTGGCTTGGCCTGCAGTTGTGCGGCCGGTACGCAGAACAAAACTGCGGATGCTGCGCCGTGGTGCTGTCAGGGCTTTCAGGGACGATTCAGGTAGCGGGAGCGACGGCAACAGCGGGGTCGAAGGCAATGTCATCACCGTTATTGTCCGGTCGCCGTCACATTGCATGCGACGACAAATGTCACGCTGCTTTTGCTGGGCAGCACCGGCAAGGCCAGTCCAGCGGCCGTCAGCAGGTTGGGCCACGACGCCGCTGCCGGGCAGCTGGCGGGTATGGGCAGCAAGCTGGGCGCGCAGCTGAAGACCGTGCAGCTCAAGCCCGGGCTGGTCAGGTCTTTGGCGACAGCGCCGTCGGCAGCTGTAGCGCCTGAATTGACAAACGTGACCGTGTACGTTGTGGTGCCGCCTGCCTGCACGGCAGTAACGGCATCTGTCTTGGTGACATCCAGCACCGTCGAGCAGGCGGTGTTGAACGACGTGATCGACGTAGTCAACGCTGACACAGTGCCGGTTGTTGCAAACCAAGCGGAAGTTGCGGTAATCGTGGGCGTATCCAGGCCATTGGGTCCGCCGTTGGCCGTGATGGACGGCGTGCCTGCGCCACTGTTGTAGTACACAACTCCGCCGCCTCCGCCACCGCCCGGCCCGTGCTGGGAATAGCTGGACGTGGCACCGGCCCCACCAGAGACATTGACGGTACGGCCTGACAAGCCGGTGTTGACGGCCGCCAGTACTGTGCCGCCCGCGCCCGCGCCACTAGCGGCATCGGTGCATGAACCCGCCGTGTTGGGTGCAAAACCATTGCCGCCGTTGGCTAGCAAGCTGCCAGCCCCCGCCAAAGTCGCCGCCCTGATGATCATCACGCCCGCGCCGTTGCCGCCCCAAGCACCCAAATCGCAATTGGTACCGCCACCGTCAACATGACCACCACCACCGCCACCCCCCATGATTAGACGTGACGCGCTCAAATTTAAATTATTGCCAACGCGGCTAGCGCCGTCGCCTCCAAAGCCGCCAGAATCTTGAAATGTAGTCGGGCGCGACACGTCGTTCCAGCCGCCGCCGCCCTGGCCGCCTTGTCCGCCATTACCTCCGCCGCCTCCGCCGGCATTCTGGTTGTTACCGGCACCGCCTGCATTAGCAGGCGCGCCGCGTGAGCGTGAACCGCCGGTGTAACCGTCAATGCCAGTGTTGCTTTGCACGGTGCCGTTGTAGACCAGTTGTGGGGTACCGGCGATACCCTCACCCTTGAAGGAACCTTCGCGCTCTCCGCCGGGCGCTGCGCCAATTGCGCCAGCGGGTGCAACGTAAAAACTCGAGCCGTTGACCGGGTCAATCACAGATGGACCATAAGGCGCCGTAAAGTTGACGCCGCCGCCTCTAAAGCCGCTCGCGGACACATTTAAGTTAAAGCCGGCCAGATTGACCGCGCCATTGGCCTGCAGTGCCAGCACACCGCCGGCTGATCCGTTCCAAGCCAAAGGCGTCAAGTTGCCCGTCAAGGCTGCGTTGGTGTACTGCGGCACACGCACCACCTGGTAGCTGTAGTTGCCGTCGCTTGATGCACCTGTGGATGCGGCACTTCGGTAGGCATTGACGGTGCCGCCGCCAGCGCCTGCGCAAGCAACACCCACCGACGTGCCCGCAGCCGTGGTGGCGGTGCAATATTCCCAGTTACCGGCCAGGTAGTTGCTAGCCAGGTTGCCGCCTGCATACGATGACGTGGTGGTGCTGCGCGTGGCGCAGCCCGCCGCACCGACACTGTCCCCGTAGCAGTCGCTGTTGGAGCTGTTGATTTGCGCGCCCTGCATTTGCATGATGACCAGCAAATCCCCAGCCGCAATAGGCGTGGTGTTGCCGCCTGCCGCAATGCTGCCAATGGCAATGGTTTGTGACCCTGCGGGCACGCTGGCTGCTGTGCCAGGGTAGTAACTGTTCACCACGCCTGCGATTGACGTGGTGGCGCTTTCCTTGCCGGGCGTGGCGCAGACCTGAGCCAGCGCAGCGGCCGACGTCGCCAAAGCAACAACCACCAGCAAATGGCTGCGCAAAGCCGCGTTTTTAAACACCGCAGCGAGCGCGTAGCCCAGCAGCCTGTCGATGGAGGATGAAAGTTTAAACAAGATGAGCTATCGGCAACAATTTATATGGGATTTTAAGCGGCAAGCCAGGCTCGTAACGCCATATCGAGGCATTCCTGCACAGAATCCGCCTTTACATGCAGCCCAAGCGTGAGTGCGGCTGATTGCAAGGCAAGAACCGGCTCGCAAGCGTCCAAAGTGGCCGCGCCGTT
>JANYED010000061.1 GCA_025363315.1 Polaromonas sp.
ATTGTGGGCAATATGTTGATAGGTGGGCTGGCCCTCTACGCCATTCCGGCCACTTGGGACTACGTTTATTTCATGAAGCGTGAAGGCACACCCGTGCTGGGATTGCCCTTCATGTGGGTGTTTTTACCGTTTGTATTTTTGCTGGTGGCATTGGTAGTTCGGTCGGGTTAAGCGATTTGGCGGGCGGCCAGAGGCGAAGGCCTGGATGCGGAGTTGCGGCTATGAGCACAGCCCTCATCGTTTTAGTTGTCGTGCTCGTCAGCGCCATGCTGCTGCGCATGCCGATCGGCTTTTCAATGATCGCGTCCGGCATTGCCTACCTGCTGGTCAAGCGGCAAGATGTGGGCCTGGTGGCCGAGCAAATTGGCAATGGCCTTTACAACAGCTACGTGTTGCTGGCCGTCCCGCTGTTTGTGTTTGCCGCCAACATCATGAACGCGGGCACGGTGAGCGAGCGCATTTTTGATTTTTGCCGCATCCTGGTGGGCCGCATGCGCGGCGGGCTGGCACAGGTGGACATTCTGGTCAGCGTGATCTTTTCAGGCATGAGCGGTAGCGCGATTGCCGATGCCGCCGGGCCGGGCCTCGTCACCATCAAACAGATGCTGAAAAAGCCTGAATATTCGCGCGGTTTTGCTGGTGCGGTGGTGGTAGCCAGCGCCACGCTGGGGCCGATCATTCCGCCGTCGATACCGATGGTGATTTACGCAATGGTGTCAGGCGCATCGGTCGGGGCGCTGTTTTTGGGTGGGGTGGTGCCGGGTTTTTTGATGGCGGCGCTGATGATGCTGGTGGTGCATGTCATCGCCGTCAAACGCAACATGCCGCGTGAAGACAAGATACCGCTGCGCGACTGGCCAGCCATCATCTACCGGGGCGCGCTGCCCTTGTCGATGCCGATTGTGCTGCTGGGCGGTATTTATTCAGGCGCCTTTACGCCCACTGAAGCGGCAGCGGTGGCGGCGCTGCATGCGCTGGTGCTGGCGGGCGTGGTGTACCGGGCGCTGACCTGGCGCAGCTTTTGGGGCGTGGTGATGGAATCAACGCGCGGCAGCGCGGTCATCACTTTCATTTTGGCGGGCTCGTTTATTTTGAACTACGCCTTTACCGCTGAAGGTGTGCCGCAAGCGATGGCCGCCTGGGTTGACAGCCTGGGTTTGACTCAAATCAAATTCTTGCTGCTGGTCAACCTGATGTTTTTGGTGCTGGGCTGCTTTCTGGATGTGTCAGTGCTGCTGCTGGTGTTTGTGCCCATGCTGCTGCCTGCGGCCAAGCTGCTGGGCGTTGACCTGGTGCACTTTGGCGTGCTGGTGGTGCTGAACATGATGATCGGTCTCATCCACCCGCCGTTTGGCATGCTGCTGTTTGTGACCAAGGCGCTGACGGGCATACCGATTGGCGAGATGATGAAGGAAGGCTGGCCGTTTTTGGTGATGCTTTTACTGTTGCTGCTGGCGATGACCTGCTTTCCACAAATCGTATTGTGGTTGCCGCAAACCATGGGCTACACCGGAAAGTAAATTCGGTAAATCTACTGTGTGGGTATTTTGGCGCGTGCAATCACGTCAGACCAGCGGCGAATCTCGGCGGCCAGCAACGTTGCCAGTTGCTCGGGTGTGCTGTAGGTTGCGTCGATGTTCAGGTCGAGCAAACGTTTTTTAACGTCTGGCGCTTCGAGTGCCGCCTTGACCTCACGGTTCAGGCGGGCCACGATGTCTTTTGGGGTTTTGGCCGGTGCGGCAAGCGCATTCCAGGACGCTGCGCTGAAACCCGTGATGCCGCTTTGCGCGGCGGTGGGTACGTCTTTCAGCACCACGGAGCGCCTGTCACCAAACACGGCCAATGCTTTGATCGCGCTGGCGTTGATTTGTGGCAACAGCGGGCTCAAAATTTCAACCGCGGCATCAATTTGCCCGCCGCGCAGCGCAGTGATAACGGCTGGGGTGCCGTTGAACGGCACAATTTGCGCCTGAATGTTCGCGGTCGATTTGAACAACTCTGCTGACAGGTTTTGCGTGCTGCCCACATTGATGGTGCCAATGTTCAGCTTGCCCGGATTGGCGCGCGCAAACGCCAGTAGCTCTGGCAGAGTTTTATATGGAGAGTTTTGCGGCACCACCAGCGCGATGTCGAAAAAACCCAACGTGGAGATGGGCGCAAAGTCACGGGCCGTATCAAAAGGCAGCGCCTTGAACAGCCCGGCGCTGACCGCCGTGCCGTTAGACATCAGCAACAACGTGTGGCCGTCGGCTTCAGCCTTGGCTACCGTGTCCCCGGCCACGACGCCGCCCGCGCCGGGCTTGTTGTCAACCACCACCGGTTGGCCCATGTTGTCAGCCATTTTTTGCGCTACGATGCGCGCCGTCAAATCAGCAACGCCGCCTGCGCCGAAAGGTACGACTATTTTGATAGCGCGGTTTGAAAGCGGCTGGGCGTTGACGGGCAGCGCCAACAACGGCATCAAGGCTAATAAGAAGTAAAACAGTTTTTGCTTCATGACACGATCAGCCAGCGGCGGCGATCTGGCGGAGTGCATTTTCAAACACTTCAACTGGCTGGGCACCAGAGACCAGATGCCTGCTGTTGATGATGACTGCTGGCACAGAACGAATGCCCTGCCCGGTGTAGAAGTGCTCTTGTGCCCGCACCTCGTCAGCGTATTGGTTGGAGCTTAAGACAACCTTTGCGGTGGCTACGTCCAGCCCCACTTGCCCGACGACGCGCAGCAGCACCTCGTGCGAGGCCGGGCTTTGTCCGTTGGTAAAGTACGCGGCGAACAGCGCCTCTTTCAGCGCCTTTTGCTTGTCCGGACTCACCGTTTCAGCCCAATGCAGCAAGCGATGCGCATCAAAGGTGTTGTAAATGCGGCTGCGGCCACCGCCCGGCTCGCTGGCCATCGCAAATTTAAAACCAGCTTGTGCACCACGCTGTCGAATGTTCTCGCGGTTGGCATTGGCCTGATCAGCGCTGATGCCGTACTTTTGCGTGATGTGCTCGGTGATCTCCTGGCCTTCCAGCGGCATGTGGGGGTTCAGCTCAAACGGCTGAAAATGCAGCTCAGCGGTGATGTCGGGTTTGACATTGGCCAGGGCTTGGTCAAGCGCCCGCAGGCCAATCACGCACCAGGGGCATGACACGTCGGACACGAAGTCGATTTTGAGATGGTTCATGGCGCGATTGTCGAAAAATGGTTGAGGTGCGTTAACGCCAGTTGGCGGTAACGATAATGACTGGATGATAAAGCCCTTGCCTGCAGCAACTGCACAGCCCACATCGCTGACCGATCTGTTTGTGTCCTTCACTGTACTGGCGCTGCAGGGCTTTGGCGGCGTGTTGGCCGTGGTGCAACGTGAGCTGGTTGAGAAAAAGCGCTGGTTTACGCGTGAAGAATTTGTGGAGGAATGGGCAGTTGCGCAAATCATGCCGGGGCCGAATGTAGTGAACCTGTCGCTAATGATTGGCAGCCGCTACTTCGGCTTTAAAGGCGCGATGGCTGCGCTGGCGGGCATGCTGGTGGCGCCGCTGTGCGTGGTGTTGCTGCTGGCCTTGGTCTATGCCCAGTTTGCAGGCCACCCCGGCGTGCAGGGTGCGCTGCGCGGCATGGCGGCAGTGGCTGCGGGCCTGATTGCCGCGACCGGCCTGAAGCTGTTTGGTGCGCTGCAAAAAAATGTGCTGGGTTTACCGGTCTGCATCTGCCTGGGCGTGCTGTGTTTTGTAGCGGTTGGGCTGCTGCGCTGGCCGCTGGCCTATGTGTTGATGGGCCTTGGCACTGTGGCGTGCACGATGGCCTACAGGAAGCTACAGCCATGAATAAGCTGACGTCATGACAGAGCCCCTGAGTTTGGTACTGACGGTGCAAGACTGGTTCAACCTGTTTTTTCACTACATGTCGCTGTCGCTGCTGGCCATTGGTGGGGCTATCACCACCGCGCCAGACATGCACCGCTATCTGGTTGACCAGCAACACTGGCTGACCGATGCGCAGTTCAATGCATCGATTGCCATCGCGCAAGCCGCACCGGGGCCAAATGTGCTGTTCGTTGCGCTGATGGGCTGGAATGTGGGGCTGAACGCGGGCGGCATGCTGACGGGCCTGCTGGGCGTTTTGACCGCCATGCTGGGCATATTGATACCCAGCACCACGCTGACTTACCTTGCCGCGCAGTGGGGCCACCGTAACCGCGAGTTGCGGGCGGTGCGCGCCTTCAAGCAAGGCATGGCGCCAATCGTGGTGGCGCTGCTGATAGCCACCGGCTGGATACTCGCGCAATCCAATGGTCCAGAACTGAAGAATTGGCCGATATGGCTGGTCACGGCGCTCACAGCACTGATTGTGTGGCGCAGCAAAGTTCATTTGCTGTGGCTGCTGGGTGCGGGCGCGTTGCTGGGCTGGTTTGGGCTGGTTTAATTTTTCTCAGGCGGCTCGGCGTTGTCTTAAAGCCTCATACAAACAAACCCCGCTGGCCACCGACACATTCAGGCTTTCAACCGCCCCGTGCATTGGGATGCTGACCAGCTGATCACAGGTTTTGCGCGTCAACTGGCGCATGCCCTCGCCTTCTGCTCCTAAAACCAGAGCTATCGGGCCTGTCAAATCAACGTCGTAAATCGTTTTTTCAGCATCGTCTGATGTGCCGATGCACCAAATATTGCGCTCCTTCAATTCACCCAGCGTGCGCGCCAGGTTGGTCACCATAAAGTACGGCATGGTCTCAGCCGCACCGCTAGCCACCTTCGACACAATCGCGCTAATACCCGCTGCGTGGTCTTTCGGTGCTATCACGGCGTGAGCGCCCGCGCCGTCGGCCACCCGCAGGCAGGCACCCAGGTTGTGCGGGTCAGTCACGCCGTCCAATACCAGCAGCAGCGGATTCTTCACACCGGACGATTCCAGGTTTTCAAGCAACTCATCAAGCGACGTGACCTGCGCCAGCGCATCCACCCGCGCCACCACACCCTGGTGTCCGTGGCTGCCGCACATTTTGGCCAGCCGCAGGCCGTCAGACTCGACCAGCTTGATGCCGCTGTCACGCGCGCGGTCCGTGAACTGCCGCATACGCGCATCACGCCGCTGCACGTCGTAAAACACTTCGAAGACGGATTTGGGCGCGGTTTTGATGCGCACGCCAACGGCGTGAAAGCCGAATAGATTTTTGGAGGAAGAAGGCATGAGTCGATTATCCCTGCACAGCCATGTCATTGAGCGAATATCATTTTTATAGCTGCTCGCGCCCATAGTTATTGGGCTAGGAGCCAATTTGACCCACGAATCTCGTCCACAGCTTGCAGATCTTGTTGGGCTGTGCAGCATCGAGCATATTGCGCGAGGAGTTAAGGCAGCCTGTTCGGCCGATCAACTGAGACGTACAGAAAAATCATCGGTCTTGCAGGGCAGAGTTCTTTGCCAGATTCGTCAGCAGAAAATCAACCAAGACCCGCACACGCGAGGCCAAACCTGCGCGGTGAGGATAAAAGATACGCATGCTGGCGTCACCCGGCAGGTGCTGGAGAGGGAGCACTTCGACCAATTCCCCACGATGCAACGCAGTATGAGCATGATGGCGGCCCAAGCGCGCTATGCCCATGTGAAGCAAGGCGGCGTACAAACCAACATGGCCGCAAGATTGCAAATCTTGCGGGCCACCATTCCTTCGGGAGGCTCGCTGCCACCGCGAATGCCCACGTCGAAGCCTTCGCGCAACAAATCCACGTTGAGATCATTCAGGCTCAAATCAACCTGCAGCTGGGGATACAGCGCGTAAAACGCCGGCAGAAGCGGCAGCACAAAGCGCCGGCCAAAGCCCGCTGAGCTGCTGACTCGCACCAACCCGTGTGGCGTAAGCCCCTGCGTGACCTGGATAAAAGCCGCCTCCAGAGGCCCCCAACCCTCTCGGGCTTGCGCCACGAACGCTTTTCCCTCTTTTATCAGCACTAGCTGGCGTGTGGTTCGGTGGAACAAACGCACTTTCCGCATGGCTTGCAGCGCAGCCCCGTTTTTGCTGACGGCGGCTGGCGTAAGTTCAAGCACCTTGGCTGCGGCCGTGAAGCTGCCGCTTTCGGCGGACTGAACGGCACTCATCAACCCGGTAAAGTGGCTCGTAAATGGCCAGTTGCTGGACGCCGAACCGGCTGAATTCATGGTGGCCATTCAATTGGACGCCCGCATGGTGCCAGCACCGGGCGGCGTGCCCGTGATGGAACCGGTGATCAAGCCGACCGTGCCTGACGGGTTTGAGGTCATCAACAAAAAACTGCCTATGCGCCTGGTCAATGGGCAGGCAAGCAGGTAGCGGCCCAGGCAAAGGTGGCGGCAAAATAACCGAAGGCATTGCGCAAGAAGGTATTGCGCAAGAAGGCATTGCCGCCAGAAACGCCGCTTGTGCCAACACCCGCTGGGAGAGCTGGCTTCAAACCCGGCAAAGCGAAGGCTTTTACGAGCTGTGGTCGGGCACTGTGGGCGTGCTGTTAAAAAATGCGGGCAGAGCGAAAGAAAGTTCTGCCGATTTGCGTTAACGTCATACCATGCCAAGAGCTACACTTTCGATAGCTACACTTTCAATAGCTGCTCGCGCCCGTATTGCATGAGCTACAGCCCTGTTTAGCTTCAGTCCAGCCTGATTTTACCCGCTTCAATCACAATGCGCCGCTCGCAGCGCGCGGCAATGGCTTTGTCGTGCGTGACCAGCACCAGCGTTGTGCCCAGCTCGCGGTTCAGCTCAAACATCAACTGCATCACGGTGTCCCCCGTGGCAAAGTCAAGGCTACCGGTGGGCTCGTCTGCCAGCAGCACGGCCGGTTGCACCACGAAGGCACGGGCCAGCGCCACGCGCTGCTGCTCGCCGCCAGACAGCACCTTGGGGTAATGCGACAGGCGCTCGCCGAGGCCGACGCGCTTGAGCATTTCTAGTGCCATCGCTCTGGCGTTTTTAGTTCCTGACAGCTCCAGGGGCAGCATGACGTTTTCCAGCGCCGTCAAATTGCCCATTAGCTGGAAACTTTGAAAGACAAAACCGACTTTTTGTGCCCGCAGCGCAGCGCGATCGTCTTCGCTCAAGGCAAAAATGTCCTGGCCTGCCAAGCGGACTGTGCCGCTGGTGGGTGTGTCTAAACCTGCAATGATGGACAACAACGTACTTTTGCCTGAGCCTGATGCGCCGATAATGGCGGCGGTCTCGCGTGGGGCGAGGGCAAAATCGATATCACGCAAAATGGTCAGTGTGCCTGTCGAGTCGCTGACGGACTTGAAAATATGCTGAACGGCAACAATTGAATCTAACGGAACATTGCTGGAAACAACAGAAGCGGACATGACGGCCCCATCAAAAATCTTGAATTTCAACCACGGTAACAACACCAGTGACTTTACCAAGCTGTGTTTGCAGCTTGTGGCAAAAGGTTTAAAACCAATATGGGTGATGTTGGCCGGGCTCATGCTGACCCTGCCTGTGCATTCAGCAGCGCCGGAAACGATTTTGGTCGTCGGCGATTCGTTGAGCGCTGAATATGGCCTCAAGCGCGGAGCCGGCTGGGTGCCGCTGCTTGAAAAGCAGCTTGCCTCTGAGAAAAAGACAGCCAAGGTCATCAATGCCAGCATCAGCGGCGACACCACCTCGGGTGGGCGCTCGCGCATCGGTGCGCTGCTGGCCGCGCACAAGCCGACTGTCGTCGTGATTGAACTCGGCGGCAACGACGCGCTTCGTGGCCTGCCGCTGGACATGACCGAGGCCAACCTGACAGCCATGACGCGAGCCGCCAAAAAAGCCGGCGCCAAAGTACTGCTGCTGGGCATGCAGGTACCCCCCAATTACGGCGGCGCGTACGGCGCGACTTTCTCAAACTTGTTCGTAAAAGTAGCCAAGGCTGAAAAAGTTGCGCTGCTACCGTTCTTTTTAAAAGGTGTGGCTGACGTGCCAGATGTAGCTGGCCAGTTTCAGGCCGACCGCATTCACCCCAACGAGCAGGCGCAGCCCAAAATGCTGGCCAATGTGTGGCCTGAATTGAAAAAGCTCTTGAAATGAGTGTGATCAAAATTTCAGCTGTTGATGTGCTGACAAGACTTGGCGATTTCTCAGATGTCATTGACGCCAGATCGGAAGGCGAATTTGATGACGACCACTTGCCTGGCGCTATCAACTGGCCCAGCCTGAACGACGAAGAGCGCAAGCTGGTTGGCACTGAATACAAACAGATCAGCGCCTTTGATGCCAAAAAACGCGGCGCGGCACTGGTCGCCAAGAACATTGCGTGCCACCTGGAGCGTGACGTGATCCACAAGCCGCGCGACTGGCAGCCGCTGGTGTACTGCTGGCGCGGCGGCAAGCGCAGTGGCTCGCTGGCGCTGATCCTGGACCAGATTGGTTTTAACGTGACACTGGTGGATGGCGGCTACAAGGCCTTCAGGGCCGCGCTGGTGGCTGACTTGCCACAACTGGCGGCACAACACAGCTACCGCGTGATTTGCGGCACCACAGGTTCAGGCAAAACGCGGCTGCTGCAAGCCCTGGCGGCACTTGGCGCGCAGGTGCTGGACCTGGAAGCGCTGGCCAACCACCGTTCGTCGGTGCTGGGGGTGATCCCAGGCCTGCCGCAGCCCACGCAAAAAGCCTACGACAGCCTGATCTGGGCGGCGCTTAAAAGCTTTGATGCATCACGGCCTGTGTACATTGAGAGCGAAAGCAAAAAGGTTGGCAACGTGGCGATACCCGAGGGTTTGATCACGGCGATGCGCGCTGCGCCGTGCCTGCAACTGGATTTAAGCGAAGACGAGCGGGTTCAGTTGCTGCTGGAAGACTACGATTTCTTCGTCAAGGACATTGCGTTTTTTTGCGACCGCCTGGGTGCGCTGACCCAGGCGCGCGGCAAGGAAGTAGTGACCAGCTGGCAAACGCGTGCCCGCAACGGCGATGTGGCATCAGTTGTTCGCAAGCTGCTGGTTGATCACTACGACCCGGTGTATTTGCAGTCGATGCAGCGCAACTTTGCGCAATACCCTGCCCGGCACACCATTGCTCCGGCTAACAGGAGCGTTGACGCGATGCAGATTCTGGCTCAGGAAATGCTATTGATAAAGTAGCTGCTCGCGCCCGTATTTATTGGCCTACAGGCTTATTTGCCAATAAAGTTCGAAGTTTAGGTGATTTTCAAGCCTGAGGCTCGACGGGCGGCGTGCCGTCAACAGGTGGCTGACCGTCCGAGTCGGTGCCGTCTTCCGGCTCATCAGGCTTGCCTTCGGCTTTGCGTTTGAGTTTGTCTTCTTTTTTGCGCTTTTTGGCCAGCTCTTTTTGACGCTTTTCGTAACCATAATTGGGAGTTGCCACAGGCTGCTTTCGTTTGAATGTTGGCCTAACTGTAATGCATCGCGGCAAGCGCTTGGGCCAGGTCAGCCTGCAAATCTTCTGCGGCCTCCAGCCCGACTGAAAAGCGCACCAAACCGCCTTTGTACGGCCATGGCGTGGTGCGTAGCACCGCAATGTCATAGGGCGCACACAGGCTCATCGGCCCGGCCCAGCTGTAGCCAAGTTTGAAAAGTTTCAAGGCGTCGCAAAAACGGTCGACTTGGGCTTGAGCCAGCTCTGGCTTGAACACCACACTGAACAAACACGCTGCCGCTGTGCAATCGCGCTTCCACACCTCATGACCCGGCGAGCCAGGCAGCGCCGGGTGCAGTACGGCGGCGACCTCGGGCTGGCCTTGAATAAAGCGGGCCACTGCACGTGTGGCGCTGTCTTGCGCGGCATAGCGCAGGGCGATGGTGTTCAGCCCGCGCAGCACCAGCTCAGCATCGTTACCCGCCACGCCGTAGCCGACGCGCATGTGGCAAAAGTGAATCAGGTGATGCAGCTCTTTTTGTCGCGTCACGACTGAACCCATCAGCACATCCGCCCCGCCGCTCGGGTATTTGGTCAGTGCGTGGGCTGAGATGTCAGCGCCCAAGTCGAATGCATTGAATGCAATGCCTGCGCCCCAGGTGTTGTCAAGTGCGGTGACGATGCCTTGCGGATGGACGTTTTGATGCGTTTTGACGACTGCCACCAGCGCTGGCAAATCAGGAAACTCCAGCGTGATGCTGCCCGGCGCTTCAAGCCACACCAGCCGGGTTTTGGCGCTTAATTTGGCCGCCAGGTCAGCCGGTTTCATCGGGTCATAAAACCGGTGCGTGATGCCCCAGGCCGCCAGCTCGCCGTTGGCAAACGCCTTGTTCGGGCCGTAGGCGTTGTCAGGTATCAATAGCTCGTCGCCTGCTTTTAAAAACGCCATGCCCACCAGCACGACAGCCGCCAGCCCGCTGGGCACCAGGGTGCAAAACTTGCCGCCTTCCAGCGTGGCAACGCGCTCTTCCAGCAAAAAAGTGGTCGGCGTTCCGTGCAGGCCGTAGGTGTAGCCGGTTTTATGTTGCCAGTCGCGTGTGCGCAGCGCTGCGACGCTGGGAAATATGACGGTTGATGCCCGGTGGATGGCGGGCGGTATGGCCTCAAAGCCGGCAGGCGGCTTGTACGGGTGGTGAATCAGGGCTGTGGGGAGTTGGGGAGGTGAATCGCTCATCACCAGATATTAACGGCAACTCCTTGGCCCCTTCAAGCAAAAGCCGCAGGACTGGCTTTGCCAGACCGCAGGAACAACGACCCCTTTGGGGCAGCGGCCACACGCAGGGGCAAGCGTGGGCGCTATATCTTCCACTTAGCTAGCAACTCCGTCGGCGACAGCGAGTCATAGCTTTCAAACGGTTGGTGAATCCATGGATTGGTGGGGAGCAGTTCCACCGAATAGTCGGGCTGAAAAGTGGAGACGCCTTTGGTCCAGATCACAGCGCTGCGCAGCTCTGTGATGGGGGCGTAGTTGTTTTTGAGCTGGTGAATGACGGCGTTCAGTGTGTGGCCTGTGTCTGCCAGGTCATCAACCAGCAGTACTTTGCCAGCGATCTCGCCTTTAGGGGTGGTGATGAAGCGGGCGATGTCCAGCTCGCCCTGCCTGGTTCCTGCATCAGCGCGATACGAGCTGGTCGACATGATCGCCAGCGGCTTGTCAAAGATGCGCGACAGGATGTCGCCAGGGCGCATACCGCCGCGTGCCAGACACAAAATCGTGTCGAACTGCCAGCCCGATTGATGCACCTTGATGGCGAGCTTTTCAATCAGGTTGTGATACTCGTCATAGCTGACGTAGAGATGCTTGCCGTCTTCTGTCAACATATTTCTATTCCTGTTTTGATAGCTGCTCGCGCCCGTATTTATTGGGCTAAAGGCTTATTTGATACCTGAAACGTACTTTAGGGTGCAAGATACGGATGCGCGAGCATGATGGTGTGGTCACGGTCCGGGCTGGTGGAAATCATGGCAATCGGCACACCGGTGACTTGCTCAATCCGCTGTAAATACAGCCGCGCGTTGACCGGCAGTTTGTCGTAGTCGGTAATGCCCACCGTCACGTCTTTCCAGCCGTCCATGGTTTCGTAAATCGGCTGGCAGCGGGCAATGTCGTCCGCGCCCATGGGCAAAATATCTGTCACTTCGCCGTCCAGCTCATAGCCAGTGCACAGCAAAAGTTTGTCAATGCCATCCAGCACATCCAGCTTGGTAATGCACAAACCGCTCAAGCCATTGACCTGCGCTGAGCGTTTGAGCAGCGCTGCGTCAAACCAGCCGCAGCGGCGGTAGCGGCCGGTGACCACGCCGCGCTCTGCGCCAACCGTGCTCATGTGGTAGCCGGGTGTTCCGGGTGTTTGCCAGTCAAGTTCCGTCGGGAAAGGCCCACCGCCAACGCGTGTGCAATATGCCTTGGTGATGCCCAAAATGTAGTGCAGCATGCCAGGGCCAACGCCGGAGCCTGCTGCAGCGTTGCCCGCCACGCAGTTGCTGGACGTGACATACGGGTAGGTGCCGTGGTCAACGTCGAGCAACGTGCCCTGCGCACCTTCAAACAGCAAATTGGCACCGGCTTTATGCGCATCGTTCAGCTCACGCGACACGTCCGCCATCATGGGCTTTAGGTGCTCGGCATGGCTAATAGCTTCAGCATAAGTTGCTTCAAAATCAATAGCAGGTGCGTTCAAATACGTCGTCAGCACATGGTTGTGCAGCTTGAGCAGTTCACGCAGCTTGGTGGCCAAACGCTCGGGATGCTTCAAGTCTTGCACGCGCAGGGCGCGGCGGGCTATTTTGTCCTCATAAGCTGGGCCAATGCCTTTGCCAGTGGTGCCGATTTTCTCGGTGCCGCCCTGCTCTCTCAAGGCCTCTCTGGCCGCATCGAGTGCAGCGTGAAAAGGCAAAATCAACGGGCACGCCTCGCTGATGCGAAGGCGGCTCCTCACCTCAACCCCTTGCGATTCAAGCTGCGCGATTTCTTTGAACAAATGCGACGTTGACAACACCACACCGTTTCCGATGTAGCACTTCACGCCGGCGCGCATGATGCCGCTGGGGATCAGATTCAGCGCTGTTTTAACACCGTTGATGACCAGCGTGTGGCCCGCGTTGTGGCCGCCCTGAAAGCGCACAACGCCCTGCGCTGATTCAGTCAGCCAGTCAACCAGCTTGCCTTTGCCTTCATCGCCCCATTGGGTGCCTACAACCACAACGTTGCGTCCAGCAGTGGAGGCTTGTTTTTTAATCATCATCAGGTGGTGCGGTTTGGGATATAAAAATTAACGGTTCTCGGCCGACGTGGCCAGTGCTGTGACTGTCCATTGGCCGTTTGAATGAACAAGTTCCCGGTCACAGTCAAACTCATTGACCTCATGCTCATGACCCGGCAGCACGCAGACAACCGTGTCACCGGACGTGCGCAGTTGGGAAATAACGGCGCTCAAGGCCGTGTTTTCAACCCACGGCGCGCGTACGGCGGCCTTCAGGGGTCGCGGCGGCAATACCGTGACAAGTTCCTTCAAGTCCAAGCTAAATCCGGCGGCAGGCCGGCTGCGGCCAAAAACCGCACCCACCTCATCGTACCGCCCACCTCGGGCCAGCTCGGCACCGTGGCCGTAAATGGCAAAGCGTGTGCCGCTGTAATAGGCGTAGCCGCGCAGGTCAGCCAGATCAAACCCTACTGCTGCATGGGCTTCAACATGCGACGCCAGCCATTTCAAATTTTGTAGCGCCTGACGCAATAATTCATTGGGCTGCAGGGCTTTTACTGCTTCATCAAGCACTTTGGCGTCGCCGTACAGCTGAAGCAAAACCTGAAGCCCTTCACGCGAAACGGCAGGCATGTCTTTCACGCTAGCCGTCAGGCTGCTTAGCTCGGCGCTATCTTTGGCGGCCAAGGCGGCATGAATGCGGCTCAGTGTTTTGACCGGAATGTGCGTGCCAGCCAGCAAACTGCTGACAATCCGGACATCGGCCATGTCAACCCTCAAGTCTTTGATACCCGCTGCCCTCAAGCCTTGCAAAGCCAACATTTGCGCTTCCAGGTCTGCTTCAGGCCCGGCATGGCCGTAGATTTCAGCGCCAAACTGCAAGGGCTCGCGCGTGGCGTGCGGCTTGTCGGCCCGGGTATGCAGTACCGGGCCGCAATAGCACAGGCGGGCGACGCCGCTGCGGTTCAGCAAATGCGCATCGATGCGGGCAACTTGCGGCGTGGTGTCAGCCCTGAGGCCCAGCGTGCGGCCCGACAGCTGGTCAACGAGCTTGAAGGTTTGCAAATCAAGCGCCTCACCGGTGCCGGTGAGCAGCGACTCGATGTGCTCGAGCATCGGCGGCATAACCAACTCGTAGCCGTAACTGCGAGCGGTGTCCAGCCACAGGCGGCGAAGCTCTTCAATATGACGCGCCTCGGACGGCAGGACATCGGCAATTTGATCCGGCAATTGCCATGATGACGACCAGGCGGGCATGTGATTTGAGTTCGCTGTTAAAACCCGGATTTTACCGGGGTAAACCGACGCTTTTCTGACCGTCAGCGCGCCAAGCCCAGCGCAGGTCAAAAAAGCAATCGCCAGTAATCCCAAAACAACACTGAACAGGCCAAAAAAGCGAATTTGCCCGTGTTTCATTTTCAGGGCTTGCTTAGAGGCCTTTCGTCAGCCGGTAGATGACAAAAGCGGCAACATCCCTTTAATGACCAGCACAATGACCAGCACAACGGCCAGCGCCAGCCAGATGGTGCTGCCGTCCATGAAGCGGCTTATTTTTTGGTAGACGCAGCAGGGCCTGAACCACGCATGGCTTTGAAGAAGTCTGAAGATGGGTCAACGACCACCACATCACTCTTCTTGTTAAAGCTGGCTTTGTAGGCGTCCAGGCTGCGATAAAACTGCGCAAATTGTGCGTCCCGGCCAAACGCATCAGCGTACAAAGCTGACGCTTTCGCATCGCCCTCTCCTTTGATTTTTTGAGCATCGCGATAAGCCTCGGCGATCAGCACGTCGCGCTGGCGATCTGCGTCAGCCCGAATTTTTTCACCCTCGGCACTGCCGGTGGAACGCAGCTCATTGGCCACCTGCTGCCGCTCCGACTTCATTCGCTGATAAACCGAATCGGCCACCGATGGTGGAAAGTCAACCCGCTTGATGCGCACGTCCACAATCTCGATACCAAAGGTTTTGGCATCATCGATCAGGCGCTGCTGAACGCCTTGCATGATTTTGTCTCGATCAGTCGACAGAACATCCTTGACGGTACGCTTGGTCACTTCAGAGTTCAGCGCGTCCTGCACAACTGATGTCAAGCGTGCCTCAGCGGTTTGAATACTGGTGCCGCCCGAGTTGTTGCGGATGAATTGCTTGGGGTCTGCAATGCGCCACTTGACCAGCCAGTCCACCACCAGGTTTTTCTTTTCAGCGGTCTGGATTGAGCCGGTTTCCGGGCTGTCTAGCGTCAGCACACGACGGTCCAGAAACACCACGTTTTGAAACGGCTGGGGCAGCTTGAAGCGAAGGCCCGGCTCAGTGATCACTTCCTTGATCTGACCAAAAGAATAGAGAACGCCGAACTGGCGCTGGTCCACCACGAATAGCGTGGACGCGAAAATAGCCAGCGCCACCAACAAGGTGGTGATGACGAAACCGAGTTTATTCATTGTTCATGTTCCTCTTATCGATTGTCACGGTCGCGGGTGCGTGAGCCGTCACGTGCCCGGCTGTCAGCAGCAGCTGGTGCAGGTACGGCAGCTGCGGGTGCTGTGGGCACAATCGCAATGTCTGCGCTGCCAACCGCATTAACGCCGCCTGCCGCCTGCATCAACTTGTCAAGTGGCAGATAAAGCAGGTTGTTGCCCTGCTTCGAGTCGACCATGACTTTGGTCACGCTGCTGTAAATTTGCTGCATCGCATCGGTGTACATGCGGTCACGGGTAACCTGCGGCGCTTTTTGATATTCGGTGTAGACCGATTTAAATCGCTCTGCGTCACCCTCGGCGCGGGCCACCACGTTCGCCTTGTAGCCGTCAGCTTCTTCTTTCAGGCGTGCAGCGGTACCCTTGGCCCGCGGAACGACTTCATTAGCGTAGGCTTGACCTTCGTTTTTAAGACGGTCACGATCCTGGCCTGCCTTTAGCGCGTCGTCAAATGCAGCTTGTACGGGCTCGGGAGGCTGCACGTTTTGAATATTGACGGTCTGGATCAAAATACCGGTCTTGTAGCGGTCAAGTTGGGCCTGCACACTTTTAACAACGTCGCGTTGAATAGACTCGCGATCTTTGTTCAACACAGTATCCATCGTGCCTTTGCCAACCACCTCGCGAATGGCGGATTCAGCCGCTTTTTTGACGGCATCGTCAGGGTTGCGGTTTTGAAACAAATAATCGGCCGCGCTTTTCAGGCGGTATTGAATCGTGAATTTGATGTCGACGATGTTTTCATCCTGCGTCAGCATGGATGACTCTTTCAGCCCCGCTGCGCCGGCGGCTGAACCGCGACCGATTTCAACCGAGCGCAGCTGCGTCAACGCCACTGTTTCATGGCGTTCTATCGGATACGGCATGCGCCAGTTAAAGCCAGCATCGCGTGTGCCTTTCAGCTCACCAAAGCGGGTGATGACGGCCTGCTGACCCTCTTGCACAATGAAAAACCCGGTGCCTAACCAGATCAAAACAGCGACAGCCGCAATCAAACCTGCACCAATGCCGGCACTTTTCATGTCTGGCTGGAAACCGCCTCCAGGCGGCGTATTGCCACCGTTACCGCCGCCCACCGGCCGGCCGCGTCCGTTCTTGTTGCCACCAAAAAGGCCATTGAGTTTGCGATTGAAGTCACGCCACAATTCATCAAGGTCAGGCGGGCCCTGGTTGCTGCCTTTTGGCCGGGGGCGCTGTTCAGGCGCTGGTGCTGGGCGTTGCGGCTCGCTGTTGTTGGGTTCGTTGCTGTTGGGTTTGACATCACCATCCGACGGCTTGTCTGCGGCAGGCTTGTCACCGTCCCTTCCCCAACGATTGTCATTGAGGTTGAACATGCCAAGGGCACGCTGCTTCAATTGGTTAGGCCATCGGGTCAGGGTCTGTAGCACGGGGTTCAGGTTCATGAGATCTTGCTCTTTTTTCAATACTTCAACATTGTGCCTAACTCGCGTCTTGGTCTAGCCAACGACCTCAGATGTCTGGGGGGTATCAGGGACATCATCGCCAGCGGCATGAACAGACAGCAACTGCCTGAGCTGGGGCAAACCATCGCCCGTCTGTGCGCTGACGAATACGCGCTCTACCCGGCGTGTGACCTCTGAAAATGCGTCTTTAACTTCAAACATATCGCTCAAATGCAGTGGCCAACGCGATTTTTCAAGGGTATCGAGCTTGTTGAAGACCAAAATCTGCGGCACATCAGCCGCCCCGATTTCCTCAAGCACCCGCTGTACCTGCTCAATCTGCTCCAGATAGTCCGGATTGGCCGCATCCACCACATGCAGCAACAGATCCGCATCAGCGGCTTCCTGCAATGTTGCCGCAAAGGCATTGACCAGTCCGTGAGGTAAATCTCGAATAAAACCGACCGTGTCTGAAAGCGCTACCCGCCGATGTGCATCTCCCAAATACAGTTGCCGCGTGGTCGTGTCCAGCGTCGCAAAAAGTTGATCAGCAGCGTAAGTTTTGGCTTTCACCAATGCGTTGAAGAGCGTTGATTTGCCTGCGTTGGTATAACCGACCAGCGAGATACTAAAAGCGTTGCGCCTGCCCCGCTGGCGCCGCTGGGTTTGGCGCTGCTTTTTTACTTTGCCAAGACGCTCCTTGCAGCGCTTGATGGCTTCGCTGATCATGCGTTTGTCCAACTCAATCTGCTTTTCGCCCGGGCCGCCTCGCACGCCTGCCCCGCCGGTTTGGCGCTCGAGGTGAGACCAGCGCCTGACCAATCGGGTCGAGGAATATTGCAGGCGAGCCAGCTCGACCTGCAATTTACCCTCGTGACTACGTGCCCGTTGGCCAAAAATTTCAAGAATCAGAAGCGTTCGGTCATTAACCGGCAATTCAAGATGGCGTTCGAGGTTGCGCTGCTGGGCCGGGCTCAAAGCCTGGTCAAACAGCACCTCAGTGGCACCCAACTGTTGGGCAAGCATCTTGATTTCGTCGGCCTTGCCAGTACCTATGAAAAGAGCAGCGTCTGGAGCGCGTCGCTTGCAAGTAACTTTATCTATGGGTTGCAGGCCCGCAGTTTGCGCCAGCAGGCCAAGCTCATCCAAGTCGTGATCAAAATTCGGAAGACCCAAATCGACGCCAACCAAAATGGCCAGCGGCTTGGCGTTAGCAGACACGCTGGCGGAACTCAGCTGGCTGGGCTTTCTTCGGGGTTTGCAGCTGCAAAATTGACAGCGCGGCCCGGCACAATGGTCGAAATGGCGTGCTTGTAAACCATTTGAGTGACCGTATTGCGTAACAAAACCACGTATTGATCGAAAGACTCGATCTGGCCTTGTAATTTAATCCCGTTAACGAGATAAATTGAAACAGGAACATGCTCTCTACGCAGGGTATTGAGAAATGGATCCTGAAGTAACTGGCCTTTGTTGTTGCTCACGATATTTTCCGTGTTCAAGAGTTGATGGACCTACACAATATCACAGCAAAAGTGCGCGAGGTGTAGGTCTAGGCCGATTCCTTGTCTTTGTAAGGGTTTGCAGACGTCTTCATCTGGATCCGCATCGGCGTGCCGGTCAGCTCAAATTCTTTGCGAAAGCGTCCTTCCAGAAACCGCTTGTACGACTCGCTGACATGCTCAAGAGAATTGCCATGGACGATGATGATGGGCGGATTCATGCCGCCCTGGTGGGCATAGCGCAACTTGGGTCGAAACACGCCAACGCGCTGGGGCTGCTGAAACTGTACCGCCTCCAGCAGCAGGCGGGTGAGCACTGGCGTCGACATCTTTCGATTGGCAGAAGCATGCGCCTGGGCAATCGACTTCCAGACGGGTCCCAGGCCTTGGCGCTTGATGGCTGAAATGTAGTGAATGGCTGCAAATTTTAAAAAACCCAAGCGGGTTTCAACCGAGCGTGCCAGCGTCTCGCGCTGGTAAGCATCGACTGCGTCCCATTTGTTGATGGCCAGCACCACCGCTCTGCCGCTCTCCAGAATATAGCCTGCAATGTGTGCATCCTGGTCAGTCACACCCTGAGTGGCATCGAGCAACAACAGGGCGACGTTGCAGTTTTCAATGGCTTGCAGCGTTTTGACAACCGAGAATTTTTCAATCGCCTCGAACACCTTTCCCTTGCGTCGAAGGCCCGCAGTATCGATCAGTTCAAACTTTTGACCGTCACGCTCAAAAGGCACCGAAATCGCGTCGCGCGTCGTGCCGGGCATGTCAAAGGCAACCAAGCGTTCCTCGCCCAGCCAGGTGTTGATGAGGGTCGATTTGCCAACGTTCGGCCGACCCGCGACGGCCAGCTTGATGATCGATGGGTCTTGCGGCTCAGCGTTCTCATCTACTTCCGGCAAATGCAGCAGTTCGAGCGCAGTGTCAACCAGCGTGCGCATTCCCTGACCGTGGGCCGCCGATACTCCCAGCACCTCGCCCAACCCCAACTCAAAAAACTCGGAAAGCTGAATGCCTTCAAGCATGCCCTCGGCCTTGTTGGCAGTCAACACGGTCGGCTTGCCCAGCTTGCGCAGGTATTTGCCGATGTCGTGGTCTTGCGCACTGACACCTGCACGCGCGTCCACCACAAAAACCACAACATCCGCCTCAGCGACCGCCTGCCGGGTTTGCTTAGCCATTTCTTTGTAAATGCCACTTTGCGCATCGGGCTCAAAACCGCCCGTGTCGATCACGATGTATTCGTGCGTGCCCAAATTGCCATTGCCATAGTGTCGATCACGGGTTAGCCCGGCATAGTCAGCGACGATGGCGTCGCGCGTCTTTGTCAGACGGTTAAACAGCGTGGATTTGCCCACGTTTGGGCGACCCACCAGGGCAATAACAGGTTTCACGACGTTCGGCTACTCGGGCGCAAAGCCGAAAATGCCGCCATTGCGCGTCACTGCCACCAACGTGTTGCCCACCAATACGGGGGCTGAGGCAATGGATGAACCATCGGTTGTCAGGCGATTCAACAATGAGCCGTCTTCACGGGACAGCAGATGAATGACGCCGGCAAAGTCACCGATTGCCACGGAGCGGCCCACCACCAGCGGCGCCGTCAGATTGCGGTAGCGCAAAACGTCGGTCGTCCACGATCGCTCGCCGTCAGCGCGCATCCAGGATCTGACGACACCATCAGATTCAGTTCCAAACAAACGCTTGTCGTCCCCATGAATGCCTTGAGACCCATTGGCCGCTTGCGTCCAAATCAGGTTGCCGCGCGTCGTGTTGACACAGCCGACGCTGGCCTGAAAAGCCCGCGCGCACACCACATCACCATCACGGCTGACACGGCCCACCAAATCAACGAGGCGTTCAACATCATTCACACCACGAGGAGACGCAATTGGCGCCTCCCAGCGGACACTGCCGCTCAATGGATTAAGACCAGCCAGCCGGCCACCGAACCCTACCACCAGCGTGTCACCCACCGCCAGCATGACGCCAGACTGCTTCAGTACCAACGGCTCATTGGGCCGTTGCTGTGTCCATAACTTGCGACCGCTTTCTCCGTCAAATGCGCTGACCGCCCTGTCGGCAGTCAGGATGAATACCCGCCCGCCCGCAACGAACGGCGCCGTATAAACCTGGGCGTTGAGCTTTTGCCGCCAGATCTCACGTCCATCAAGAAATGCCACGGCCTCATTCGCCAGCGTCACTACCACCGATGTTTTTCCGTCACTGCCAACGCCAGCAGCAATCGGCGCGCCTGCACTGGTGCGCCACACGTCACTGCCGGTGCGTCCGTCAATCGCGGCTATTGAGCCGTCGCTGCCCGCCACGAACAGTGTGCTGCCGACCACCTGAATATCCAGCGGGAAATTGACTTGACCAATCCTCGAAGTCCATGCCTGCCTGGCCACCACGGAGCCCGTCACAGGCTGCAGGGCGGCAGGCTGTGGTTTGCTCGGGCCGCTAAAATAAGACATGACCGAGCAGCCCGACAGAGGCAAAATGGCCGCTATTAAAAAAGTAGCTGCTCGCGCCCGTAGAATCAGGGCTGCAGGCCTATTTATAAGGTAAATACTCACTTTTTGGACTCCGGATCAGCAGCTTTTAATGGAGCGGTCGTGGCAACGGCCACAGCAACTGGATCAACACCCAGTGCATTGAGTTTGACTTCTACCAAGCGGCGATACTCGGCGCGCTCGTCCAGTGCCTTGTAAGCTTTTTCGTATTCGGCCCGCGCCTCGATTTTTTTGCCTTGCACAAGCAAAATATCGCCGCGCCGGTCGCTTGCCAACGGCGCAAAATCTTTGGCAAAGGCCCCGGCCAACAACTTCAACGCTTCATCGTAAGCCTTGGTCTCCAGCAACAGTCCCGCAAGACGCAACTTCGCGATGGACTGGTAGCCCTCGTCTTTGGCGCTTTCGGTGACCCAGGTCAGCGCAGCCTTTGACGCATCGAGCTTGCCGTTGTCGTAAAAGGCCTTGGCTGCAAGCAAGCCAGATTGATCAGCGTACACAGTTCCGCCGAATCGGTCTTTCATGTCAGCGAAAGCTCGTTCAATGCGGGGTATGTCGCCGGAGCGGACCGCACGGTCTACCTCGTCGTACATGACAGATGCTTGAACGGCTTGCCGGGTTTGCCAGTATTGGTAACCGTTCCAAGCGGCCACTGCGCCAAAAACAGCAATCAAAAGCCACGAAATGGCGTTGCCGTATTGCTTCCAGAAATGCTTGAGCTCTGCAAGCTGTTCCTGCTCTTCCAGATCGAGGTGAGTTGACATAAAAATTGTTTGGAGGTGTCACGCCGTTAGGGGCGCGGGTTAGAGTGTCTGATTGTAGAGGGACTGCTCTGCACCCTGGCAAACTAACTGCCCAGTTTGTGCGCCCAAGAAGCGACGTCGTCGAGCCTGTGCAGACTTTGGGCGTCCGGTTTGCCAGCGTCAAGCGGTGCTCTGAGCGGTTTGATCGCAACGCAGCCCTGTTCCAGCTCGTCAGCACCAAAGACCAACGCGAAGCGCGCACCACTAACATCTGCTTTTTTAAACTGCGACTTCATGCTGCCCATGCTGTCAAGGCTCAAACCAGAATGCATTTGCACTCTGACGCCTGCCGCTCGAAGCTGCTGCAAGGCTTTCAAGGCTGCTGGCAACGCCGCGGCCTCGGGTATAACAGCATACGCGTCCAGAACCGGCGCGGGCACTTCACTGCTCTGCTCTTTGATGAGTTCCAGAACCCGCTCTACACCCAGCGCCCAACCCACAGCAGGGGCCGGCTTGCCACCGATCTGCTCCATCAAATAATCGTAACGTCCACCGCCGCATATGGTGCCTTGCGATCCAAGGCTTTGGGTGACAAACTCAAACACCGTCAGGTTGTAGTAGTCCATGCCGCGCACCAAGCGCGGGTTGATGCGATAGGCAATCTGGTTGGCATCGAGCATCGCTTTGACGCTGTTGAAGTGTTTGACAGAGTCCTTTCCCAGGAAATCCATCAGTTTTGGCGCGGCTTCCAACATGGCTTGCATGGCTGGATTTTTACTGTCCAGAAGGCGCAGCGGGTTGCTGTGCAGACGCCGCCTGGCCTCTTCGTCGAGCACATCAATGTTCGCCTCAAAGTAGGCGACCAGAGCAGCCCGGTGCTGCTTGCGCTCGCTAGGTTGCCCAAGGCTGTTCAGCTCTAGCGCGACGTCCTTCAAACCCAGCTCTTTCCAGAGTGCGTCGGCCAGTAAAATTAGTTCGGCATCGACCTCGGCCCCGGGAAAGCCCAGCGCCTCCGCGCCAATCTGATGAAATTGCCGGTATCGGCCGCGCTGGGGTCGCTCATGCCGAAACATCGGCCCCATGTAATAGAGTCGTTTGCCGCCCTCATACAACATGGAATGCTCGGCCACGGCGCGCACCACGCCGGCAGTGTTTTCAGGCCGCAGCGTTAGCGCCTCACCATTGAGTCTGTCTTCAAAGGAATACATCTCTTTTTCAACAATGTCGGTCACCTCGCCCAATCCGCGCACGAACAGCGGCGTTGGTTCAACAATCGGCGTGCGAATGTTTCGGTAGGCGTAGCGTGCCATCAGCGCGCGAACTTTTTCCTCGAGCCATTCCCACCGCGCCGAATCAGGTGGCAGGATGTCGTTCATGCCCTTCACGGCAGCCAGTTTTTCAGCCATATTGTCTTACGCAGCAACGGCTGTGTCTTACGCAGCAACGGCTGTGGATTGACCAAAGCGTTTTTCAATGTAGTTTTCGACGATGGCATGAAACTCTTGAGCGATGTTGTCACCCCGCAGCGTCACGCTTTTTTCGCCGTCGATGTACACAGGCGCAGCAGGCGCCTCGCCAGAGCCAGGCAAGCTGATGCCAATGTCAGCATGCTTGCTTTCACCGGGACCGTTGACGATGCAACCCATCACGGCCACTTTCATTTTTTCAACGCCGGGGTATTTGGTGCGCCAGACGGGCATTTGTGCGCGCAAAAAGTTATCGATCTGCTGGGTGAGTTCTTGAAACGTGGTGCTGGTGGTGCGCCCGCAACCTGGGCAAGCGGTAACGCTCGGGTTGAAGCTGCGCATGCCAAGCGCCTGCAAAATTTCTGATGCAATCACCACCTCTTGCGTGCGTGACTCGCCCGGCTGGGGCGTCAGGGACACGCGAATCGTGTCGCCAATACCCTCTTGTAACAAAACTGATAAAGCTGCCGCCGAGGCAACCGTACCCTTGGTACCCATACCCGCTTCGGTCAAGCCTAAATGAAGGGCATAAGCATCGCGTTTGGCCAGCTCGCGATAAACAGAAATCAGGTCTTGTACGCCACTGACTTTGCACGACAGAATAATTTGCTCGCGCTTCAACCCCATTTGCTCTGCCAGCCTCGCGGAATCCAGCGCAGAGGTAATCAGCGCTTCGTACATCACCTGCTTGGCATCCCACGGCTCGACCCGAATGCTGTTTTCGTCCATCAGGCTGGCTAAAAGTTCTTGATCAAGGCTTCCCCAATTCACGCCAATACGCACCGCTTTGTTCCAGCGTACCGCCGCTTCAATCATCTGGCCGAACTGTCTGTCGTGTTTGTCGCCCTTGCCGACATTGCCAGGGTTGATGCGGTACTTCGATAAAGCCTGAGCACATGCCGGGTAGTCCGTCAGCAAGCGGTGTCCGTTGTAATGAAAGTCACCAATCAACGGCACATCAATGCCCATTCGGTCCAGCTGTTCGCGCACATACGGTACAGCTTGAGCAGCCTCCGGCGTGTTGACGGTAATGCGCACCATCTCCGAGCCTGCACTGGCCAACTCTTTGATCTGGATGGCTGTGCCAATTGCATCGACGGTATCGGTATTGGTCATGGACTGAATGCGAACTGGTGCATCGCCGCCCACGGTGACAACGCGGGAACCCCAAACGACCTGCGCCTGGCGAGACAAACGCGGCTTGGGTTGGGCAATATCAATAGGCGTGCAAACTGGCATTTACTTCACCTCGAAACGGGCTACGTTGTCTTTGGCTACAGCAGTTAAATCAAACGATTTACCGCGAATCTGCACCTCTGTCTCGTTAGCGCGACCAACCACCACTTTTATCGGCAAAACACCATTAGCACCTGCCGCGTCGCCTGCCTTCAGCATCCGCCGTAGCACAACCTGGCCTTTTGCATCGGTGGCTTCAACCCACGACTGACCCTTTGCGGTGAACACAATCACGTCGGTGTCCAAGACAGGTCGTACTGCACCATCAGATGTGATCAAGCCTGCCCCGGGCACCAAAATTTTAGGTTCGGTCGTTTGCGCGGAGCCAGAGACCGTGGAAGTAGCCGAGGTTGTCAGGATTAACGAAAGATTGCCGGACGAAACCAAAGCGGCCGTACCAGCAACTGACTGCACAGGCATGTCAACCGCAGAAACACCTGGCCTGGAGGCATCCTGACGGGCGACGCCTTGCCCAAAAGGCCCTGTCGACTGTTCGGGCCCATTGTTTGCCAGTTCAGCAACGCGCGCCGCAGCCCCGACACCGTTAACTGGAGAATCCGTGAGCTTGAATTTGACCTCATTCAGCGCGGTTTTAATTGCAGGCAGAAAAAACATTGCTAGTGTCCCCAACAGCAAAAGTAATCCTGCAAACACCGTGGACTTGGACACCTGCGCCCAAATAGTCGGGCCAGGACCATCACCCGGCGCGCGAAACGGAGCGTTGATGCCCAAACCCTGATAAGTCAACTTGGGCGTATCGGTCTGTGGAAGCCGTGCCAGCACGGGCGCCGGATCAATTTTAAGACTGCGGCAAACGCTTGACGCCAAAGCCCGAACAAACACCGCATCCGACTGCAAATCAAGGCGATTGGCCTCCAAAGCCTCTAACTTTTTAACGGGTACTTTGAGCAGTACGGCCAGAGCCGCGATGTGCAATCCTGTGGCCTCACGCGCCTTCTTCAGGAGTTCTCCAGCGTCTGGCTGAAGTGTTTGCTCGCTTTGTTGAATATCCCGCGCTTCGGATAAAGAAGCTTGAAGCTCACTCACTGAAAGCCCCCCGGTCAAATGCGGCAGCCTGTTTTGACTGCCCGAAGCGTTTTTTGAGTTGGCCAGCAAGTTGCTGTACCGCCTCGTTATTGTTGAGCCGCTGCTCGATCTTGACGCCTAGCCATAACGTTTCGGCGTTGGCCAGCTCGCTGTTGTTCAGTCGACGTATGTAAAACTGAGACCGCACCAGTTCACCGCGCTCAAACAGGAGGCTAGCCAAGTTGTAGCCGGTCAAAGGGTTACCCGCATCAAGTTCATACGACTTTGTCAAGCTTTGCTCGGCCTCAAGCCGCTGCCCGGCGCGCAGCTGACATATCCCCTGAGTCATCAAACTTTTGGACTGACCGACATACGTCGGGTTAGAAATGGCGCGACCAAACAACTGCATGGATTCAGGATACCGACCCTGCTGACATAAAAACCATCCGTAATTGTGTGCAACGCCCGCGTCGCGCGGACTCAGTGCGAGGGCGCGCTTGAAGCTGTCTTCCGCCAACGGCACATCGTTCAAACGCATGTACACCAACCCGCGCAAGTTGTACGCCTCCACAAAAGTCGGGTCTGCTATCAGCGCCTGCTTGATCTCGTCAAGCGCTACGTTAGTTTGGCCTTGCTCAAAATAACCGCTGGCCAGCTCAAGCCGCAAACGAGCTCGACGACGATTTTCAGGCTCGTCAGACTCTGTCACGATGTCCGCCTGGTTGGTCACCTGACTGGCTGCGTTCAGGCTGTTGGTGCACCCGGTGCTCACAACGCAAACCCAGCACAGTGAGGCGTAAAACGCCATCCAGGAAAATTTCATATGCTCATTCCTTCGGCCACCACGACCTTGATACCGCCGAGCATACCCTGCCGCTGTGACGCCATTCGCTGTTTGGCACCGGTTCTGTCTTGCACATCACCGGCCAGTTGCCCGCATGCCGCATCGATATCGCCGCCACGTGTTTTTCGTATTGTTGTTACCACGCCAGCGTCCAGTAACTCTTTTGAAAATGCCGTGACGGCCACCATCCCGGAACGCTTCAATCCGGAGGCAGGAAATGGATTAAAAGGGATCAAGTTGAACTTGCAGGTGAGACCGTTCAACGCATGTTTTTGTATCAAGACAATCAGTTGTCGGGCATGTTCAAGTGTGTCGTTTACCCCCTCAAGCATGCAATATTCGAAGGTAATAAAGTCACGTGGCGCGGCCAGTTGATAACGGGTGCAGGTTTGCAACAGCTCATCAATCGGATACTTTTTATTCAGTGGCACAAGGTCATCGCGCAACAGGTCTGAAGGCGCATGCAAGGACACAGCCAAGGCCACAGGACAATCTTGCGCTAGACGATCCATCATCGGCACGACGCCCGACGTTGATACCGTAACACGCCGGCGCGACAGCCCGTAGGCGTGATCATTCAACATAACCCGCAGAGCGGGCAACAGTTGCGAATAATTTTGTAGTGGCTCGCCCATTCCCATCATCACAACGTTGGAAATGATGCGCTCGTCGCGTTGGAGCTCTCGCCTCAAGGTGTGCTCAACAAACCAAAGCTGCCCCACAATTTCTGCCGTTGTCAGGTTGCGGCTGAAGCCCTGATGGCCGGTTGAGCAAAATCTGCACCCAACCGCACAGCCCGCCTGCGAGGAAATGCATAGCGTAGCGCGATCAAGCTCTGGAATATAAACGGTCTCAATTACATCACCCGCACCTACATCGAAAAGCCACTTGATCGATCCGTCGGACGAATCTTGCCGCGAGACGGCCTTAAGACCTTCAATGTACGCAGATAGAGGCAACTTGTTACGCAGCGACTTCGCCAAGTCAGTCATCTGGTCAAACTCTGTCGCGCCTTTTTGATGGATCCAGCGGAAAAGTTGTGTCGCACGAAAACGCTTTTCCCCCAATTGATCGCAAAACGCAGTCAAACCTTCCAGATCGAAATGAAGGAGGTTGACTGTCATCGCTTTAAACCATTCACCAAGCTTTCGCGCCGACCACTTAGCGTGAGTAGATATTCATGCCAGGAAAGAAGAAGGCAATTTCCGCTTGGGCTGTTTCAGCTGCATCTGAGCCGTGTACGGCATTAGCATCAATGCTCGCGGCGAAATCGGCGCGGATAGTGCCAGCAGCAGCTTTATTTGGGTCCGTTGCCCCCATCAGGTCACGATTTTTAAGGATGGCGTTTTCACCTTCTAATGCCTGAATCATCACTGGGCCTGAAATCATGAAGCTAACGAGGTCCTTGAAGAACGGGCGCTCTTTGTGAACACCGTAAAAGGCTTCTGCTTCGCCACGTGACAAATGGGCAAGCCTTGCCGCAACAACCTTCAGGCCAGCGGCCTCAAAGCGGGCGTAAATTTGACCAATGACATTTTTTGCCACAGCGTCTGGTTTGATGATGGAGAGAGTTCGTTCGATGGCCATGTGCGTTCCTTAGACTTGAGATTTTTTCGAGATATTCGAAATGAATACAACCCCTAATTTTAACCTGCGAGCACGTCTTGTGCCCGCATTTTCCCTGAGAGGCAGAGGTCATTCCAAAGTTGGGCGGGCTTACCGGTTCCCGCTCCGCTTGGGGCCACTGCGGTTAGAACTGCGGTTACCGCTGCTGCTGTTGCCACCACCACCGCGGCGCGGCCCTTGCGCCTGGCGCTGCCGCGTGAATGTCTCCGCACCAATATAGCCAAAAGATGTTTTCATCGGGTCTGGCTGGGCGGCAGCACTGTTGCGGCCAGCACCTGTGGCACGGTCATCCCTTCGGTTCTGATTCGTACTTGTAATGTTAGGGCCTCTTGGGGCGCGAGGTCCCACATCTGTTCGTAAGCCCGCGTTGCCATTGAAATTACCGCCTCGCTGCCCACGTGCGGCACCGTTGCCAGCATTACGCCCACCCCGCTTAGCGTTGTTGCCACCTGCCGGACCACTGGCACCGCGAATGTACTCTGGGGGTTGAAACTCGTGCGGTTCGGCACTGTCAACCTGTTCGCGGTCACCTTGCAACGGCAGACTTCCGCTTGATCGAAGACCGCCACGCGGTCCTCGCTTGAGCCGCGCCTGGTTTTCAGCTATGGGCGCCGACTGATCATCACTCAGCACGCGCGACTCAGCCTCACGCTCATAGCGATCAGCCGCACTTGTCAAAGCCCAAATGTCTTGGTCGTCAAGCTCGACAAAAGCGCCGCGTTTGAGCCCGCGAGGCAACACCATCGCACCATAGCGAACGCGTATCAAGCGGCTCACAGCGTGCCCGACAGCCTCAAACATACGCCGAACTTCCCGGTTGCGGCCTTCGCACAGGGTAACTTTGTACCAACAGTTGGCGCCTTCTCCTCCGCCCGCTTCTATAGACGTGAATTGGGCCATCCCATCATCAAGCGTGACCCCGTCAAGCAGCCGCTTTTTTTCCTCATGACTCAGCGCGCCCAGCACGCGAACCGCATATTCACGCTCTAATCCAAAACGCGGGTGCATGAGGCGATTGGCCAACTCCCCCGAGCTCGTCAACAGCAACAATCCTTCGGTATTTAAATCTAGCCGGCCAACGGATTGCCACTTGCCTTGAAAAAGTTTGGGTAAGCGCCGAAACACAGTGGGTCGGTTTTGAGGGTCGTCATGTGTGACGACTTCGCCTGCCGGTTTGTGATAGGCAATCACTCGTGGGGGCGGCTGGTCAATTCGAATGCGCACGGGTTTGCCGTTGACCTTGACGCTGTCACCGAACTGGATGCGTTGACCAATGTGGGCGGGCTCGGCGTTCACCGATATCCTGCCCTGAAGAATCAGTTGCTCCATCTCCAGTCGGGAACCTAAGCCAGCTTGTGCCAGCACCTTGTGGAGCTTGGGAGACTCGGGCTGTGGGGACAGCACCCTTTTGGGTGAAGGAAGGGCCGTATCGGCTTCATCGGCATCAAACTGACCCGTCACGACCTCCTCAAATCGGACGACCTGAGCAGGTATTGGCGGCGATGCAGGCTGAGATGCAGGCAAGGAAGGCACACGGCTGCCCAACAGATCAGATGGATTCATGAGGCTACAGTCATGCGTTGAAGTTGGGCGTTGGCAACAGATCGATCGACGAATTATTTAAAGTGAAGTCTGGTGCGCTGCGTCGGTCTGCTGCCAGGTCATCCGTTACTTGCATGACGTTGACCGTTGCAGGCTCCGACTCCGGCGCCGCGGGGTTTACGTTAGATTCTGCTGCGAACTCAATTTGTTCAAGCATCGCTGCCTGACCTGTTGCACTGTCCATTGCGGGTAATTCGTCCAGAGAACGAACCCCCAGGTCGTCCAGAAACTGTCTGGTCGTGGCGTACAGTGCCGGCCTGCCAATCGTTTCGCGATGCCCTATCACGTCGACCCATCCCCGCTCTTCCAGCTGTTTAAGAATCAAGCTATTGATTGTCACACCGCGAATATCTTCCATATCACCCCGCGTCACTGGCTGACGATAGGCAATGATGGCCAAGGTTTCCAGAGTCGCTCGGGTGTAACGCGGTGGTTTTTCTGGGTGCAGTCTGTCGAGGAATTCTCGCATTTGAGGCCGGCTTTGGAACCGCCAGCCCGTTGCGACCTGAACAAGCTCCAAACCGCGGCCGGTCCAGTCGTTTTGCAGGTCTGCAAGTACCAGCCTGATGCTGTCAGGGTTGACTGCTCCGTTAAACAAGACACTCATCTCGCGCACGTGCAGGGGTTGCTGCGCGCAGATAAGTGCTGTCTCAAGGACGCGTTTTGCATCCACCGTATTCATGATTTTCAGATGTTTTAAAAATTCGGGACGTTATCCGCAGCAACCGCCTTGAGCCGTGATGAGGCTACTCGCAGGCGAAGACGCATGCGTTTTTAACGCGAACCTAACCGAGGCAATTTTGCTAAGCTCCGCCGTGTCAAGCGTTCCCCTAATTGTATCTCAGCCCCAAATCAATGATCGCTGTCTGGATGTCGAGCGGTAGCGCGGCTTCAAACACCATCGGTGCGCGCGTGGCGGGGTGCTCAAAAGCCAACCGCCACGCGTGAAGGCCTTGCCGTTGCAGACCGCCAGCTAAAGCCCCACCGTACAAAACATCAGACACCAAAGGATGCCCCAAGGCCGCCAGGTGAACCCGAATCTGGTGCGTACGTCCAGTATGCAGCTTACATCGCACCAGACAGCAGGTCAGCCCGCTTTCTAACAAGGTTACGTCAGTCATGGCGGTCTTTCCGGCGTGTTTGGCCAAATCAACCACCGCCATTCGCAAACGGTTGCGTACATCTCGCCCAATCGGCATGTCGACGCATTTGGTGTTTGCGCCCTGCCATGCACCGTTTGCCAACGCAATGTATTGCCGGCTCACGCTTCGCGCGGCGATCATCCTCACAAGGTAATCCATGGACTGTCGGGTTCGTGCCACGACCATCAGACCACTGGTATCTTTGTCCAGCCGATGGACGATACCGGCACGCGGAAGGTTGACGGCTTGCGCGTCTCTGGCCAACAAACCATTTAAAAGTGTGCCGCTCCAGTTGCCAGGGGCCGGGTGAACCACCAAACCAGCCGGCTTGTTGATGATGCACAAAAACTCGTCTTCGAACACGACATCCAACTCCATTGGCTCTGGCTTGAAGGCCTGGCTTTGCGGGGTTGGTTTGAGCTCGACGGTCACAACATCACCCGCCTTCACGCGAGCGGCTGATTTGGTTTGCACCAGACCGTTGTGCAAAACAACGCTTGAAGCGATGAGATGCTGTAGGTAGCTGCGGGAAAATTCAGGAACCATCAGCGCCAGAGCGCGGTCCAGCCGCTCACCATGGCTGCTAACAGGCACGCTGGTCTGGCGTGTTTCAAAGTCAGCGGTGTCAGTGGGTTCTTCCGTATCGTCCGTGTGATCCAGCCTGTTGTGACTGCCTCGCTCCCAAGCCAAGACAGAATCTGCACTAGATATAATGGAGTCGGGCGGGTCTAAGTCAGTCATTCGTAGAGGTAAGTCGCATGTTTTTAACGAAATTATCGGTTGTTCCGGCAGTCATGGCTATGGCGGCATTGTCGATTGTGCTGACTAGTTGCTCCAGCAAGCCGATTGACCCGACCGGAACCTGGAGCCCTAACAAGCTTTACTCTGAAGCCAAGGACGAGGCGCGCTCTGGCGCTTATGACAAAGCTATCCCGATGTTTGAAAAGCTCGAAGGTCGCGCGGCGGGGACGCCCCTTGCACAACAGGCCCAGCTTGAAAAAGCATACGCGCAGTACAAAGGGGGCGAGCAAGCGCAAGCATTGGCAACGCTTGACCGATTTATCAAACTGCATCCCGCCAGCTCTGCGCTGGACTACGCGCTTTACCTGAAGGGCCTGGTTAATTTCAATGACAACCTGGGGCTGTTTGGCAGCATCTCCCGCCAGGACCTGTCAGAGCGGGACCAAAAAGCTGCCAAAGAATCTTTTGAATCCTTTAAAGAACTGGTGACCCGGTTTCCCGAGTCACGCTATACACCTGATGCAAAAGCCCGAATGGGCTACACCGTGAACTCCCTGGCCCAGTCTGAAGTCCACGTGGCCAGGTATTACTATTCCAGAGGCGCGTATGTGGCTGCCATCAACCGCGCGCAGGCTGCAATTGCCGATTACCGAGATGTGCCGGCACTTGAAGAAGCCACTTACATTGTTTTCAAGTCTTACGACGCACTGGGGATGACGCAACTGCGCGACGATACACGGCGGATTCTTGAGAAAACCTACCCACAAACCGAGTTTTTGACCAAGGGCTTTCGCGCGATTGACAACCCCTGGTATAAATTTTGGTAACTTTATTTTGCAGTCGCGTTGATGGCTTTTAGCTGGTTTAAAAGATCCTCTTCATTGCCCAACCGGCGCATCGGAGGCAAAGCCCTCAAAAGACGCTTTCCATAACCCATGGTTGCCAATCGGTTGTCACATACAACCAGCACTCCCTGATCTGTTTCCCGGCGTATTAGCCTTCCAGCGCCCTGTTTCAGGGCAACCGCAGCTTCCGGCAAGAAGTAATCATTGAACGCGCTGCGACC
Source organism: Polaromonas sp. (assembly GCA_025363315.1). Taxonomy (GTDB): domain Bacteria; phylum Pseudomonadota; class Gammaproteobacteria; order Burkholderiales; family Burkholderiaceae_C; genus Polaromonas. The sequence continues at coordinate 31,956 of JANYED010000061.1, forward strand.
GACGGCCTCCAGAGCTTTAGCGCGCGCTTCAGCCATTGGGTCGTTGGGCGGCGGGAAAGGAAGTTTGTCGATGATCACCAGCTGAAGAGCCTCGCCTGGCAAATCAATACCTTCCCAAAACGAGCTCGACGCCACCATCACGCAGCCTTGGTGGCCCTCTGCATTGCCTTGTAAGAAGCGCTCTATGAGACGCCTTTTAGGCATGCTTCCTTGCACCAGCACTGCCAATTCGCCGGTCGCCTCGAAATCTGCCTGCAAAGCATCACCAATTAACCGCAGCGCTTTCAGCGTTGTTGTCAGCACCATGGTGCGCCCGCCCAACTGACGCGCCCACACTCCCACCGATTGCGAAACCCGAGCAGGATGTGCCGGATCTGATGGCTTGGGAAAATCCTGAGGCACATAAAGAGCTGCCTGCTGCGCGTAATCAAAGGGACTACCCACTTTGAGAAGGCGCGCACCTTCGAGGCCGCAGGGCTGGGTAAACCAGCTCAATGCCTCGTCGTCCCCAAGAGTAGCGGACGTAAAAATCCAGGATTTGGTGGAATCAGCAGACGTACCCAACAACCTGGTTTTAACTGCTTCGGCAATGGTTAAAGGTGATTGGGTCAATCGCAGCTGCGTGCCGACATCGACCCATCGCACACAGTCGGGAGCGCACGGCTCCATAAAATGCGCCGCGCGCGCCGCCAGCAAATCTGCACGCTCCTTCAAGCGAACAAAATCGGGCGCTATTTCGCTGACGGTGTCCAAAGCTGCCCCAGTCCGAAGCAGGGCACTGGCCAGGGCGTCAAGCGACACTCCCCAGCTATCGGAGTCCAGCGTTTCAGGGGTGTTGCCGGTCCACCTCAACTTCGTCCCCCGGTAACTTTGGTCGGCGCAAAGCCGCAAGTCTCGAGCAGCGCGTTCGCAATCGCCCACCGTTTGTTGCCAGTCCACCAGCCCGCGTGCAAATTGCAGTCCTGCACCCAACAGATCGCGGCAAAAATCAAGCAGTTGACCCGTGCTCAAGTGCTGCCCTAAAAACTGCACACCGGTTTCATTGAGCTGATGCGCCTCATCGAAAATAACGACACGCACAGTAGGTAATAACTCTGCCATGCCTGACTCACGCACCGCCAAATCGGCAAAAAACAAATGGTGATTGATCACCACGACATCAGCAGCGAGGGCTTCGCGCCGCGCCAAATTGACATGGCAACTTCGAAACTGCGGGCATTGCGAGCCCAAGCAATTCTCACGGGTCGACGTGATCAGAGGTATCAGCGGTGAGCGCTCGTCCAGCCCCGGCATTTCAGCCAGATCACCCGCGTGGGTGGTCTGTGCCCATTGCTCGATCTTGGCCAGCGCCCGCAGCGCTGAGCGATCCAAAATGCTGCTGTCTTGCCGCGCTATGCCAACGCGGTGCAGGCACACATAGCTGGCACGTCCTTTTAGCAAAGCGGTCCGAACAGGCACGCCCAGAGCCTCGACCAAGCGAGGCAAATCACGGCCGAAAAGCTGGTCTTGTAACGCTTTTGTCGCTGTGGATACCAGCACGCGCTCACCACTGAGCAGGGCGGGCACCAAGTAGGAAAATGTTTTACCGACACCCGTGCTGGCTTCAACCACCAACGCCTCAGCGTTTTCAATTGCCCGTGCGACCGCTATCGCCATCTCGGTTTGGCCGCTTCGCGCAACAAAATGGCTGGCTGCGCGTGACAACAGACCGTCCGCAGCGAACGCCGCTTCAACATCAGCGGTGAGCGTCATCAAGCAGGCTCAGGCTGGTCGAGAGACAGCTCAAGCTGAAAAATCTGATCGCGAAGCTGCAATCGGCGCTTTTTTAGTCTTCTGAGCATTAATTCGTCGACAGGTACTGCGTGCGCAGCCATGTCGACCAGCGCATTCAAATCAGCATGTTCGATCTTCAAATCGATCAAACGTCTTTCGGGGGAGTGTAAGTTGATGTCCAAGATGTTTTTCCATGGCGCGCGGGTTATTCTGATAATAGAATGATTTTCTCAACAAATCAGATTGCAGAAATTACAAGCGCGTCAAGATGTCAAAAGGCTATCGCATTACAGCTTCGACGGGTATCCACAAGGGTGACAGGGAATACCAGCAAGACCAGGTCAAACTGCTCACCCACCATCGGGTAGCGGGTTGCTTGCTGGGCATCGTGGCCGATGGTATGGGTGGGCGAAGTGGTGGCCGCAAGGCGTCAGATCAAGTCATGATGACCGCCAAGCAACTGTTTGAACGCTATGACCCCGGCAGTGATGACGCACCGGCCATGCTCAAACAAATTGTTGAAGAAGCACACATCGTTATCAAATTGACAGCCATTTCCTCAGAAGAAGAGCCGCACAGTACCCTGGCGGCATTTTTAATCAACCCGGCAGGTGACTGCCACTGGGTACATACCGGTGATTCGAGGATTTACCATTTTCATGGCAACAAACTGGTAAGCCGCACGAAAGACCACTCCTACGTTCAAACGCTGGTGGACAAAGGCGAAATCACCGAGGAAGAGGCCAACGTCCATCCGCAGTCGAATATTTTGATGGGCTGCCTGGGCACCGATGAAGCCCCACCCATCACCCGGCACTACATTGAACATTTGCAGCCAAATGACGCACTGATTGGGTGCAGCGACGGCATATGGCATTACTTCAGCCACAGCGAGATGAGCTCGGCTTTGACGATGCTGTCGCCGCGGGAAGCGACGGAGTTTTTGATTCAAAAAGCCCGATCACGGGCCCGCGGCGGCGGTGACAACCTTTCAATAGTAATTGTCAAACTGGAGCCCCTGGACTGATCATTCTGGCGCTGGAAGCGGGTTAGATGGTTCTTTGGTTTGGCTGGCCTTTTCCCTGGCCACTCGCGCTTGGCGGTCTTTGGATTTTTCCAGTTTCTCGTTGTATTTCTTCAGTTCTTCAGCTGCGGCGGCTTGCCTGGCAGTCCTGCCACTGGCCTTGTCCTGAGCCGCTTTCAGCCGTGCGCCAGCTGCATCAAGATTTGCTTTTTCGCTGGACTCCAGCTTCAGGCGAGCCACATTTTTCTGTCGGTCTCGCTCGACTCTGGCATCAAAGTCCCGAAGTGCCTGAGCACGTTTGTCAGCCTCTTGCTGCTGCCTTGCTGGCGAAGCTTTGTCTTCGGTTTTTTGGATCTGCTCAGCCGCCCTGGCCTTGCGTTCTTGATCATTGATCGAGATTTCCTGGCGACGCAAATCAGCCAGCGCATCGCGCCTCCTGATCTTTACCTCGCCCAGGCAGTTGTTGACCAAGAATTTTTGATAACAGGCTGTATCTTCGCGGCCAAAGCCCTCTTCCAGCGCGGCGCGCTCATTGGTAATTCGCAGGCGTTCGGCGTCATTGGATGTCTGGGCCAACACACTCAAGCTGGCGAGGAGTAAACCTGATAGCAGTAGTTTTTTCATGTCAATGAAGTGTCCACGTCCCTGCGTTCAGTAGCCAAAAACGCCGCAGTCCGCATTTCATTTAATCGCGAAACAGTTCGCACAAACTCATGCGCCAGCGGGCCTGCTGTGTACAACGCCTCAGGAGCCACCGCTGCCGACATGATGAGTTTGACACGCCTGTCGTACAGAACATCTACCAGCCAGGTAAAGCGCCGCGCCTCGGAGGCCATCCGGGGCGGCATGACAGGCGCATCGCTCAGCAAAACCGTGTGGAACTGCGTCGCGATCTCCAGATAATCGTTTTGCGAGCGGGGCCCGCCGCACAGAGTTTTAAAGTCAAACCAAACCAAAGCGCCCGCCTTTCGCCGCGCGTGGATTTGACGCGATTCAATGTGCAGCACCGGACTGTCGTCTTGCGACTCGGCCAGGCGATTGAAAGCATCTGTCATTTCAAGATCGGCTTGAGCCCCCAGAGGCGTGTGGTACAGGTTGACCTGCTCCAGCGTGCGGCGACGGTAATCTACGCCGTTGTCAACACTGAGAACTTCCAGATGCGCATTCAGCAGCGCAATGGCCGGCAAAATGCGGTCGCGGTGCATGCCGCCGGGGTACAGGTCGTCAGGCTTGAAGTTTGACGTGGTGACAAAGCCCACGCCGTTGTCAAACAGCGCAGTCAAAAGGCGATGCAAGATAAGCGCATCGGTGATCTCGGCGACATGAAACTCGTCAAAGCAAATCAGCTTGTAGCGCTTGGCCATGCGCTTGCCAAGCTCGTCCAGCGGGTTGACGGTGCCCGCCAGGTCGCGCAGCTCTCGATGAACTTCGCGCATGAACTCATGAAAGTGCAGCCGGGTTTTGCGTTTGATAGAAACGGCGTTGTAAAAGCAGTCCATCAAAAAGCTTTTTCCACGCCCAACCCCGCCATACATGTACACGCCGCGCGGCGTGTCGGGATGGTGAATCAGTTTTTTAAACGAATTAGAGCGCTGCTCTTTATACGCAGCCCACTGTCTCGCGCAGCGGTCTAGCGCATCGACAGCACGCAATTGGGCGGGGTCCGACTGATACCCTCTGGCCAGCAGCTCAGCTTCGTAGGCTTGCTTCACGCTCACAATACAACTTTCCGGTTGCTATGTTATCAGGAGCTTCTCGCGCCGGTGTCTATTGGGCCAGGGGCCAATTTAGCCCCTAAACCTAACCTAAAAAGCACCCCGGGGGTCTTTTGGCGCATTAAAAGTTCAAAGTACGCTTGTCAACCGCCAGTGCCGCCTCTTTAGTCGCTTCGCTGAGAGACGGATGCGCATGGCAAATGCGTGCAATGTCTTCGCTGCTGGCCCTGAACTCCATCGCCACTACACATTCGGCAATCAGCTCGCTAGCCATCGGACCCACGATGTGTACGCCCAGGATTTCGTCGGTGGTCGCGTCGGCCAGCATTTTGACCATGCCGGTGGTGTCGCCCAAAGCCCGCGCGCGGCCATTGGCCAAAAACGGAAAAGTGCCTGCCCTGTAAGCTTTACCAGCGGCTTTGAGCTGCTCTTCAGTTTGGCCTACCCACGCGATCTCAGGGTTGGTGTAAATCACCCACGGGATGGTGTTGAAGTTGACATGCCCGTGCTGGCCAGCAATCCGCTCTGCCACAGCAACGCCCTCTTCCTCAGCCTTGTGCGCCAGCATCGGGCCGCGCACCACGTCGCCAATCGCCCAGACGTTGGGCAGGCTGGTTTTGCAGTCACCATCAACCACAATCGCGCCGCGCTCGTCAAGCGCCAAGCCGACGGCTTCTGGTGCCAGGCCAATCGTGTTGGCAACCCGGCCAATCGAGATGATGAGTTTGTCAACGTCCAGCGACAAAGCTTCGCCTTTGGCATTGGTGTACGCGACTGACACACCTTTTTTACTGGTCTTGATGTCGCCAACTTTCACACCCAGTTCAATCTTCAAACCCTGCTTGGTGAAAGCCTTGTGCGCTTCCTTGGCAATTTGCTGGTCAACTGCGCCCATGAATGTCGGCAAGCCTTCCAGCACCGTCACCTCAGCCCCCAAACGCCGCCAGACCGACCCCATCTCCAGGCCAATCACGCCCGAGCCAATCAAGCCCAGTTTTTTAGGCACATCTACCATCCGCAGAGCGCCATCGTTCGACAAAATCGTGTCTTCGTCAAACGGCGTGCCGGGCAGTGTGCGTGCATTAGAGCCGGTAGCGACGATGACATGCTTGCCGCTGATCACTTCTTCATCAGCACCCGCCACCTTGATGTCATACAACCCGTCTTTACCCCCAACAAACGAGCCGCGCCCATGAAAGAACGTGACCTTGTTCTTTTTGAACAGATACAGCACACCGTCGTTGTTCTGCTCGACCACCGTGTCTTTGCGGCCAATCATCTTTGCCATGTCCAGGCTCAGCCCCTTGACCTCAATGCCGTGGTCAGCAAAATGATGGCCCGCTTGGTCGTAATGCTCTGACGATTGCAGCAAAGCCTTGGACGGGATGCAACCGACATTGGTGCAGGTGCCACCAAGCGCAGGGCCACCCTTGGCGTTTTTCCACTCATCAATACAGGCCACGTTAAAGCCCAGTTGCGCTGCACGAATGGCAGCAATGTAGCCACCAGGGCCACCGCCGATGACGATGACGTCGAATTGTTTTGACATTGAAGTTTTCCTTTAGATGTCAAACAACAGACGGGCCGGATCTTCCAGCGCTTCTTTCATGGCAACCAAGCCCAGCACAGCCTCGCGGCCGTCGATGATGCGGTGGTCATAGCTCATGGCAAAGTAGTTCATGGGGCGCACCACGACCACACCGTTTTCAACCACGGCCCGGTCTTTGGTGGCGTGTACGCCCAAAATCGCTGACTGTGGCGGGTTGATGATGGGGGTGGACAGCATGGAGCCGAAGGTGCCGCCGTTGCTGATGGAGAACGTACCGCCGGTCATTTCTTCAATGCCCAACTTGCCGTCGCGTGCTTTCACGCCGTATTCGGCAATTTTTTTCTCAATCTGCGCAAAGCTCATCTGGTCAGCGTTGCGCAAAATCGGCACGACCAGGCCGCGTGGTGAACCGACGGCAATACCGATATCAAAGTAACCGTGATAGATGATGTCGTTACCGTCTACCGAAGCGTTGAGCAGCGGGAATTTCTTCAGTGCATGTACGGCAGCTTTCACGAAAAAGCTCATAAAGCCGAGCTTAACGCCGTGTTCTTTTTCAAACTTTTCCTGCATGCGTTTGCGCATGTCCATCACCGGAGCCATGTTGACTTCATTGAAGGTGGTCAGGATGGCGTTGGTAGATTGCGATTGAAGCAGACGCTCGGCAATGCGGGCGCGCAGGCGGCTCATCGGCACCCGCTCCTCAGGTCGGTCGCCTAGGTTATTGGCGATGGAAGGCGCTACAACTTGCGGCAGAACTCTGGCTGGAGCAGCTACAGGCATGGCGCTAACAGCTATTACTTTAGGAGCAACTGGTGCGGCAGCAACTGACGCCGCGGCGCTGAGAACATCACCCTTGGTCACACGGCCATCTTTGCCTGTGCCTTCAACCGACCCAGCGGCCATGTTGTTGTCAGCCATCAGCTTGGCAGCAGCGGGCATGGCGACGCCGAACATCGAGCCTCCTGCAGCAGCGGGTGCAACTACAGCAGCAGTCGCCACAGCAGGTGCAGCAGCGGCAGGTACAGAAGCTCCCGCCTTGCCCTCGGTGTCAATCCGTGCAATAACCTGCTCAGCAGCAACGGTACCGCCGTCGGCCACCACCAGCTCAACCAGCACACCGGCCGAGGGCGCGGGCACTTCGAGCACGACTTTGTCAGTTTCGATTTCAATCAAAATTTCGTCAGCCGTGATGGCATCGCCGACTTTCTTCTTCCACTGCAACATGGTGGCTTCGGCCACGGACTCGGACAACTGGGGGACTTTGACTTCTACGATCGCCATTTAAATTCTTTCGATTTGTATTTATGAGGGTGTGAGATAAGGGGCTGAGACTGATTTCGTCAGCATCATTTCGTCAATACGAAGCCCTTGAGCTTGCCAAACGCGCCGTCAACCAGTACTTTTTGCTGCTCCTGATGCAGATGTGAATAACCCGCCGCAGGCGACGCCGAAGCTGCCCGACCGGAATAGCCCAGCTTTTGACCCTCAGTCATGTTCTCGTGAATGTAGTGCTGCACAAAGAACCAGGCGCCCTGGTTTTGTGGCTCGTCCTGGCACCACACAATGTCGGCGGCGTTCGGGTACTTTTTCAGTTCGGTCGCAAACGCCTTGTGCGGGAAAGGGTAGAGCTGCTCAACGCGCAACAGCACCACATCGTCAATGCCTTTTTCTTCGCGCTTGCGAGCTAGGTCGTAATACACCTTGCCAGAGCAGGCCACGATGCGTTTGACCTTGTCCGCCTTTTTGACGACGTCTTCCTTGCTTTCAGGAATGATGGTTTGAAAACCGCCTTTGGTGAACTCGCTCAGGGGCGATGCCGCATCTTTGGCACGCAGCAGCGACTTAGGCGTCATGATGATCAAAGGCTTTCTCAAATTGCGCACCATCTGGCGCCGCAAGATGTGGAAGATCTGGCTGGCCGTTGTGGGCTGCACAACCTGCATGTTGGTGTCAGCTGACAGCTGCATGAAGCGCTCAAGCCGGGCCGATGAGTGCTCTGGGCCCTGACCTTCGTAGCCGTGCGGCAGCATCAGCGTGATGCCGTTCACACGGCCCCATTTCACTTCGCCAGACGCGATGAACTGGTCAATCACCACCTGCGCGCCGTTGGCAAAATCGCCAAACTGCGCTTCCCAAATCACCAGCGTGTTCGGGTCGTTTGATGCATAGCCGTATTCAAACGCCAGCACGGCTTCTTCACTCAAAATCGAATCGATGACGACGAACGGTGCCTGGTTGTCGGTGACGTTTTGCAAGGGTACATAAGTACCAGTGTCAAACTTTTCGCGGTTCTGGTCATGAATCACCGCGTGGCGGTGGGTAAACGTTCCGCGACCTGAGTCTTCGCCCGACAGGCGTATCGGATAGCCGCTGGCCACCAGTGACGCAAAAGCCATGTGCTCGCCCATGCCCCAGTCCACAGGAATCTCCCCGCGGCCCATCGCGGCGCGGTCGTCAAATACCTTCTTGACCAAGTTGTGCGGCGTGACAGTCGCAGGAATGGTGGTGATCTTTTCAGCCAGGCGCTTCCACTCGGCCATCGGGATGGCTGTATCGCCCGCGTCTGTCCATTTTTTGCCCAGGTACGGCGCCCAGTCAACCGCGTACTTGCTTTTGAAATTGGTCAGTACCGGGTCAAAGGTGCTTTTGCCTGCATCAAGCGCGGCACGTGTGGCTTTGACCATGTCGTCGCCCAGCGTGTCGCCCATGCCTTGGGCTTGCAGCTTGTCGGCATACAGCTTGCGGGTGCCGGGGTGAATAGCAATTTTTTTATACATCAGCGGCTGCGTCATGGCCGGCGTGTCTTGTTCGTTGTGGCCAAGCTTTCTGAAGCAAATGATGTCAACCACCACGTCTTTGTGAAATTCCATGCGGAAGTCCAGCGCCAATTGGGTGGCCAGCACCACAGCTTCCGGGTCGTCACCATTGACGTGCAGCACCGGCGCATCAATCATTTTGACGACGTCGGTGCAATACAGCGTGGAGCGGCTGTCGCGTGGGTCGCTGGTGGTAAAGCCGATCTGGTTGTTGATAACAATGTGCACCGTGCCGCCAGTTGAATAACCACGGGTTTCAGCCAGCGCCAGCGTTTCCATCACCACGCCCTGGCCGGCAAAAGCGGCATCACCGTGTACCAACACAGGCAACACTTGCAAGCCCTTCGGGTCAGCACGGCGGTCCATCCGGGCGCGGACTGAGCCTTCAACAACGGGGTTGACGATCTCAAGGTGCGACGGGTTAAACGCCAGCGTCAAATGCACCGGGCCGCCGGGCGTGGTCACGTCAGAGCTAAAGCCCTGGTGATATTTCACGTCGCCACTGGGCAGGTCTTCTGGCGCGGTGTGATCGAACTCAGCAAACAAATCCGCCGGCACTTTGCCCAGTGAATTGACCAGCACATTCAAACGGCCACGGTGCGCCATCCCGATCACAATTTCTTGAATACCCACTTCGCCACCGCGCTGGATCAGCTCGTCCATGCTGGCGATGAAGCTCTCACCACCTTCAAGTGAAAAGCGCTTTTGGCCCACGTATTTGGTGTGCAAAAAGCGCTCAAGGCCTTCTGCTGCGCTCAGGCGGTCCAGAATATGCAGCTTTTTTTCTTTGCTCAAGCTTGGCTTGCTACGAATGGCTTCCAACTTTTGTTGCCACCAGCGCTTCTGGTTTTGGTCGGTGGCGTACATGTACTCAGCACCAATCGTGCCGCAATAGGTTTCACGCAGCGCGTTCATGAGCTCGCGCAGGCTCATGGTTTCTTTGCCAAAAAAGGTGTTGCTGGTGTTGAACACGATTTCCTGATCAGCGTCAGTAAAGCCGTAAAAAGACGGTTCGAGCTCAGGAATTTTTTCACGCTCGACCCGTTTGAGCGGGTCCAGGTCAGCCCAGCGCGCCCCGACGTTGCGGTAAGCCGCAATCAACTGCTGCGCGGCAGTGCGTTTGCGGCCCATTTCCGCATCAGCGCTGGCCACCACAACACGGGTTTGACCCTGTTTGGCGCGGTCGGCAAAAGCGTTGACCACCGGCAGGTGCGGAACGTCTTTGGCTTCGCTGCCATCGGCTGCGGGCACGTGCTGCAGGGCGTCGAAATACTCACGCCAGCTGTCTAAAACGCTGCCGGGGTTAGCGAGGTAGTTTTCATACATCTCTTCAACGTAGGGTGCGTTGCCGCCGAAGAGGTAGGTGTTGCCGTTATAAGCGGCATAGATGGATGACGCAGACGCGGGTAGATGCAGATTTGAACTCATATCGACTGACCTCCGTTTCCCTTGGGGAAACATTAGTGGACTACAAAGTAGCCGGTTGATTAAACCTTCCGCTTGCTACGGCTGAACCGATGAGCGGATGCGACTGCGCCGGGAAGGGACTTCAGAAACAACTCAAATTGTGCCACTTAACCGCAGTGGCGTCATAAATCACGCCATGCAAATTTTGAATAACGCTAAACGCCGAACCCCGGATTGCTTTGAACACCCAACAGATTCGGGGTGTTCGGCTTGACCGGTTTGATGACTTTTTTATCCTGCAAGTAGCTCTCGACCACCTCCCAAACGGGCGGCCCGGCGTTTTTGCTAGCCTCGGCCACAGGTGCCCAGCCAGCGACCTTGTAGGTCTTGTCAGCTTCGATCAATTTGCCATTCAGTCGCATGTCCTGAATGCGGCTGCCCATCCTGGCACCGGGCTCGCAGCTGTAGGTCAGCCCACCCGTGCGCACCATATCGCCGCCCTGTTGGTAGTACGGGTCGGGGTTAAACAGGTTATCCCCCACGTCTTCCAGAATAGTTTTGATGGTTTCGCCGCGCATGTCTGTCAAAGTTGTCCACGGGTAGGTGATGGCAGTCTGGTCCATCAAATGTTCACGCGTGATACTTTGACCCGCCAGCAGCGACGTGCCCCACCTGAAGCCGGGAGAAAACGCGATCTCCGCACCCGTGACGTTCATCAATGCATCCAGAATCAACTGGTCAAACGTGCCGTTGAAGTTGCCGCGTCGGTACAGCGTGCCCTCGGTGGTGGCCAGCATTTCAGTTAGTTTGGCTTCATAGGGTGCGCGGCTTTTGGCAATCAGCGCACTCATGTCCTTATCCGCAGGCAACAGGTTTGAAAAGATCGGCAGCAGACGGTAGTTAAAGCCGACCACGGGACCACTTCTCCCATTTACTTTCACGTCTAGGTCCAGCACACCCAGAAATTTGCCATTACTGCCCGCATTCGTCACGATGGTTTGACCACGCGGGTTTTTCACAATCACAGGCACCGGCACGCCGTCATGCGTGTGGCCGCCCAAAATTGCATCTATGCCTGTCACGCGCGATGCCATTTTCAAATCAACGTCCATGCCGTTGTGGCTCAGCAGAACCACGGCCTGCGCGCCTTTGGCTCGGGCCTCGTTCACGGTGTCTTGCATCTCGTTTTCACGAATGCCAAAAGTCCAGCTAGGTGTCAGCCAGCCCGGGTTGGCAATCGGCGTGTAAGGGAAGGCTTGGCCAATGACGGCAACGCGCACGCCGTTCATTTCTTTGATCACGTAGGGCTTAAACACCGGGTCACCAAAATCACTGGTTTTGACGTTTTGGGCTAGAAATTCAATCTTGCCCGCAAAGTCTTCGTCCACAATTTTCTTGATACGCGCTTCACCGTAAGTAAAGTCCCAGTGGCCCGTCATGACCTCTACGCCCAGCAGTTTGCTGGCATCGACCATGTCCTGCCCCTGCGTCCACAGCGCAGTGGCACTGCCCTGCCAGGCGTCGCCGCCATCGAGCAGCAATGCACCAGGGCGCGAGGCTTTGAGCTGTTTGACCAGCGTAGCCATATGCGCAAAGCCGCCCACCTTGCCGTACTGACGAGCAGCGCGCTCGAAATTTAAATACGTAAAAGCATGAGCTTGAGCTGTGCCAGACTTGATTTGCGCCGCCTTTAGCAAGTGTTCACCCACCAGATGCGGCAGTTGCCCACGCATCGCGCCAACGCCCAGGTTGACCGAAGGCTCTCGAAAATAGCTGGGCAATAACTGGGCGTGGCAGTCGGTCATGTGCAGCAAATGCACATTGCCAGTTTTGGGCAGGTTGTACAAGCTGCTGGATTTGGCGGCGCTTGAATGGATCGGAAAGCCAGCGGCCAGCGCGGCCGCCATAACGCTTGAAAACTCGCGGCGAGAAAGATTCATGGCAGCTTTGGGGTGATTTATATGCTATAAATTCAGGAGCTGTTTGCGCCCGTAGTCATTGGGCTACGGGCATAAATAGCACTTAAAAAAGGCCTAATCTTACCTTTTTATGCTGCTTACTGATTCACCGGAGACTTCGGGTCAAGCAGCAGGGCCATCACGTCTTTGATCTGCTCCATTGTCAAAATACCGGCGTGACCAAAGCGCGGCATGCCTGAGCAGGCGTTGTAGGCTTTGCTGTTCCACAGCCTGCCCCAGGTGTAGTCGACGATGGGTTTGCTCGCTGCGTCTAGCGGATCAGTGACACCGCGCAGCTTGCCGTAGTTGTACAGGCTGGGGCCTAGCGAGCCGTACGACAGCTCGGTTTTGCTGATCTGGTGGCAGTTATAGCAACTGCCACCGTTGGGCTCAAGCGCATTGTCTGTCCAGGTCAGGCCGCGACCGTTTTGGGCTATTTTTTCGCCTTCTGCCCAGTTGCCAATCAATTTGCCGTCAGCCGGGAACTTCACGGTTTTCAGGTTGGCTTCTTCAATAGACTTGGCAAGTTTTTCATCAACCGGCTTGTCTTGGGCGTCTGAGCAGGCCTGGTTTGAGGCGTCTAGTACCAAGCGGTCAAGCTTGGCATCGCCCTGCTCTCGAAAGGAGCTTTTCATGACCTGGGCGGTGGCCAGGTCAACGTCTTGTGTGCCCGGGGTCATGGCGCAGCCTGCAACGAGCGCGGCGGCAGCGATGGCGGACAGCTTTGAGATTACTTTTTTCATGTTGATTTATGCACGCTTGATCAACGCTTCAGGGCTGGCGCGATCGACACGCCGCCGCTGCTGTTCACGCCCATGTACACGCCGAGCGCAATCGTCACGTCTGACGCATAGCCAGGGTACGGAAAGCGCTGCTGGCGATAGCAGTCGTTCAGGCGGCGTTGCATGCTCCACAAGTCACCGGCGGACACACGGTACGCTGGCCAAGATCCAAAGCCAGTGCTGGCACTGGGCTGCTTGGTCAAATTGGGCAGGTCTTGCAAGCGCACACGTTTGTTGTCTTCGCCGTGGCAGGACGCGCATGAAAAATCCATCGGCCCGCCGCGCAGGTAAAACACTTTTTTGCCGACTTCGTACATGAGCTTTTCTTGCGCGTGTTTTTGCGGCAAATTGAACGTCATGTCGCGCGACTCGCCCGATATGTACGCCACCAGCGATTCAATGGTTTTTTGCTCGCCTGCGCCGAAGGGCGTTTTGGCAATCTCGGCGGCGTTAAAGCCTTGCAACCGCTCCATGCAGGTCAGCAGACGCGACTCCAAATCTTGCACGCGCTGGGTGTCTGCAAAGTAGCGCGGCAGCTCGACAAATGCGCCTTTGACCACACCCGCGCCCTTGCCCAGGTCACACTTTTCAAACGATGCGCTTTTGGGGCCGCGTGCCTGCTTCCAGATGCCCTCACCTCTGGCCTCATACAGCTCGGCAGGGTTGCCGTCGGCCAGCATGGCGCGGTATTCAGCGATGCCTTCGGCGGTGGTTTTTTGCGCTAGCGCGATTGACGCCAGCGTCATCGTGACCATGCCGATAATCGCAGCAGCGATGTATTTTTTCATGGCAACCTCAAGCAACTGTCGCCTCGTCAGTGCGCTTGTCGCCCCGGTTGTCCACCCAGGTCACGGCGATCTTGTCACCCGCTTTGCCGCCCTTGAAGCTGAATTGCATGAAGGGGTTTTTCGACACCGCTGTACCCCACTGCGCGGCCATGACAGGCTTGCCGTTCCAGTTCACGTTAACGGACTGGATGAACCAGGCGGGGATGGTTTTGCCAGCAGCGTCTTTGCGCTGGCCGCTTTCCATCTCGTGACTGACCAGCACACGGACGGTGGTTTTGTCGCCTTGGGCCTGGGCCCGGATTCTCATCGGATCTGACATGTTGTTTTCCTGATCTTCGGTATCGACATTGATCAGCCGCCGCAGCCGCCGAGTGTGACTTTGACTTCTTTGACGGCATAGTAATACTTGTCACCCGCCTTGGCCAGTGCATACACATTGGACGACTGGCCCATCTTGATGTTGGTTTCGACGTTTGCGTCCGTACCGGCCATGATGTCAAAGTCGGCCGCCAGCGCGCTGGGGTTTTTTTCGACCACAAAAGCGATTTGCGTGGTACCTGCAATATTGCTTTGCGCACCGACCCGCACCACGTTGCCATTTTCAGCAATTTCAGGCGCGCGCAGCACCAGGTCTCTACTTTCAACCGGCGCACTGATGGCCCCCATGGCCTTGGCGGCGTCAAGTAGCGATTTGGTTTCAAACGCCGCTTTGTTCCAGCCGGGGGCGTTGACCATAGCAGTTTGAGCGTAAGCAGCAGGCAAGCCGGTAGCAGCCATTGCGACTGCGGCAGCTCCGGTACGATTTAAAAAATCTCGACGTTCCATGGTGGACTCCTTCAAACAACAAATGCCAAGCGGGCGTTGGCGCCTCGTTTAAACCCTGCCCGCGATTTTGCCCGATGCCGCTTGACCGCACCGCCTGTGGTCTTATAAAGCAAGCAAATAAAAAAGCCCTGGCACACCACGCGGCGGGCCAGGGCTTATGGGCAGGTGCTTGAAAGGGCAGCCGTGCGGCGTCAGGCCTTGGCCAAATTCTCGTGCAGCGGCAGGTTGCGTATTCGCTTGCCAGTGGCAGCAAACAGCGCATTGGCCACTGCCGGTGCTATCAGTGCAGTAGCAGGCTCGCCAATACCGCCGGGCTTTTCAGTACTCGGTACCAGCGTGATGTCGATCACGGGGGCTTCGCTCATGCGCAACACCGGGTAGTCACCAAAATTGGTTTGCTGAACGCGGCCCTTGTCCAGGGTGATCTGGTTGTTCAGCGCTGCCGACAAGCCAAATACAACGCTGGACTGGATTTGCGCGTGAACCGTGTCGGGGTTGACCATGCGGCCCAGATCAGCCACTACCGTTACTTTATGCACCGTAATCTGCTTGTCTTTGACAGAAATTTCAGCAACCTCTGCCATGTAGGTGTCGTAACCTTCCATCAACGCGATGCCCCTGAAGCGGCCCGCGGGTGCAGGGGTTGACCAGCCAGATTTTTCAGCGACCATTTTGAGCACATTGGCGTAGCGGGGCTGTTTTTCAAGCAGCGACATGCGGTAGGCATACGGGTCTTTGCCGGCAGCAAACGCCATCTCATCAACAAAGCTTTCGTTCGCAAACGCGTTGGGCGCATGACTGACCGAACGCCAGTAGCCCACACGCAAACCACTGTCATGAATGACCATGTTGTGCTTGCTGTTGGCAATCTCATACGGCATTACACCCGCCTCGGCCATAAAGGCATCCAGCGTGTCTTTAGGCAAGCCAAAGGCGCGCTGCGTGACCGACTGCGATGTGACCTTGAAGTCAACCGCCGTCGGCTTTCCGTCTGCACCCAGCGCGGCTGACAACTGGTTCAGTGCCATGGGGCGATAAAAGTCATGCGTGGTGTCGTCCTCGCGGCTCCACAGCAGCTTGACAGGTTTGCCCACCGCTTTGGAGATTTGCGCCGCTTGCACAATAAAGTCAACTTCCAGCCGTCGGCCAAAACCGCCGCCCAGAAACGTGGTTTGCAGCGTGATGTCTTCAGGCTTGATGCCCAAAGCCGCAGCCACATTGCCTTCAGCGCCCTGCTGAAACTGTGTGGGACCAATCAGCAGGCACTTGCCGCCGCTGTAGCTAGCGGTAAAGTTTTGCGGCTCCAGGGTGGCATGCGCCAGCAGGGGCGACACATATTCAGCCGTGACGGTTTTGGTGGCGCCTTTCATGGCGGCTGCCGTGTCACCCTTGGCGGGCACCAGCGGAATTTGCTTGCCGGTATCTGCCGCTTTGCGAATTCCGTCCAGCATGCCGGTGTGGCTGATGCCGGCGCCAGCGCCTTCGTCCCACACCACGCTCAAAGCCTTGCGCGCCTGTACGGCGCGCCAGTAGCTGTTGGCCACCACCGCCACGCCGTCGGGGATTTGCACCACGTCCACCACGCCAGGCATGGCCTTGGCTTTGCTGGCGTCAAAGCTTTTGACCTTGCCGCCAATCACCGGGCACTGTTCAAGGCTGGCGTACACCATGCCAGGCAGCTTGACGTCGATACCAAACTCGGCCGTGCCATTGACTTTGGACGGTGTGTCGAGTCGCTTGGTAGCCTTGCCGACGATGGTGAAGTCTTTCGGGTCTTTCAATGCGACTTTCTCAGGCACTGGCAATTTGGACGCGGCTTCTGCCAGCGACCCATAGGTGGCTTTTTTGCCATTAGCACCAATCACCATGCCGTCTTTGGCGGTCAGGGTAGCCGCATCCACATCCCATTTGGCGGCGGCGGCAGAAATCAACATGGTGCGCACCTGCGCGCCAGCGATGCGCAGCTTTTCCCAACCGTCGCGCACCGACGTTGACCCACCAGTGATTTGCGCGCCCAGCAGCGCGTTGGTGTACGCCTTGCCGGGTGGGGCAATGGCTACCTTGATCTGGCTAAGCGACACATTGAGCTCTTCAGCCACCAGCATTGGCATCGACGTGTAAACGCCTTGCCCCATCTCAGAGCGGGCCGACAAAATCGTGATGACGTTGCTGTCAGAAATATGCACCCAGGCATTGGGTGTGTAGAGCATGCCAGCGGCTTGCGTGGCCATGGGTATACCAAGGCTGATGCCCATCATCAGCCCGCCTGTGACGGTAGACGATGTTTTCAAAAAACTGCGGCGATTCAAATTGGTCGTGTTCATGCTGGTTCTCCTTATGCTTTGCGCATGCTGGATGCTGCATCTTTGATAGCAGCCTTGATACGAGGGTAGGTACCGCATCGGCAGATGTTGCCGCTCATGGCGGTGTCAATGTCCGCATCGCTAGGGTTCTTGTTGCTGCTGAGCAATGCCGCGGCGCTCATCAGCTGGCCCGACTGACAGTAACCGCACTGCGGCACGTCATGCTTGATCCAGGCCACCTGCAGCGGGTGCGAGTTGTTGTTGGATAGGCTTTCAATCGTCGACACCTTTTTGCCCGCAGCAACCGACAAGGGCGTCTGGCACGACCGCACGGGCTTGCCGTCCAGATGCACGGTGCAGGCGCCGCACAGAGCGGCGCCGCAGCCAAATTTGGTCCCCGTCATTCCCAGCTCATCGCGTATCACCCACAACAGCGGGGTATCGGCTTCAGCCGTGACAGTGACGGCGCGGCCGTTCACATTGAGTTTTGTGGTCATCGTGATTTCCTTTTTATAGCCATTGGATTGTGGTAGCTTACAGTTGACTCAATTTAAATGCTACGTTAGTGGCCCGACAGGTCGCCAGGTAGAAACCCTGATTTGATACAAAGTTATAACAATTTTGTTTCGCTGAAGCAATTCAGCTCAGCAGCCGCTCGCGTATCTGCTGCAAAGCCGCCGGGTCGTCCAGCGTTGTCAAGTCACCCGCGTCGCGGCCCTCGCACACGGCCTGAATGGCGCGGCGCAGCAGCTTGCCGCTGCGAGTTTTGGGCAGCGCTGATACAAAGCGCACACGCGACGGGCGCGCCACCGCGCCCAAGTCGCCATCCACCCGCTTCATGATCTCGCCTTCCAGCTTCATAGCTGCGGCGCGGTCACCCAACACGCTGGAATCTCTAGGCACCACAAACGCCATCGCCACCTGGCCTTTGAGTGCATCGGCCACGCCCACCACGGCCACCTCGGCCACAGATACGTGGCCCGAAATACTCTCTTCAATCTCGCGCGTCCCCAGGCGGTGGCCAGCGACGTTAATCACATCATCAGTCCGACCCAAAATAAAGTAGTAACCGTCTTCATCGCGAATGCCCCAATCGAAGGTGCTGTACACCATCTTGCCCGGCACAGACTTCCAGTAGGTGTTGACGAAGCGCGCGTCGTCTTGCCAGATGGTTTGCATAAAGCCGGGCGGTGTTGGGCCTTCAATCACGACCACACCTTTTTCATTTGGCCCGGTGAGTTCGTCGCCGGTTAATTCGTTCACGATTTTCACGCGGTAGCCATACATGGGGATGCCCGGGCTGCCGAATTTGCTTGGCTTCTTCTCAACGCCATTAGCGATGGTGATCAGCGGCCAGCCCGTCTCGGTTTGCCAGTAATTGTCGATGATGGGTACGTTCAAACCGTCGCTGATCCAGCGGGCTGTCGGCTCGTCCAGCGGCTCGCCTGCCAGATATAGAGCGCGCAGGCTGCTGAGGTCGTATTTTTTGAGCAGCGCCGGGTCTTGTTTTTTAAGTACCCGCACCGCTGTGGGCGCGCTGAACATCGCCGTGACCTTGTACTTTTCAACCAGACTCCACCAGATGCCGCCATTGGGCTGGCCGTCCATGCCGTGCGTCGGCAAGCCTTCGTACATGATGGTGGCCATGCCGGCAATCAGCGGGCCATAAATGATGTAGCTGTGGCCGACAACCCAGCCAATGTCGCTGGTTGAAAAGTAGGTTTCTCCCGCGTTGCAGTCAAAAATATGCCGCATGCTGGCCGCCAGCGCCACCGCGTAGCCGCCGGTGTCACGCTGCACGCCTTTGGGTTTCCCAGTCGTGCCGCTGGTGTAGATGGTGTAGCTGATTGCGGTGGAATCCAGCGCCTCACAAGCTACCACAGCATGCATGTACTTGGCGCGCAGGTCGCTCCAGCGCAGGTCGCGGCCCGGTGTCATGTCCATTGCGGCCAAACCGCGGTCAACCAGCAGTACCGCTTCAGGTTTGTGGCTTGACAGGCGAATGGCCTCATCGAGCAGCGGCTTGTACGCCGTCACTTTGCCGCTGCGCGAGCCTGCATCGGCGCTCACAATCACTTTGGGCAATGCGTCGTCAATGCGCGACGCCAGCGAGCCACTGGCAAAGCCGCCAAACACCACGCAATGAATTGCGCCGATGCGCGCGCAGGCCAGCATGGCAAACGCCGCCTCGGCAATCATGGGCATGTAGATCAACACTCTGTCGCCGCGTCCCACGCCCATGGCTTTCAGGCTGGCGGCCATGCGCTGCACTTCCAGATGCAGTTGCCCAAAGCTGTAGGTCTTCTCGACACCCGTTTCACTCGACACATAAATTAGCGCCGCCTGCTCGCCGCGCGTGGCCAGGTGGCGGTCAACCGCGTTGTGACAGAGATTGGTTTTGCCTCCTTCAAACCAGTGAACAAAAGGCGGCTTGTCGTCGTTGCAGACTCTGGTAAACGGTTCAAACCAGTCGATCAGCTTGGCTTGTTCGGCCCAGAAAGCGTCAGGCTGGTCAATCGACTGCTTGTAAAACTCGGCGTAGCTCGTGTGGGCTTTTGGCATGGTTGTCTCCGTCGGGCGATGTTCAAAAAACTTGAAACTGAATCCAGAACGACCAGATTGTGGGCAGAAGCACTTGCTGCAGTCTGACGTGGCAGTTGAGGGTTAGCGCGCACGATGGCCATTGCTATTGAATACAGAGCTGCTTGCACCCGAACCTATTGGCCTACAGCCATTTTTAGGCATGAAAAGGTCGCAAGGGAACCTCATGACACTCCAGCAAACATACCGATGCGGCAACCCGCACCCGAAACGCGCTCGAAAGGCACATAAAAGACTTATTTGTCGTTATAGGGAACAAATTAGCCTGTAGACCAATGAATTCGGGCGCGACCAGCTATTTAATGAATAGCAACCGCTTACCGCAAATGCTGGCCTTTTCTTTAAGCAAGCTATCTGCGTGGTGCATTTTGCACAAGCTTGGCCAGCTCCTGCTTCCAGAACCTGGCTTGCGCCGTGGTGCCGTGTCCTGCGGTGTCTTCACTGCCTGGGATCAGAAAGTAGCGGCCGTTTTTGACGCGTTTCATTTCTCTGTCCATGATTCCCGTTTCAGGCGGGTTGCGTTCATCGTCGGCCGAGTTGATGGCCAACAAGGCCGCCTGAATCTTCTCGAGTGCCGGTGATGGGTTGTAGTCACGCGATGAGTCCCATTGGTACAGATGGTCGTTGGCGTCGCCAGCAAACGGCGCCATCAAACGCCTGTCCAGCAGCTGGTCCGCTTTTTCACGCGTTGGCGCCGCTTTGTACAGC
Organism: Polaromonas sp.; assembly: GCA_025363315.1. Taxonomy (GTDB): domain Bacteria; phylum Pseudomonadota; class Gammaproteobacteria; order Burkholderiales; family Burkholderiaceae_C; genus Polaromonas. The sequence goes on from JANYED010000061.1 coordinate 52,208, forward strand.
GCCTGGCTGCCGCCCAGCGTCGCTACCCCGAAAAACACCGACGCGAATTGCAGACTGGGTGGCTGCTTAGTGTAATTGCCGTTGTTCCATTGCGGGTCGTTGCGGATAGAGTCAATCACCAGTCGGCGCAGCATCCAGTTGCGGCTGGACATTTCAGTCGGCTGTGACGCCATGGGTACCAGGGCATCCATAAAGTCAGGGTATTTTTCACCCCACAACCAGGTTTGCATGCCGCCCATCGAGTTGCCGATCACAAGCCGCAAGTGCTTGACACCCAGGTGCTCCGTCACCAGCCGGTACTGTGCTTCAACCGAATCGTCGTAGTTGTATTTGGGAAATGCCGCACGCATGCCATCGGATGGCTTTGCTGATTTGCCTGTACCGATCGAATCCGGCAAGATAAGGTAGTAGCGACTGGCGTCGAGCGCCTGCCCCGGTCCAAACAGCTCGCCGCCGAAAGCCGGTGCCAGCATCCCCAAGCCCGAGCCTGTTGTGCCGTGCAAAATCAGCACAGGCTCACCGCTAGCAGCGCCCACCGTGGTGTAGTTCATCCGCAGCTCGGGCAAAACATCACCTGTATGGAATCGGAAGTTTTTAAGCAGGTAACTGCCTTCTACAGGCGCGGGCATTTGTGCGTTGGCAGACAACGCCAGCAACCCCAAAACGGCCAAACAAATCAGTTTTTTTAGCGGCGTCGCGAGCGTCGTGAGAGTCGTGAGAGTCGTCATTAGCGCTGTAGTTAGCGCTGTAGTTAGCGTCATAGTCAGGGTCATACTTTTCTCCGATTGATAAATGCAGCTTACCGCAGCTTATTTCACCCAGCCCAGCACCTCTTTAAACACTGGATGCTCAGCCGTTCTGAGCCACTCAAACGCCACCATCTCAGTGGTCACCAGCTCTGCACCATTTCCAGCAAGGCGGTCAAACGCAGCGTCGCGGTTGCGTTCGCTGCGTGAGCTGCAGGCATCGGTCACCACCCAGACTTCAAACTCTTCCTCTAACAAATCAAGCGCGGTTTGCATCAAGCACACATGCGCTTCACAGCCTGCGATGACGATGGTGTTGGGGCCGGTTTCTTCTTCTGGCTGCGGTCGTTGCAAGTGCTTGGGCAGGCTGCGGGCGTTACTTCGAGCCTGATCGCTTTGCACAGACTTGCGCGCGGGCGGGCGCAGCCAGTCGGCAAGGCCATCGGCTACGGCACTGAAATGGGTTTTAACCAACGTTCTGCCGCCTGCCGCTTCAATGGCAATACGCACCGCGTCGACGTTGGGGCCGAGCTTGTCAGGCGTTTGCTCGGTACCCCACACGGGCACTTGCAGCGCCTGCGCCATGCGCGCCAGCCGCACCGCGTTAGCAATGACCATCTCACTCTCAAAAATCGCTGGCATCAGGCGGGTCTGGTAGTCGACCAGCACAAGCTGAGAATCATCGGCATCTAGCAACATGACAAATCCTTCAAGTTTTTATAAAAAGCTCGCCCGATTTTGACACCCACTGCGTGTAACCGTGCCGGCGTAAAAAATGGCAAACTAGGACGTTGCCAGTTGCATGCTGTTTTGATCAGGAGACTTTCCATGAACGCACCCGCCCCCACCGCCACCCTGATGTCTGGCAACGACTTTCGTGATTCGCTTCGCCGCTACAAACCGCGCGTTTTTTTAGATGGCCAGCAGATTGACAGCGTTGCCGACGAGCGGGGCTTTGGTCCCGGCATCAATGCGATTGCATTGACCTATGACTACGCGTTGAAACCGAAATACGCGCCCATCATGACGGCTGTGCAGCACACCAGCGGCAAAACCGTTAACCGCTTGAGCCACATCAACACCAGCAGCGGCGATTTGCTCAACAAGCTGGAAGCGGTGCGCCTGGTGTGCCAGGAAACCGGTTGCGCCCAGCGCTACCTGACGCACGACGCGCTCAATGCGATTGGCCAGGTCAGCGCCCGGATTGACGACGCACGCGGCACCACCGAGAACACCGCACGCTTTTTAAACTATTTGCACCGCGTGCAGGACCAGGACCTGACGCTTGGCATTGCCATGACGGATGCCAAAGGTGACCGCAGCAAGCGCCCGCATGAGCAAGCCAATATTGACAGCTATGTTCACGTCGTCCAGCGAACTTCAAAAGGCATTGTGATTTCTGGCACCAAAGCCATCGTGACCGGCGCGCCCTACATGCATGAACTGCTCGTCATGCCCTGCCGCAACATGGGCCAGGCCGACGCAGAT
>JANYED010000087.1 GCA_025363315.1 Polaromonas sp.
TACGGCCCGTTTGTCATGAACACTCAGGCCGAGATCAGGCAAACCATGGCCGACTACCAACGCACCCAGTTTGGCGGCTGGCCGTTTGCCGATCACGCGCCAACGCATGGTCGTGACCCAGCCAGACTGGCGACGCACCCCGGTGGACGGGTGGAAGCACCGGTATAGCGAGCAGTAAAGGCGCTACATATTTAGTAGCTGGTCGCGCCCGAATCTATTGGGTCAACGGCCGATTTGATGCTTAAAAATGACCCTTTTCAGCCCAAAAGCGGGCAACGCTCCTTGAAACCACCCGGCATGGCCGGGCACGAGCGCTGGTGCCGAGCTTTACATCGACGGCGGCATGAATCAACTACGAGAGACCGCAGCCCGATTTTTGCCATGCTTTTTCATCCCGCATTCGCCATTCTGGTCTTGACCAGACTGCAATCCATGGGCTAGCTGTCGAGCGATCGCCACTAGCTGTGTACGCGCTCGGACAAGTTGTCGGCAATCTAAAAACAGGGTTTGGTTTGAGATTTGGGTCGTAGGCATTTTTAGGCGCGACTTTATCAGTCGAAGGGGCCTTTCGGCCAATAGACCCGTGCGCAAATTGCCTCTAAAGGCTAAGCTAACCGGTGCTGACCTGCGCATTGCCCCCTGGCGGTCAAAGTCATCGCGTTTCGGGCCAAAATCAGGCGCACTAGTAAGGAGTGCCTGATCAAACGTCTTTGCGTGAACCCGCGCCCCTTTTTTCCCGCACACAAAGCAACGAGCCGCCATGCTGACCCAAATAAGTGACCTGATCACTGCCGCCAACGTCGGCATCATGCTGTTTTTCTCTGTGGCGGTAGCGCCGACGATTTTTATGGTGCTGCCGGCTGAATGGTCAGCAGCTTATGTGCGCAAGTTTTTCCCGAAGTATTTTTTCTTTCTGGGCGTGACGAGCGCCATCGCCGCTGCGCTGCACAGTGTGCTGGCGGCGCAAATCAGCCTGGCGGCGTGCGCGCTGATTTTCTTTTTCAGCTGCTTTTGGCTCACGCCGCGCATCAACGCCGCCAAAGACAGCAAGCAGATGAAAGCCTTCAATGTGTTGCACTACACCAGCGTCGGGCTCAACCTGCTGCAATTGGCGGTGATGATCTGGCTGCTGGTTAAAAGCGCTATGGCCGCTTAAAGCCGCACTTGCCGCCACAGCAGACCCTCCCAAAGCCAGCAGGCGTCGCAACTGGCAAAATCATGGTTTTCTTAACGAAAACCATCATGCTGATACAACTCACCTACGCCAGCCGCACGTCCAAGACATTGGTGCCCGACGATTTGAAAGCCATTTTGGCGGCTTCGCAGCGCAACAACACGCGCGCTGGCGTGACGGGCGCACTGTGCCTGGCCAACGGCATCTTTTTGCAGCAACTTGAAGGCGACCGCACTACAGTCAATCAGCTCTACCACCGGATTTTGGCCGACCCACGTCATCGGGACCCAGCCATTCTTGACTTTGCGGAAATCCCGTCGCGCAGCTTCACGCAGTGGTCCATGGGGTCGCTGTCATCGCTTGAAGCAAACCGGGCTATTTTTTTGAAGTATTCGCGTTCATCGAGCTTTGACCCGTACACCATGAGCCCCAGCACATTGCGCGCGTTTTTTGATGAAATCATGCACAACGCGGCCTGGTTGAACTGAGTTTGCTGCAAAAACTGGAGCGCTGACCCATGGCCAAACGAACGTCGCCCAACGCCATTCAGGACGGCAATGACCTGAGCCAGCTGGGCACTATTGTTCAGGACAAACGCAACGGCAAACGCTCGGGCGCCAAAAAAGGCCGGCGCAATCGCCACTATGAAAAGCAGCTCATCCGAAACGCGCTGACCGCTGGCGTGCTGCAAAGCGGTGACGTTTAACCACTTGCTTGCTCGCTCATTTTTAATAGCTGCTTGCCCCCGTATTCATTGGGCTGCAGGCCGATTGAGTGCGTAAATCACGCCGCATGGGGTTTGCGCAGCGTGGCACTGCGTACTTCAGACAGTCCCAGTTGCTTGACCTTGCCCGTTTTAACCAATGCGGCCATTTAGCCCAATGAATACGGGCGCAAGCAGCTATTAAATACATAGTACTTAATGCGCTGAGATCGCGGTCATGTCATTTCACTTTGGTCTTCAGCACCAGCTCCAGGCGGCTGGCCACGCTGTGAAACGCCAGCACCGACGAGACATATTCCTTCACCGTGTGCGCCGACAGCTCAAGGTCTTTGGCGATCAATTTGTTTGCCGCGCCGCGCATCAGCAGGTCTTGCACTTGGCTAAGCCGCGGCGATAACACACGCGGCGGGTGCAAAAGCGTGCCGGGGCCGGCCAGTTGCTGCAGCGCCGCGGCCACGTCGGCAGGCAGGTAAAACTCGCCGTCGATCATTGCAGCGAAGGCAGCCAGTACCTGCGCAGGCGCTGCCGCTTTGGGGATAAAACCGCGTGCGCCGCTGGCAAGCGCGGTGTGGATCAGGCGGTGCTCGGGCTCGGCCGACATGAGCACGGTGCGGCTGATCCAGGGCGTGCTGCACAGCTCATCAAACAGGCTGTGGCCGGGGTCGTCTTTCAGTTGTATGTCTAAAAACAGCCAGTCGGTCGGCGGGGTTTGCCGCAGCGCCTGGCGCGCGGCGTGGGCGGTGTTGACGGCGCGCACCGCAGCCTGCGGGTAAACACTAAGCAGTAAGGCGGACAAACCCTGACAGGTCAGGGGATGGTCGTCAATGATCAAAATTTGCATGCTGGTGTGCACCCTGATTCATGCCTGATTCATGCAGGATGCGCAGCGGTAGTCGAGCTGCGGCCAGCCAGCACCGCAGCCAGCGTCTGCGCCAGCACACCCGGCTCAATCGGTTTGGAGAGCACCATGTAACCGGCTTGCCTGGCCTGAGCCTGCACGTTGTGCGCCAGCTCGCCAGTTTGCAAGATGCCGACTGCATCGGGAAAGTGCTCAAACAGAACATCGAGCAGCGCCACACCGTCCAGCGAGCCCGGCAGCCGAAAGTCACACAGCACGCATTCGGGCACCCAATCTGGCCCGCATGCGCCAAGCGCGGCGGCCACATCACCACGGCTGGCGCAGCGCAGGTCCATTTGCCAGCCCGTGAGCAAGGCCTGCATCGCGTTAAGCACCATGGCATCATCTTCAACCAGCAGCACACGCCGCCCGGCCAGCCGTGGGGCCGTTACTACAGCGGGCGTGTCAGCTTGCCGGGCGGCAATGGCCTGATGGGGCCGGCACATGGCGGCCGGCACGTGCAGGCGAAAACAGCTGCCGCGCCCGGGCCGCGAATGCACGCTGAGCTGTAGGCCCAGCAATTGGGTGGCGTGCGCGGTAATGGCCAGCCCCAGCCCTAGACCTTTGGACCGGTCACGCTCGGCATTGCCGATTTGCACATACGGGTCAAAAATGCGCGTCAGCCCAATGGCGTCAATGCCGATGCCTGTGTCCCACACTTCCAGCCACAGCCCGCATTCTCCGCGTTTGCCGCCGTGGGCCAGGCGCAACGCCAGCAAAACACCGCCTGCGGGGGTGTAGCGCACGGCGTTAGACAACAAATTGGTCAGCACGCGCTCCAGCAGCAAGCGGTCAGTGTGCAGCGCCAGGCCCACCGGTGCGGCGGCAGGCCCACGCGCCACCCGGCTGCGCAGCGCCAGCCCTTTTTGTTCGGCATCAAGCTTGACGCGGTTCAGCGCCCTGGCCATGGCGTCGTTGAGATCAAACGTCGTCGGGGCGAGTTTTTCAGTCCCGCTTTCCAGGCGCGACAGCTCCATCAGCGCGTTAAAAAGGCTGTTGATCGACTGCCCGGCGCTGGCGATGTGGTTTAACAAAGGGTCGTCGGCCGCGCCGGGCGTTTGTTGGCGATAGGCTTCGACCAACAGCAGCAGCGCATGCACCGGCTGGCGCAAGTCGTGGCTAGCCGAGGCTAAAAATTCTGACTTGTCGCGGTTGGCTTTTTCAGCGACCAGTGCGGTGGCGGCGTTTTGCTGGGCCAAAGCGGCGTTGGCAAGGCGCAATTGAATTGCTTGCACCAGAATCATCCGGACGTTGCGCGACGACATGAACAGCACCACAAAATACAACACAAATGTTGCCTGCAGCACGACGGCCTGGTCACCAAAGGCGGCTTGCAATTGAGCCATCACCACCACGATGCCCAGCAATGACGCCAGTTGATAGCCAAAAAAGTCACTCGGGCCGCTGGTCATCGCACCGGCTGCCAGCACGCCGCAAAATGCGGTGACCAGCACCAGGTTGTGGATGTGCGCACCGGGTACAAACAAAAAGCTTGCGCAGCCCCAGCTCAGTCCCACGCCCACCAGCATGAACAGGTGCACAACCTGCCAGCGTTTCAGCGTGGCAGAGCTTGGCTGCGCGAGCGCGACCTCCTTGCGAAACACGCGTAGGGTGAGCAACGCGGCCAGGCTGAGCACCACCATCAGGCCAAACCATATCGCCAGCAATGCGGGAGGCGCCGTCAACCAAACACCCCAAGCCACCAACGCAGGCAACAACACGCGCAGCACGCTGCTGGCTGCAAGATTGCGGTAACCCAACATGAACAGCTCTCGCCGCACAGCCGGGTCCGCGGGAAATAGCCAGTCGGG
>JANYED010000101.1 GCA_025363315.1 Polaromonas sp.
AGCCGCAAAGCTGGTGGAATTGTCTGGGCTAGAGAACGTCTTTTTCTGCTCCACCGGCCTGGAGGCGAATGAAGCGGCATTAAAACTTGCGCGCAAGTTTGGCCACGACAAAGGCATTGAACGGCCCGAAGTCGTGGTGTATGAAAAAGCCTTTCATGGCCGTAGCATTGCGACGCTAAGCGCCACTGGCAACCCGAAAGTCCAAGCTGGTTTTGGCCCGCTGGTTGATGGCTTTATTCGCGTGCCGCTCAACGATATTGAAGCCATCAAAAAAGCCACTGCAGGCAACCCCAACGTAACCGCGGTGTTTTTTGAGGCGATTCAGGGAGAGGGCGGCGTGCACCCGATGAATGACCAATACATGCGCGAAGTTCGCACGCTGTGCGACGAGCGCGATTGGTTGCTGATGATCGACGAAGTACAGTGCGGCATGGGCCGTACCGGCAAATGGTTTGCGCACCAGTGGTCAGGCATCAAGCCTGATGTGATGCCGCTGGCCAAAGGCTTGGGCTCGGGCGTGCCGATTGGCGCGGTGGTATGCGGGCCCAAAGCCGCTACTATTTTTAAACCCGGAAACCACGGCACCACGTTTGGCGGCAACCCGCTGGCAATGCGGGCGGGCGTTGAAACCATTCGCATCATGGAGGACGACGGTTTGATTGCCAACGCCGTCAATACCGGCGGCCACTTGCGCGCCGCGCTGGAGCGCGAATTGTCAGGCCAGGCTGGTGTGGTCAATATTCGCGGGCGCGGGCTGATGTTAGGCATTGAGCTGGCCGTGCCGTGCGGCGAGCTGCTCAAGCAGGCGGCGGATGAAGGCTTGCTGATTAGCGTCACGGCTGATTCCGTCATTCGCCTGGTTCCGCCGCTCATCATGACCACGGCTGAGGCTGACCAGGTGGTGGCTATTCTGGTGCCGCTGATCAAGCAGTTTTTACACGATAAAAAAACCGCTCCCCGCACTTCAGAAGCATCAGTGATGAATGACTGATTCGATGAAGACACCGATCAAACATTACTTGCAGTTCAGCGACCTTGACGCGGCTGAATACGCATACTTGTTCGAGCGCGCAGCCTTGATCAAAAAGAAGTTCAAAGCCTACGAAAAGCATCAGCCACTGGTAGACCGCACCATGGCCATGATTTTTGAAAAAGCATCCACACGCACCCGCGTCAGCTTTGAGGCAGGCATGTACCAACTGGGCGGTACCGTGGTTAACCTGACAACTGAGGGCAGTCAGCTGGGCCGCGCCGAGCCGATTGAAGACAGCGCCAAAGTCATCAGCCGGATGGTGGACCTGGTGATGATTCGCACCTACGAGCAAACCAAGATTGAGCGCTTTGCCGAGCATTCACGTGTGCCGGTTATCAATGGGCTGACCAACGAGTTTCACCCATGCCAGATTTTGGCCGACATCTTCACCTACATCGAGCATCGCGGCAGCATCCAGGGCAAAACGGTGGCCTGGGTGGGCGACGGCAACAACATGGCCAACACCTGGTTGCAGGCCGCTGAGATCTTGGGGTTTACCGTGCACCTGAGTACCCCGAGCGGCTATGAGGTCGATCAGGACGTGGCAGGCCTGCGCGGCACGGCAAGCTACAAGGTGTTTAATCACCCAATGCAGGCTTGCGCGGGCGCGCACTTGGTCACTACTGACGTGTGGACCAGCATGGGGTTTGAGGCCGAAAACGAAGAACGCCGCAAAGCGTTTATCGACTGGTGCGTCGATGAAGACCTGATGGCTGCAGCTGCGAAAGACGCTCTTTTCATGCACTGCCTGCCAGCACACCGAGGTGAAGAGGTTGACGCTGCGGTGATTGACGGGCCGCAATCAGTGGTGTGGGACGAGGCCGAAAACCGGATGCACGTGCAGAAGGCGCTAATGGAATACCTTTTACTCGGGCGCTTGTAAAACAGCCCCCCGTGTTTTAGCCCCGCCCCACAAACGGCATGTTTGTCGCCATGATGGTCATAAACTGCACGTTGGTAGACAGCGGCAGCGCTGCCATGTGCAACACCGCAGCGGCCACTTCCTTGGCATCCATCATGGGCTCAATCGCTATTTCGCCGTTAGCTTGCGGCACACCCTTGGCCATTTTGGCTGACAGCTCGGTCAGCGCGTTGCCAATGTCAATTTGACCGCAGGCAATGTTGTACTTTCGGCCATCTAGCGAGATCGATTTGGTCAAGCCAGTGATGGCGTGTTTGGTGGCCGTGTAGGGTGCTGAATTGGGCCGGGGTGCGTGGGCCGAAATGGAGCCATTGTTGATGATACGGCCGCCCTGCGGGCGTTGGTCTTTCATCATTTTAAAAGCAGCTTGCGCGCACAAAAATGAGCCCGTCAAATTGGTGTTGACCACGTTTTGCCAAGTGTCAAAAGCGATGTCTTCAAAAGCCGTACCAATACCGCTGATCCCGGCATTGTTGAAGACCACATCGATTCGCCCAAACTTATTTTTGATATTGGCGAACAGCGCGGCAACTGATTCAGAGCTGCATACGTCCGTAGGCGCTGCCACTGCGTTGCTGGAACCGGATTCTTTAACCGCCGCCTCCAAAGCGTCAGCGCGCCTGCCTGCCAGCACGACGCTGTAGCCGTCACGCAAAAAAGCCAGTGCTACTGCTTTGCCGATACCGGAACCTGCTCCCGTGATGAGTGCGATTTTTGAGGCTGATGTCATGAATGTCCCGTTGATGGTTGTGACTACAAATTGTGCCGCATAGAAGTCACGGACTATTTTCGTTGCCTGTTGGAAATAACCGACACCACGAATTTTTCAGCGGTGCTACCTTTGTGGCATGACGTTTTCGAGCCAACTGCCGGACCGCAAAATCTGGGACATTTCACCGCCCGTGGACGAGCACGCTGCTGTCTTCCCCGGCGATACGGCGTATTCGCAGCGACTGCACTTTTCTCTGTCACCTGACTGCCCGGTCAACGTCAACAGTATCACGCTGTCGCCGCATACTGGCGCGCATGCCGATGCGCCCCTGCACTATGCAAACAGCGGCGCGGCCTCGGGCGCGCTTGACCTGGCACCCTACCTGGGCCCATGCCGGGTCATTTACTGCGTTGATTGTGGCCCACTGGTAAGGCCCGAACACATTGCACACGCCATGACTGACCTGCCGGAGCGCGTGCTGCTGCGCACAGCACACACGGCCAGTCAGTCTTGGGCATCGTTTACGGCCATAGCGCCCGAAACACTTGCGCAGCTAGCTACTAAAAATGTAGCGCTTATTGGTATTGACACGCCCAGCGTTGATCCGGCTGATAGCCAGACATTGCCGAGCCACCACCAATTGTTGGCCCACAACATGCGGGTACTCGAATGCCTGGTGCTCGACCATGTGCCCGAGGGCGATTACGAACTGATTGCCCTGCCCCTGAAACTGATGCGTGCCGATGCGTCGCCCGTGCGGGCCATCCTCCGCGAGTTACAAGAACGTTAATTCAATGACCATGATCACCCAGCAAGATTGCACAACGCTAGATGCGCAAGACCCTTTACGCGACCTTCGGCACCAATTCACACTGCCAGAAGGCGTGATTTACCTCGACGGCAACTCGCTAGGTGTGCTGCCAAACACTGCCGCGAGCCGCGTTGCCAAAGCCGTCACCGAAGAGTGGGGGCAAGGCCTGATCCGCTCCTGGAACAGTGCAGGCTGGTTTGACATGCCACAACGTTTGGGCAACAAAATCGCGCAGCTGATTGGCGCTGGGCCAGGCGAAGTGGTAGCCACCGACACCACCTCTATTAACTTGTTCAAGGTACTTGCAACTGCGCTCAGCATCGCAGCTATCGACACACCCGAGCGCAAAGTGCTGGTCAGCGAGCGCAGCAACTTTCCGACCGACTTGTACATTGCCGAGGCGCTGTGCAAAGAACGCGGCCTGCAACTGGTGCTGGTTGACGCCCAACACGTCGCAGCCGCACTGACCCCCGACGTTGCTGTGCTGATGCTGACCCACGTCAACTACCGAACTGGCGCCATGTTCAACATGCAAGACGTAACCGCCACAGCGCACGCTGCAGGTGTGCTGTGCGTGTGGGATCTGGCCCACAGCGCGGGAGCCGTACCGGTTGACCTGGGCCATGCACAGGCCGACTTCGCCGTCGGATGTGGTTACAAATACCTGAACGGCGGCCCCGGCGCACCGGCTTTTGTCTGGGTACACCCCAAACACGCAGCGCGCGATGTGTGGCAGCCGCTGGCAGGCTGGTGGGGCCACAGCGCGCCATTCGCCTTTACGCCTGACTACCAGCCCGCAGCTGGTATCAACCGTTACCTGTGCGGCACACAGCCGGTCTTGAACATGATCGCACTTGAATGCGGGCTGGATACGGTGCTGGCCGCAGAGCCGCTGGGCGGCATGGCTGCACTTCGCATCAAGTCGCTGGAACTGACCGACCTTTTCATCAAGCTGGTGGAGGCGCGATGCGCAGGTCACGGCCTCGGACTGGCTACGCCGCGAGAACATGCAGAACGCGGCTCGCAGGTTTGCCTGACCCGTTCTGAAGGCGCATACGCCATCATGCAAGCACTTATCGCACGGGGCGTGATTGGTGACTTCCGGGCTGGCTCTGGCGACGGCATGCATCTGGATATTTTGCGGTTTGGCTTTACTCCGCTTTACATTGGCTTTGAAGACGTGTGGAACGCGGTAGAGCTGCTGCGGCAAGTGCTCGAATCAGGCGAATGGAAAACCCCCGAGTTCAATCAAAAAAGCGCGGTGACATGAGATGACTCCGCTAGAAGTGGTCCAAAGCGAAAAGGCTCAACTGGATTTCAGCGAGTCCATGACTTACGGCGACTACCTGCACCTGGACGAACTGCTGGGTGCACAAAAGCCGCGCTCGCCAGACCACAACGAAATGCTCTTCATCATTCAGCACCAGACAAGCGAGCTGTGGATGAAGCTGATGCTGCACGAGCTGCGTGCCGCGATGGATGATTTGGCCAAAGACGAGCTGAGTGATGCGTTTAAAAAACTGGCGCGCGTCAGCAAAATCATGGAGCAGCTCGTCCGCGCCTGGGACGTGCTGGCCACCATGACACCGCCTGAGTACAGCGCCATTCGGCCGTACCTGGCCAATTCAAGTGGCTTTCAAAGCGCGCAGTACCGCTGCATTGAATTTGCACTGGGCAACAAAAACGCCGCCATGCTCAAGCTGCATGCGCACCGGCCTGATTTATTGGCGCAAGTGCTGGCCGCCTTTGTTTCCCCGTCGCTGTATGACGAAGCACTTCGGCTATTGGCTCGCAGAGGCTTGGCGATTCCTGCCAGTCACCTTGAACGCGATTGGACTCAAGCTTATGTTGAAAGCGATGAAGTCGAACAAGCCTGGCTGGTCGCCTATCGCAACCCCAAACAGCACTTTGACCTCTACCAACTCGGCGAAGAGCTGACAGACCTGGAGGACGCATTCAGACTCTGGCGCTTTCGCCACGTCACCACAGTCGAACGCGTGATAGGCTTTAAGCGCGGCACGGGCGGCACAGGCGGCGTCAGCTACCTTCGCAAAATGCTTGATGTGGTGCTGTTCCCGGAAATCTGGAAGCTGCGGACGGATTTGTGACGCTGTGTGAATGAACCGGTCCCGCGACGCTCACCGACCCCACAGCGCCCAGTGCCGACGGCCAAAGCCCTAGTCGACCGTGTAAAACAAGCGTATGTCGCGGGTGGTGCCGCTGGTGGTGATGACCCGTTTAACCATGACGAGGCCGCTGGCGCCTACCCGAAAGGCGCTGTAAAACACCGTGTCGCCTGCCATGCCCATCGGCGTTTGTGCGGGCACGCTGGTGCTGCTGGGTAGCAGCAGAGCGGTCATTCGCGCGACGCTCAAGGTGCCGGCGTAGCTATTGGTCCAGCCCTGCGCGGCAAGGGTGGTTTGGGTGATCTGGGTGATCTGGGTGATCTGGGTGATTTGGGTGATTTGGGTGATGGGTCCCAGACCGTCGGCACCGGGCGCGCAGTTTTGCGCAAAGCGCCACTGGCGACCTATGAGTTGCGCGCCGTTGATCTGGATGGACGCATTTTCTACCCCTGCGGTGAGTGCGACCACGGCCTGCAAGCGGCCGCTCGGCCCGCGCTCACACAGCATGGCGCCAACGCCTCGCGGCTCGATGAAACCACTCACATACGGGTTGCCGCTGGCGGCATTGCCGCGCACAAAAACCCGCCCGTCGGGGTTGTTGACGGAGATGCTCAGCGCAGCGGTACCGCTATTGGCGGTGGGCGTTGGCGTAAAGGTTACAGCTGCGGCCGAGTTAAACCCGAATTCGTAACTGTTGGTGGCGTTGAACGGGCCACCGGCCCACTGCAGATAGTTACCTCCTGGCAAGCTCGCCGGTAGGATGCGGGCAGCGGCGGACAACCCGAGATCGCTGGCCAAATGTGGTGCGTCCCCCGGTTGCAGAACATGCAATAAGCCGCCATCCCCACAACAAACGCGCTGGCGGTGACGACGGGGCGCTGCGGCCCAACCGAAGCCACAGAAGTGACCTGTGCACCGCAGCCTAAGGTAGCGCTTCGAGAACCGCCCCCAGCCAGGAAGGTGTGGCCTGCATCGCTAGGAATGAACCTATCATCGGTGGGCGCAAACATCGACCCTACCAGGGTATTGCCCGGCCCGCACAGGGTGAACACGCGTCGGCCCAGCCAGCTGTACACCGCCCTCGCACCGGTAGGCGCCAGCACCTGTGGGGTGCCCGCAGCGCTGCTGCGAATGCGCATCTAGCCCAGGCTGGGCAAATTGACCTCGCCTGTGGGCAACAGCGTCAGCCGCTGACCGTTGGGCACCGCAGCCGACGTAAAAATCCACTTGGCAGGCAGGCCTGACAGGTTGCTTTGCGTCTGGCCGTAGTCGTATGTGAAGGCAGCGGTGGTGGGGTCTGCATTGACCGCACGGGCTAAGCCCTTGGTGCTGGTCAGCTGGGCCAGGCTTTGCAGGGCAAGGTCAAACGTACCGCTGCCGTTTTTCGGCGCGCTTTGCACCAGGCTGCTATTGAGGTTCAGCCCCAGGGCGGTGTTGACTGTGGTTTGCGCAGTTTTGGCATTGGTGTTGTTCAGGCCGCGGGGCTGCTTCAGGGCCAGCGCGAGCTGCTTCAGGGCCAGCGCGAGCTGAATCGCCGACGCCAGCGTCACGTTGAAGGTATCGGAAGAAAATGTTTTGGTCGACGCCGCGCTGGTGGGCGTGGGAGCAGCAGGCCCGACCACAGGGGCCGCCGTCCCCATCGTCCACAACCAAGCCATCGCCACCACTCCCAACGCTGGTCTGATTGACGCCGCCGCCAGAGACCAGCAACGCTTGCCGGTCCAGCGTGCCGTTCACCGACGCAGCGGTATCGCCCATGTAGGCCATCAGCTTGGTGTCCAGGGCCACAGTCTGGCCGGTGGCCTCGTTGGTGTGTGCGCGGCCTGTGACCTGCATGGTGTAAGGGCCAAGGCTGGCAGCAATTTGCTGCGCCGTCACCGTCAAGCTGTAGTTGCCCAAAGCGTCGGCATCGGTGCAGACCCCGACCGCTTTACCGGGTCAGCGTGCAACCTGAATGAGTTTACTGTTTTTAGGGACTAAACTAACGAAGAGCCAATGGGTACGGGCGCAAGCAGCTATTAATTATGTAGCATCCAAAGTGAATTGACCGGTACTTTTCCCAAGTCCGCGTTCGTCGGCAAACCACTGCAGTACAGGCAGTGTGCCGGGCAACACAGGTGCCACGCCCACCGGCAGGTTTTGCCATGCAAAGCTTTGCCCTTCGCGCATTTGCAGCTCTCCTGACCAGTCAAATACCTTGCAAAAGTTCAGTCGCACCAATGCGTGGGGGTAGTCCACGAGCTCGACTTTCCAGGCGATAACAACGCCGATGGTGATGCCGATTTCTTCGATCAACTCACGGCGCAAGGCTTGCTCAACCGTCTCGCCAGCCTCTAACTTACCACCGGGGAACTCCCAGTAGCCTTGGTACACCTTGCCAAGTGGGCGGCTGGTGAGGAGGAAATCACCATTGGGTTTGATCAGTACACCAACCGCAACATCGACGACTTTGCGGTCAAGCCCGCCTACACGCGGTCGGTCGCTGTCAGCTACCAGGACGCTCGCCGCATCAGGTTGCTTGACGGCCTGCATAGTCTCTGGCGAACTGATAAGCAACGCGCCCGCTTCTTGAACCGCGCTCCAAAGCCCAGACGAGAGAGGCGGGACGTGCCGCTTCTGCGGCAGCTTCATTCACCCCAAATGATGACAACCACTGCGAAACAATGGTCAGGTATTCGTCTTGGCTGAAGGGGTAAAAACTGACCCACAAGCCAAATCGTTCTGACAGCGATATTTTTTCTTCCACCACCTCTCCGGGGTGCACTTCACCGTCTTCAGTGTGGGTGTAGGTGAGGTTTTCCATCATGTATTCAGGCAACAGGTGGCGACGGTTGCTGGTGGCGTAAATCAGCACGTTGGGCGTGGCCGCCGCGACGGAACCATCGAGGATGGACTTGAGCGATTTGTAGCCAGGCTCGCCATCTTCAAAGCTCAGGTCGTCACAAAAAATAATGAATTTTTCAGGCAGGTCACTGACCACATCCACAATATCAGTCAAGTCGGTCAGGTCGGCTTTATCCACCTCAATGAGGCGCAAGCCGCGTGCTGCGTATTCGTTAAGGCAGGCTTTGATCAGAGATGATTTACCCGTACCGCGCGAGCCAGTCAAAAGTACGTTGTTGGCGGGTTTGCCTTCAACGAACTGCTCAGTGTTGCGCTGGATCTTTTCTTTTTGATCATCAATTTCCTTCAGGTCGCGCAAAGCCATGTGACCGATGTGCCTGACAGGCTCCAGGCTGCCGTGACCTGAGCTGCGCCTGCGGTAGCGGTATGCAATGGACGCTGACCAGTCGGGCGCAGCCAGCGATTGCGGCAACACCGATTCGATGCGCGAGATCAGCGCCTCGGCTCGTACGATCAGGCGTTCAAAATGTTCATTCATTGTTCTTCAGCTTCGATAGTCGGCGTTGATCTTGACGTAGTCGTAAGACAAATCACATGTCCACACGGTGTCAACCGCATCGCCACGGCCCAGCACAACGCGCACCGTGATCTCGCTTTGCTTCATCACCCGCTGGCCATCTGCCTCGACATAGTCCACATGTCTGCCGCCGCTTTTAGCAACTAGGACATCGTCCAGATACAAGTCGATTTTTGTCTGGTCCAGATCCTCAATGCCTGCGTAACCAACGGCTGCCAAGATGCGGCCCAGGTTAGGGTCACTGGCGAAGAATGCAGTCTTCACCAGCGGCGAATGGGCAATTGCGTAGGCCACTTTGCTGCATTCCTGGCCGGTCTTTCCGCCTTCAACGATGATGGTGATAAATTTGGTCGCGCCTTCTCCGTCGCGCACGATGGCTTGGGCAAGTCGTTTCGCAATGCCCATCATGCCGGTGCGCAAGGCATTGCCGTCAGCGCTGTCCAGTGATGTGATGGGCGGGTGTTTGGCCTGGTTGCTGGCAATCACCACAAACGAGTCGTTTGTCGATGTGTCGCCATCGACCGTCACGCGATTGAACGACCCTTCAGCCAGCTCATGCGCAAGTTGCCCCATGATGGCTTGCGAGACACAGGCGTCGGTCGCCATAAAGCCGAGCATGGTCGCCATGTTCGGGCAAATCATGCCTGCGCCTTTGCTGATGCCGGTAACGGTTATTGGCGCACCGCCGATTGTGATGCGGCTTGAAAAAGCCTTGGCCACGGTATCGGTGGTCATGATGGCTTCGGCGGCATTAGCCCAGTTGTCGGGCTTGGCGTTGTCGATAGCGGCGGGCAACCCGGCTTCAATGCGGTCGTATGGCAGTGGCTCCATGATCACACCCGTGGAGAAAGGCAGGATCTGCTCGGGCGACACGTTCAACTCACGCGCTAGTGCGATGCAGGTGGCCTGGGCTCGGGTCAAGCCGTCCTGGCCGGTGCCCGCATTGGCATTGCCGGTGTTGATGACCATGGCTCGGATGCCAAAATTGCGCCCGCTGTTTTTGGCCAGGTGCTCGCGGCAGATTTGCACCGGAGCCGCGCAAAATCTGTTTTGCGTGAACACTGCCCCCACTGACGCGCCCTCATCCACAAGAAGCACCGCGAGGTCTTTGCGATTGGCTTTACGGATGCCTGCTTCAGTAATTCCCCAGCGCACGCCGGGGACGGGGAACAAATCAGCCGCGGGCGTGGCGACGAAATTCACAGGCATCACTTGTCTCCCAAAAATCCAGAAAACTTGAAGAACTTAATTCAACTTGCCGTGGCACTGCTTGAATTTTTTGCCCGAACCGCAGGGGCAAGGATCGTTGCGGCTGGTACGCTGCATCACATCCTGCGACAAGGGTCGCGCTCCTCGCTCGGTGGTCTCATCCAGCCGCACTTCCACTTCGCCCGTCTCTGTGGGCGCGGTGTAGGTGACATTGGCAATGTTTTCACCCCTGTTTTCAATGGCCTCGGCGGCCTGGTTCAACTCTTCAGTTGACTGAATTTTTACCGTCATCAGGGTTTTGGTGACTTCGTTTTTCACGCTGTCCAGCAACTGGCCAAACAACTCGAAGGCCTCACGCTTGTATTCCTGCTTCGGCTGCTTTTGAGCATAGCCACGCAGGTGAATGCCCTGGCGCAAATAATCCAGCGAGCTCAAATGTTCACGCCAGTGGGTGTCAATGCTTTGCAGCAGCACCATGCGCTCAAATTGCAAAAAGTTTTTCTCACCAATTTGCGCCAGCTTGTCAGCAAACGCAGCGTTAGCGGCAGCAAGAACTTTTTCAAGAATATCTTCGTCGGTGACCGCCGCTGCACTTGCGATGTCGTTTGCCAACGGCAGATCGATCTGCCATTCACTGGCTAGCACTTTTTCCAGGCCGGCAATGTCCCATTGCTCCTCAACCGTACCAGCAGGCACATACTGCCGGGTCAAATCGGTAAAGCAGCCTTCGCGCAGTGACGCAATCTGGCTGGTCAGACTGACGGCATCCATGATGTCATTGCGCTGCTGGTAAATCACCTTGCGCTGGTCGTTAGACACATCGTCGTATTCCAGCAGCTGTTTGCGAATGTCAAAGTTGCGTGCCTCTACCTTGCGCTGGGCCGACTCAATGCTGCGCGACACAATGCCGGCCTCAATAGCTTCGCCGTCCGGCATCTTCAGCCTGTCCATGATGGACTTGACGCGCTCGCCTGCAAAGATGCGCATCAATGAGTCATCCAGACTCAAATAAAAACGCGACGATCCGTTGTCACCCTGGCGGCCAGAACGGCCGCGCAGCTGATTGTCAATACGGCGAGATTCATGCCGCTCGGTCGCAATGATGCGCAAGCCGCCGAGCGACTTTACCTGCTCGTGTTCCGCAGTCCACTCGGCGCGCAAACGCGCAATTTCTTTTTGCTTCGCCGCATCGTCCAGCGCTTCATCGGCCTCGACAGCCTCTATGCGCTTTTCAACGCTGCCGCCCAGCACAATGTCCGTGCCACGGCCAGCCATATTGGTTGCAATAGTGACCATTTTTGTGCGGCCCGCTTGCGCCACGATGTCTGCTTCGCGCGCGTGTTGCTTGGCGTTGAGCACCTGGTGAGGCAGGTTTTCTTTGGTTAAAAGCTCGTCGATGATTTCAGAGTTTTCGATGGACGTGGTGCCTACCAACACCGGCTGGCCGCGTTCATAGCACTCGCGGATGTCCTTGATAGCCGCTTCATACTTTTCACGCGTGGTTTTGTAGACGCGGTCGAGTTGGTCTTCCCGCTTGCTGATGCGGTTCGGCGGGATGATGGTGGTCTCAAGTCCGTAAATTTCTGAAAATTCAAATGCTTCCGTATCGGCTGTGCCAGTCATGCCGGCAAGCTTGGCGTAGAGGCGGAAATAGTTTTGGAAAGTGATTGATGCCAGGGTCTGGTTTTCAGCCTGAATCTGCACGTCCTCTTTGGCTTCAACGGCCTGATGCAAACCTTCGCTCCAGCGTCGCCCCGACATCAACCGACCCGTGAACTCGTCCACAATCACGATTTCTTTGTCGCCGCTTTCACCATTTTGCACAACATAATGCTGGTCGCGGTGGTAGAGGTGGTTGGCACGAAGCGCCGCATACAAATGATGCACCAGGGTAATGTTGGCGGGGTCATAAAGCGTTGAGCCTTCGGGAATCAAACCGAGGTTGAACAAAATGCCCTCGGCATTCTCATAACCCTGTTCGGTCAGAAAAACCTGATGCGTTTTTTCGTCCAGCGTGAAGTCGCCCGCCTTGATAACGCCCTCACCCGTTCGAGGATCAGCTTCGCCTTCTTGCTTGGTCAACGCGGGCACCACCTTGTTCATGGCGATATACATTGCAGTGTGATCTTCAGCTTGACCGCTGATGATCAGCGGGGTGCGGGCTTCGTCAATCAGGATGGAGTCAACTTCATCAACGATGGCAAAGTTCAAGCCGCGCTGCACGCGGTCCGCAACCTCGTACACCATGTTGTCCCGCAAATAGTCAAAGCCAAATTCGTTGTTGGTGCCGTATGTGATGTCGCAGGCGTATGCGGCCTGCTTTTCTTCACGCGGCATGTTGGGCAGGTTAATGCCAACCGTCAGCCCCAAAAAGTTATAGAGCTTGCCCATCCACTGCGCATCGCGATTGGCCAGGTAATCGTTGACCGTTACCACATGCACGCCTTTTCCGGCCAATGCATTGAGATAAACCGGTAGCGTTGATGTGAGAGTTTTACCTTCGCCCGTACCCATCTCTGAAATTTTGCCATTGTGCAGAGACATGCCGCCGAGCATTTGAACGTCAAAGTGGCGCATTTTCATCGCGCGCTTGCTGCCTTCGCGCACCACTGCGAAGGCTTCGGCCAAAAGTTCGTCGAGGATTTCACCACCTGCAATACGCGTTTTGAATTCTTCTGTTTTGGCGCGCAGCTGGTGGTCATCCAGTTTTTCATATTGCGGCTCCAGCGAATTGATTTGCGTAATCGTTTTGCGATAAGTTTTGAGCAACCTGTCATTACGGCTGCCGAAGATTTTGGTCAGGAAATTTGATGCCATACATGCAGAGCCGACGCTTCAACTTCCCTGAGCTGAAAGGCGCGGCTTGAATTCCTTAAATAATTGCTGATTGAAGCTGAGGGCGCGCTGGTGAAGTTCAACCAGCCATAGCTCCAGCATTTTACATTTGGCAGAGGCTACTTCGCGCGTGACGCCTGCCCGGTGATGACCGGAAGGTTTTGCCCTGCAAGGAGAAATTTTTGCGGGTCCTGAAATACGCTCTGCACCAGCACTTCAAAATGCAAATGCGAGCCGGTAGAACGACCTGTGGACCCCACCTCAGCGATTTTTTGGCCGCGCTTGACAAGATCGCCTTTTTTGACCGCCACTTTGGAAGCATGGGCGTATCGCGTGATCAGATCATTGCCATGATCTATTTCCACCATGTTGCCGTAAGCGGCGTGGTACTCCTGCGTGACCACAATGCCGCCAGCTGCAGCCACGATGGGCGTGCCTTGGGAGGCTGGAAAATCAAGCCCAGTGTGCAGCGCAGAATGCCCGTTCACAGGATCAATGCGCCAGCCGAAGGCCGAACCCAATGTGCTGCCAACGACTGGCTGCTGCGTTGGCACCATCAGCTTTTTAATTTTTTGGTCAAACAGGCGCGACTCCATGAGCGTCATCAAGTCCACCCGCTGATCGGTGATTTTGTCAAGATCAGCCAAGGTGGCCTGCAGTTCTTGCATGCTCAGCGGGCGGCTACCTACCAGCGCCCCACCGCTTCCGACAGGTGACTTGAAATCTGCCGGGCTGACGCCTGCCAAGCCAGAGACGCGTTCGCCCAGAGCTTCAAGTTGCATCATCTTGGCTTGCATCTCTCCCAGACGCTTGGCCATCAGGTCAAGGTTTTCCCGCATGAATCGGTCTCGCTGCTCGGCCTCGTCCTTCACTACCAGCCTGACCAAAGTGCCCACGACGGGCCAGCCTTCACGCGCGCCCTTCAAAAATACCCAGTGGTAAAGACCAGCGGCTACCACCATCAAGATAAAGGACGCCACAAAACCAGCAACCAGCAGGCGCGTGCCGCTTAAATAAATGGCCTGACTTTTAGCGAGCCATGCGTCCGTGATAATCAAATGCATCCGTCAACCTTTTCATGCGCTGTGAATCCACACTACCGTCCCCTGTCAGCTGCCCCGACGCAGCAGGCCATACCGATTTCAAAAGCCGTCAAGAATTCACCAACTTTAGGGGCGCTGGCAGACCTGGTAAAAGAGTCAACCGCTTATTTAAATACCGTTCGACCGCTCATACCGGAAGCATTACGGTCATCTGTTCAGGCGGGCCCCATTGACGGCAGCATTTGGTGCTTGCTGCTTACATCAAATGCGGCAGCTGCAAAACTACGCCAACTCATGCCGCTGCTGCTAGCCAGCCTCAACGCGCAGGGAATGAAGGTTACCTCAATTCGGCTAAAAATACTAATAGCTCGAAAGCGTTAATTCGCTGGATTTTTGGAAAGTAAATGGTGCCGATTGTCGGAATCGAACTGACGACCTACCGCTTACAAGGCGGTTGCTCTACCAACTGAGCTAAATCGGCACGAACGTATTTTACTTGAAGGCTGCAGCGCAATTTATTATTTGATACGTTTAAGCGACGGTCGTGGGCCAGAAGGCGGCTTGGGCGGCTCGTCGCCATCGCCAGTTGGCACGAGTTGAACCACCTTGCTGTCGCTGCCTGCGGGTGACTGCGAGGCGACTGCCGACAATACAGCGGGCGCAGAAATTGACGCAGGGACAGACGCTCCGGAAGATGCGCTTTCGGGTTGGGACTGCGTACCCATTGGAAACGCCATGCCTTGTCCGTTTTCACGAGCATAGATGGCGATAACGCGCACGATAGGCACCATGATGTCGCGCGAGCTGCCTGCAAACCGCGCCTTGAACTCGATAAAGTCATTTCCCAGCTTGAGCGATGAGGTTGCGTCAAAGCTAATGTTCAGGACGATCTCGTTGTTCTTCACGTACTCGCGTGGCACCTGGACTGAATCATCGACTGACACGGCCACATAGGGTGTCAAGCCGTTGTCAGTGCACCACTCATAAAGCGCCCGTATGAGATACGGACGCGTCGAGGTGGAGTCGGGTGAATTTATCAAAGCAGAAAATCAGAATGATTATTTTCTCATCACCTTTTCCGACGGGGTCAGCGCTTCAATGTAAGCGGGGCGAGAAAAAATGCGCTCTGCGTATTTCAGAAGCGGTGCAGCGTTTTTAGACAGATCAATGCCGTAGTAGTCCAGGCGCCAGAGCAGCGGTGCAATAGCGACGTCGAGCATCGAAAAGTTGTCGCCAAGCATGAATTTGTTCTTCAAAAAGATAGGCGCGAGTTGCGTCAGCCGGTCTTTGATGTGTGAACGCGCTTTTTCAAGCGCCTTGTCGTTACCCTTAGACGCGCGCGATTCGAGTGTGCTGACATGCACAAACAGTTCTTTTTCAAAGTTCAGCAAAAACAAACGCACGCGGGCACGGTCAACCGGGTCGCCGGGCATAAGTTGCGGATGCGGAAAGCGCTCGTCAATGTATTCATTGATGATGTTGGACTCATACAAAATCAGATCTCGCTCAACCAAAATAGGAACCTGCCCATAAGGGTTCATGACGTTGATATCTTCAGGCTTGTTGTACAAATCCACATCGCGGATTTCAAAGTCCATGCCCTTTTCAAACAGCACAAAGCGGCAGCGGTGTGAGTAAGGGCAGGTGGTGCCTGAATATAAAACCATCATCGCTGGGAACTCCTAAATGCAAAAGAGTGGACACACATTGAGTGCCCACTCCAGAAGGTGCCGGGAACTTGCCCCAGCGAGAAAATTTACTTGACGTCTTTCCAGTACGCCGCGTTCAGCCGCCACGCGGCAAACGTCAACAACAGCAAAAACATCAACACCCAAACACCAATCTGAACGCGGTTGTTTTGTGAAGGTTCAGACATCCACTGCAAGTAGCCGACCAAATCACCGATGGTTTGGTCAAATTGGAGTGGTGTCATCGTGCCGGGCTTGATCTGCTCCCAACCTTTGAAAACCTCTACTTTGTGGCCGTGTTGCTCAACTTCCGCATAAATCGGCTTGCGCTCGCCCTGTAGTTCCCACAACACGTGCGGCATGCCGACATTCGGGTAAGCCAAGTTGTTCCAGCCGGTCGCTTTGGTTTCGTCGCGGTAGTAAGTGCGCAGGTAGGTATACAGGTAGTCAGCGCCGGAACCCTTGCCAAAGTCTGCACGCGACCGGGCAACCAACGACAAGTCTGGCGGAACGCCGCCAAACCAGTCTTTGGCGTTCTTGGGGTCCATCGCCACTTTCATGGTGTCGCCGACCTTGTCTGTGGTGAACAGTAAGTTGTCCTTGATCTGCTGCTCGGTCAAGCCAATGTCTTTGAGGCGGTTAAACCGCATGTAAGCGGCTGAGTGGCAGTTCAGACAGTTGTTGACAAAGATCTTGGCACCGTTTTGCAGGGCAGCCATGTCGTTGGTTTTATTGGGCGCTTTGTCCCACGCCATACCACCTTCGTTAGCATGCACGCCCACGGCCAAACCCAGAGCCGCCACCAGACCAATAATTAATTTTTTCATATCAAAATCCCCTGGTCTCAATGGGCCGCAAAAATGATCCGGTCTGGCACTTTGCCAAACGTACCCAGCTTGCTCCACCAGGGCATTAGCAAGAAGAAACCAAAATAAAACAGGGTGCCAACTTGGGACACGCGCTCGCCAATCGCTGACGGTGGTTGCACACCCAGGTAGCCGAGGATAAAGAAATTAAGAACAAACGCGCCGTACAGGTATTTGTTCCAGCTCGGACGGTAGCGAATTGATTTCACTTCACTGTGGTCCAGCCATGGCAGGCCAAACAAAATAACAACGGCGCCGCCCATCACGACCACGCCCCAGAACTTGGCGTCAAAACCCCACATGGCAGCCACGACCGCTACCGCGCCCACAGCAATCACAGCCTTAAAAATGGCCTGCATTTTAACTTTCGTCACCATCACCGCTGCGCCTGCCACCACGCTGGCCATCAGCACGTACATAAACTCGCCCGTGATTGCGCGCAGCATGGAGTAGTAAGGGGTGAAGTACCAGACTGGCGCAATGTGCGCAGGTGTTTTCAGTGGGTCAGCCGGAATGAAATTGTTGTACTCCAGGAAGTACCCACCAAACTCGGGCGCCAAAAAGATGATCGCGGTGAACACCATCAAAAACATGCTGACGGCAAAAATGTCATGCACCGTATAGTAGGGGTGAAACGGAATGCCGTCCAGCGGGTGGCCGGCAGCGTCTTTAGGTGCGTTCGGACCCTTGATCTCAACACCGTCAGGGTTGTTTGAGCCGACTTCGTGCAGGGCGATGATGTGCGCAGCGACCAAGCCTAACAAGACCAGCGGTACCGCAATCACATGGAAGGCAAAAAAGCGGTTTAGCGTAGCGTCGCCCACCACATAGTCGCCGCGAATCAGCAGTGCCAGGTCGGGGCCGATGAAAGGAATGGCAGCAAACAAATTGACGATCACCTGAGCGCCCCAGTAGCTCATCTGGCCCCATGGCAACAAGTAGCCCATGAAAGCCTCGGCCATCAGGCACAAGAAAATCGCGCAACCAAACACCCATATCAACTCACGCGGCTTTCGGTAACTGCCGTAAATCAAGCCGCGGAACATGTGCATGTAAACCACGATGAAGAACGCAGATGCGCCAGTGGAATGCATGTAGCGGATCAGCCAGCCCCACGGCACATCGCGCATGATGTACTCGACTGAACCAAAGGCCAGGGCGGCGTCTGGCTTGTAATGCATCGTCAAGAAGATGCCGGTGGTGATTTGAATCACCAACACCAGCAGCGCCAGCGAACCAAAAATATAGAAAAAATTAAAGTTTTTCGGCGCGTAGTACTGGCCCAGATGCTCGTTGTATAACTTACTAGCCGGAAACCGGTTGTCCAGCCAAGTTAGTGCTTTTTCGCCTAGTGGGGCGTTGGGGGAAACTTCTTTGAATTCGGCAGCCATGGTGTGTCCTGTACGGATGAATATTTTAGCTTTAGCGTGAATCAGGTCTGGATAGTTAACCAGCACTCAGGGCACTGGTAAAAATCAGCAAGGACTTGCAAAGCACGGTCGGCAAGGTCTTTTGAAAGCGTTGATCTATTGGGCAATAAACCTTCGATTTCAGGCCTTTTTATCTTCACCAATCAGCAGCCGTGTGTCTGAAAGGTACATATGCGGCGGGACTTCTAAATTGTCAGGTGCGGGCTTGTTTTTGTAAACGCGGCCGGCCAGGTCAAAAGTAGATCCGTGACACGGGCAGAGCCAGCCTCCGGCCCAGTTGTCGGGCAAAGACGCCTGAGCGCCCTGCACAAATTTGTCTGACGGTGAACAGCCAAGATGCGGGCAAATGCCGACCACCACCAGCATTTCCGGCTTGATGGATCGGTTCTCGTTTCGTGCATAAGCGGGCGTCAATTCGCTTGGCTTGCGAGCAGACTTCGGGTCTGCCAAAAGCGCATCGTTTTTGGGTAGTTCTGCAAGTTGCGCTGGCGTGCGTTTGACGATCCATACTGGCTTGCCGCGCCACTCGACGGTGATCTTTTCGCCAGGCTTGATGCCAGAGATATCGACTTCAACCGAAGCGCCAGCGGCTTTGGCGCGCTCGGACGGGCTGAAAGTGCTGACGAAAGGCACAGCGACGCAGGCTACACCCGCACCGCCGATGGCAGCAGTGCCGATGATCCAGTTTCTTTTGTCTTTGTCCATCGGTGCGCCAGGTGGCGCCGCATTCACACTAACTTCGGTCATGAGAATCCTTCAAGATCTGGCTTGAGACGAGCTTTTAAATTAATTTGCGGGATTACCCGAGATTGTAGCGGAGGGCGATTGTCCGCTTCAAGCGCACGGGTGGATTCCCGAGTGCCGCGCTTGCAACTGCGGTGTGCAGTTTGCTCGCATTGGCTTTCCAGCTGCTCAATTTTGTTCGAAAAGTAACTATTTTTAATGACTGCGCCACGCAAACGCCCTCATAATCCCGCCCAGACAGCACGACGGCTTGCTGTTGACAACATTTCAAAACAACAGGAGAACGGCATGAGCATGATGAAAGAATTCAAGGAATTTGCGGTCAAGGGCAACGTGATGGACCTGGCGGTGGGCGTGATCATTGGCGCTGCTTTCGGCAAGATTGTTGACTCCATCGTGGGCGACCTGATCATGCCTGTGGTCGGCGCTATTTTTGGCAAGCTGGATTTTTCAAACCTTTTTATCATTTTGGGCACCGTTCCTGCCGGCACGGGCACTACGCTTGACGCCTTGAAAAAAGCCGGCGTGCCGGTGTTGGCTTATGGCAATTTCATCACGGTAGCCGTGAACTTCATGATTTTGGCGTTCATCATTTTCATCATGGTCAAACAGATCAACCGCCTGAAAAACTCTGAGCCGGCACCCGCCCCAGCACCTACGCCAGAAGACGTGTTATTGCTGCGTGAGATTCGCGATAACCTGAAGAAGTAAAAACCCACCTAGCAACCCTGGTTGCTATTGATAAAAGAGCTGCTTGCGCCCGATTTTATTGGGCTGCAGCTCTTTTTGTGCCTATTTTGATCGCTTGACAAGCTTTTTAAACCGCCAGCTGCCGGGCCATGCGAATGGCTGCCACCAAGCTCGCTGCATTTGCCTTGCCGGTCCCCGCAATGTCAAACGCGGTGCCGTGGTCC
Organism: Polaromonas sp.; assembly: GCA_025363315.1. Taxonomy (GTDB): domain Bacteria; phylum Pseudomonadota; class Gammaproteobacteria; order Burkholderiales; family Burkholderiaceae_C; genus Polaromonas. Next base: position 19,755 of record JANYED010000101.1, read on the forward strand.
GGACTGGTACGCACCAGCGGCAAGCCCACCGTCACGTTGACGCCCTGCTCTACCCCCAGGTATTTGACAGGTATCAGCCCCTGGTCATGGTACATCGCCACCACCACATCGAACTCACCGGCTTTTGTTGCCGTCTGGCGAGCCCGCATAAACACCGTATCGGGTGCAAAAGGGCCGCTGACGTGCATCCGCTCGGCTTGGGCGGCAGCAATGGCTGGCGCGATGATGGTTTGCTCCTCGCCGCCGAACAAACCGCCCTCGCCTGCGTGTGGGTTCAGCCCCGCCACGCCAATATGTGGCGCGCGTCCCAAGCTTTTGCTTAAAGCGGCATGTGTGATGCGCAGGGTTTGCAAAATGTTGTCAAACGTCACGGCGTCAATGGCTTGGCGCAGCGACATGTGGATGCTGACCAGCACGGTTTTCAACTCGTCATTGGCCAACATCATACGTACGGGTACGTCCTGCACAGATCTGCCTAAAAACTTTGCCGCTTCAAATTGCAGCATTTCAGTGTGGCCCGGGAACTGCGCCGCCCAGCCGCCCGCAGCAGCCAGCGCTTCTTTATGGATGGGTGCTGTCACCATCGCGGCGGCTTGGCCGTTGAGCACGGCGCGCGCCGCCCAAACAATGCAGTCTGCCGCCGCTTGACCTGCCAAACCACTCACCAGCCCAATAGATACAGGCGCGAGCAGCTCGCATTTTTGTAGCACAGGAATGCAGTTGGGCGGTACGGTATCGCAGAGCGAGTCAAGCTGCGCAACAGGAAGCGCCAGCGGGCTGGCCACCATGGCGGCGCCGCGGCGCATCGTTGCTACATCGCCCACCACTACGCAGTCTGCAACATCGGCCGGGTAATCTCGGTACACCTTGGCGATGATTTCAGGTCCGATGCCCGCTGCATCGCCCATGGTGATGAGGACAGGCAAATTTGAAGACTGGGTCATGCGGGGTTGTCAATATCGATAAATTCATGCGCGAGACCATGCTGAGCCGCCACATACGCCGCCACGGCTGGTGCGCCATAGCGTTCAGACGCATGATGGCCGCAGGCGATGAAGCTGACGTTCATCTCGCGAGCATAGTGGGCTTGGGGTTCAGATATTTCGCCGGTAATGAAAGCATCCGCCCCGGCGGCGATAGCGGCTTCAAAATAACCCTGCGCGCCACCGCTGCACCACGCAATATTTGCTATCGTTTTAGGAGCTGCTCGCGCCGGTGATATATGGACTACAGGCCTATTTAGTACAGTTTTGACGTGCTCCGAGAGCTCTACTGCACTGCTAAAGCTGCAGCCATCGGCTTTACCGCCCAAAAAGCCAAGGTTTTGATCACCAAAGCGTGAAGTGGCGGTTAAACCCAGCTGCAAACCCAGTTGCGCGTTGTTGCCCAGTTCGGGGTGAGCGTCCAGCGGCAGGTGGTAGGCGTACAGGTTGATGTCGTGCTTGAGCAGCAGCGCCAGGCGTTGCTTCATCCAGCCGGTGACTGTTCCGCTTTGGCCACGCCAGAATAAGCCGTGGTGCACGAATATCGCGTCGGCATTGGCCGCCACAGCGGCTTGTATCAGCGCAAGGCTGGCGGTAACGCCTGAGACGATTTTGCGCACCTCGGCTTTGCCTTCGACCTGTAAGCCGTTCGGGCCGTAATCTTTGAAGCGCTCGGCTTGCAGCAGCGTGTTGAACGCCGCAAGAAGCTCTGCCCTGTTCAAGGAAGGAACCCCTCGACAGACAAATAGCGCTCGCCCGTGTCGTAATTAAAGCCCAGCACCGTGCTGCCCGCTGCAATCTCGGGCAACTTCTGCGCAATCGCCGCCAGCGTCGCGCCTGACGAAATACCGACCAGCAGGCCTTCTTCCGACGCGCTGCGGCGGGCAAAGTCTTTGGCGGCGTCGCCTTCGACCTGAATCACGCCGTCGAGCAAATCAACATGCAAATTGACCGGAATAAAACCTGCGCCAATACCTTGAATCGGATGAGGAGACGGCTTGCCGCCGCTGATGACGGGCGACGCTGACGGCTCGACGGCAAACACTTTCATGTTCGGGAATTTGGCTTTGAGCACCTGCGCCACCCCGGTCAAGTGCCCGCCTGTGCCAACGCCGGTAATGTAGTAGTCCACACCGTTGGGGAAGTCGGCCAATATCTCCAGCGCGGTGGTGCGCACATGCACATCAATGTTGGCCGGGTTGTCAAACTGCGACGGCATCCACGCGCCGGGCGTTTGCGCCACCAGCTCTTTGGCCCGGGCAATCGCGCCGTTCATGCCTTTTTCGCGCGGGGTCAAGTCAAAACTCGCGCCGTAAGCCAGCATCAGGCGGCGGCGCTCGATGCTCATGCTTTCAGGCATCACCAGCACCAGTTTGTAGCCTTTGACAGCCGCCACCACTGCCAGCCCGACGCCGGTGTTGCCGGACGTTGGCTCGATGATGGTCGCGCCGGGTTTGAGCACGCCCGATGCCTCAGCCGCCTCGACCATCGCCAGCGCAATGCGGTCTTTGATCGACCCGCCGGGGTTGCTGCGCTCAGACTTGATGTAAACGTGGTGCGTTTGACTGGCCGCGCCAAACAGGCGATTGATTCGAATGTGCGGCGTGTTGCCGATGGTGGCTAGGACGTTGGGGGCTTTCATACTGGACTCCTGTGGGTGTGGCCGGGGTGTGTGAATATGCGGTTGGGGATTATCGCTTTTTGAGTTTTATGCCGCGTGAATGAAAATGCACAGCAAAATACACGGTATTGGTTTTGCGGCGCTCAGCCCCATGTCCATATTCAGTCCGATATTTAGCCCCAGATTCAGTTAATTTCACACACGTCACACCATGCGCAAATTCTGGCTTTTGTTTTCTCAAACCGTCACGGTCTTGGTGGCGGCTTTTTTTGTGGTGGCCACACTCAAGCCGCAGTGGGTTGAGCGTCGGCCGTTTTCAGCCTCGGTGGGCAGCGTAGCGGTGCTCGAAGCACCCGCCATGCAGCGTGGGGCCAGCCAGGCAGGCAGTTTCAGCTCGGCGGCCAAAATTGCCTCGGCAGCAGTCGTCAGCATCAACACCAGCAAAGCTGCTGCCAAAAACCCGCATTCGGGCGACCCGTGGTTCAAGTTTTTTTACGGTGACCAGGACCCTGGCCAGGGCGAGCCACAAGGCGGCCTGGGCAGCGGCGTCATCATCAGCGCCAGCGGCTACATTTTGACCAACAACCACGTGGTGGAAGGCGCAGACGAGATTGAAGTGGTGCTGGCCGACGCGCGCAAAGCCAAAGCCAAAGTGATCGGCACCGACCCGGACACCGACCTGGCAATTCTGAAAGTCGAGCTCGACAAGTTGCCTGTGATTGTGTTGGGCAACTCGGATGCGCTGCAAGTCGGCGACCCGGTGCTGGCGATTGGCAACCCGTTTGGCGTGGGCCAGACGGTGACGGGCGGCATTGTCAGCGCACTCGGCCGCAACCGGCTGGGCATCAACACCTTTGAAAACTTTATCCAGACCGACGCAGCGATTAACCCCGGCAATTCAGGCGGCGCGCTGGTCGACACCACCGGTGCGCTGATGGGCATCAACACTGCCATTTATTCGCGCTCCGGCGGGTCGATGGGCATTGGCTTTGCCATTCCCGTGTCCACGGCCAAGCAGGTGCTTGAAAGCATCGTCAAAGACGGTCAGGTCACCCGCGGCTGGATAGGTGTGGAGCCGCAAGAGCTGAACGCCGAACTAATGGAAACCTTCAACGTGAAAACCAAAGAAGGCGTCATCATCACCGGTGTGCTGCAAAACGGCCCAGCGGGGCAAGCCGGCATCAAACCGGGTGACGTGATCACTGCTGTAAACGGCAAGGCGGTGGGCAATGTGACGGAGCTGCTGGCTGCGGTGGCGGCCCTCAAGCCCGGCGTGGCGGCACCGCTCAGTGTTCAGCGGGCTGAAAAGTCGACCGATATTTCGGTAACGCCCGCCAAAAGGCAGCGGCCCAAAGCACCTGAGTGAGGATCTGGCGACTTTTTCGGTGCTCCTAAAACTGGAGCTGCTCGCGCTCGTGTTCATTTGCTCGTAGACTGGTTTATAAATGTATTGGGAGATTTTCAAGGTTTGACGGCGCTTTTTGTCTTACTTACTCTTGATATCTTCTCAAAGCCAATAAATTCGGGCGCAAGCAGCTATTTAATGCATAGCAATAATTATTGCTTGTCTATCTGTCGCCGCGTCTTGGTGATTCAAGCGCCGCACCTACAACCAGCAGCGCCAACGCCTTGCCGGCACAGCCAGCCGAAAAGCGCTACAGTCGGGCATCCGGGGTCGTATTAGGGTTTCTACTTATTAACCATGCCCTGTCAAAGCCATTGAACCTAATGATTGGCACTCTCTCCAACCGAGTGCTAATATTTAGCTTGAATACAGTTATCCAAAAGGAGTTTTGCTGTGTCCTCTGCCCCTTCAGTTTCGTTTGCTCTTGCTACCCCTAACTTAACCGCTTCGGCTGGCGTTTCCAACGTCAACCCGTGGTCGCTGTTGCCGCCTTTGGGCAACCTGGATGCCTACATTTCGGCGGTCAATCGCCTGCCCATGCTGACGCTCGAGCAGGAGCAAACGTTTGCGCGCAACCTGCGTGATTCAAACGACGTGGCCTCGGCAGAAAAGCTGGTGCTGTCTCACTTGCGGCTGGTGGTGTCTACCTCGCGCAAATACCTGGGCTACGGTCTGCCGCATGGCGATTTGATTCAAGAGGGCAATATTGGCCTGATGAAGGCCGTAAAACGCTTTGACCCGGACCAAGGCGTGCGGCTCGTGAGCTACGCGCTGCACTGGATCAAGGCCGAAATGCATGAGTACATTTTGAAGAACTGGCGCATGGTCAAAGTCGCTACGACCAAGGCCCAGCGCAAGCTGTTTTTTAACCTGCGCTCAATGAAGCAGGGCTACAAAGACGATGCCGATGTTGCCACGCACCGCGACACGTTGAGTGAAGAGCAAATCAGTTCGATGGCAAAAACGCTGAACGTCAAGCGTGAAGAAGTCATTGAGATGGAGCAGCGTATGTCGGGCGGTGACGTCTTGCTGGACCCGAGCCCCAGCGACGACGGCGAAGAAGCTTTTGGCCCGATTGCCTACCTGGCGGACGCGACCCAGGAACCCACCGCGCTGATGGAAGCCCACGCACGCGACAATCTGGCCACCGATGGCATCGCCACAGCCCTGCAAGGGCTGGACGACAGGTCGCGCAAGATC
>JANYED010000158.1 GCA_025363315.1 Polaromonas sp.
ATGCCGAAAAGCGGCCAAAGCCTTACAGCATCAAGGATTTTATGCTGTTCGTGCCGCCAGAGGTTATCAAAGAAGAACCCACGGTAGACGGCAAAACCGCTGCTCAGTGGCGTTTGATATTTCAGGCTGAAGCCCTAGCGGCCAGCCAAGCACAACGAAAAGAGTAAACACATGGCACTCGGCAACCTTTCAATCAAAGTCAGTGCCGACATTGGTGGTTTCACGTCTGGCATGGATTTGGCCGCCCAGGCCGCCCGGCAGGGCATGGGTTCGTCTTCCGGCTCGGTTGACGACTTCCGGCTGCACTTGTTGCGCGCCTCTGACGACCTGGAGCGCGCTGCCCGTTCCATGGGCGGCAACATGGAAGCCGCCAACGACGCCATCGTGTCCAGCTCCGAAAAAGCAGCTTTGGCTGTGCAGGGCGTCTCAAAATCCATTGATCAAGTTGATACCCGTTCAATGAACGAAAAAGTCGCCTTTGCAGTCGGTGCGGGCGTAGGTGCTGGCGCTGCTGCAGGCAAAACGGCGATTGACGCATTTATCGAATACGTTGAAGCCAAGCTTGTTATTGCAGGGCTGGTCATCCTTACCGGCATCACGGCAGCGGTGTTCACCACCATCTATTTGGCCAGCAAAGCCATCAGCACCATCGGCGCTATGATGGATGGCTCGTTTTACAAAAGCGAGAACATCGACGGCCTGATTGCCACCAACAAAGAACTGCTTGACCTGCAACAAAATCTGCGCCTTTCGTCCATTGAAGCGGGTGGTCTGAATGAGGCCATGAAACGCCTGGGCGTGGACAAGGGCGACTACAAATCGGTCTACGAGGGCGTCACTAAGTCAATCCATGAAAACGGTGATGAACTTGACCGCCTGGGCGTCAAATACAAAAACCAGAATGGCAAGTTTCTGGAAAGCCGTCAAGTCATTGAAAACGTCAAGGGCGTGCTTGATGGCTACACCGAAGGCTGGGACCGCAACGCTGCTGCTGCAGCTATCGGTATCGGCTCTTACGACAAGATCACGCAAGTTCTTAAGGTTACCAGCGCAGAGGTGCAAACCTCCAAAGAGCGGTTGGACGAATACCAGCTCGGCGTCACAGCCGGCACGCAACAGATGGTGGCCGAGTATCAGCAAGCCATGCGCGACTTCAGCCGCGAAAACGACCTGGCAGAGCAAGGTTTTAAAAGGGTCTTTGCCGACGCCGTGATGCCCCTGTACACCGACATGGCCAACCTGTTTAAAGAGGGCTGGCCCAGCATCGTGCAAGCCACGCGCGTGGGTGTGTCGTCGGTTATGTTTCTGGTGTACTCGATGGCTGACGGTATCTACATCGTCAAAGAATCCATTATGGCGTCGTTTGCCGTGATCGGTACCGGCTTGGGCGCGGTTGCTGCGGCCAGCGTCATGGCGATGAAAGGCGACTTTACCGGCGCCAAAGATGCGCTGGCGAATGGCTGGGAAGACGCCGCCAAGCGCGTCAAAGTGGCAGGCTCAAATATCGTTGACCAAGTTCTGAAAAATGATCGTGCGCTAGCAATGGCTACCGGCAACGACGGCCGTGACGCATCAATTGCCAGCGCCCGCCTGCCTGCGCCGGTAAACGGCAAGGCCTTTGTCGAGCGCCCCAAAGACGTGAAAACCGCCGCAGATGACCCCGCCAAAAAGCTGCTGCAGGGCCAGATCGCAGAGCAAGAAGCCTTCATTGCAGCCGAAAAAACCCAGCTCGCCACGCGCGAAGGCTATCTGCAGTATTACTACAACCTCGAATACACCAACGCCGCCGACTACTACGGCACCAAAAACAAGCTGATCCAAGACGCCCTAGCTGACCAGCTTGCTGCGTATGACAAGGAAGCCGCCGCAGCCGCCATTTATTTGGCGCAGGCTGACACGGCAGTAAAACAGCAAGACGCTCGCAACGTCCTGGCCGACATTGCGAAAAAACGGCAAGCCGCAGAGATTGAAAACAGTAAAAAGCTGACCGACTCGGTGCTAGAGCAGGCCCGCGCGTGGCGCGAGTTTGACCTTGCCACCACGCAGGTTTCGCGCCAATACGACCTGTCCAACGCACAGCAGCGGTTTCAGCTTGATTTGCTCGGCAAGGGCACGCTTGATCTAGCCGATCTCACGGTTATCTGCGGGGAAAACAATACCGGAAAGACCTACCTTACCTATACCCTTTACGGTCTGCTCAAGACGTTGGATGAATTTATAGAACTGCCCGAATTCGATATCCCAACCCTGAGC
>JANYED010000182.1 GCA_025363315.1 Polaromonas sp.
CGCCCCTTGTGGCAAGTACAGCTGCACGTTTGCCCAAAAGCGCCGCAATCGGCGGCGCGTGTTCTGCCGCGCAGCGCCTAAACTGGGGCACACCAGTGCTTTATTTGCCCAAGTCTGCGCGCTGCTCAAGCAAAAGTGGTCGCCCGAACAGATCGCCATTTACCTTCAGCGTCACCATCCCAACGAGTCTGGCCAGCGCGTGTCTCACGAAACCATCTACAACGCCATCTACGCCATGCCTAGGGGAGAGCTGCGCAAAGACTTGATCGCGCTGATGCGCCGTGCCCAGGCCAAGCGCATGCCGCGCAGTCGGGGGGTGGAGCGCCGGGGCAAGATAACGGATATGGTCAGCGTGCATTGCCGACCGCCGGAGGTTCATGACCGGCTGTTTCCGGGGCACTGGGAGTCTGACCTGATCAAGGGTAAAGGCAATGCCAGTGCGGTGGGCTCGCTGGTTGAGCGCTCATCGCGTTTGCTGATCCTGGTGCATTTGCCCGGCCCCAAGCCGGGCAGTGCGGCAACGGTGCTTGAAGCGTTTACGCAAAAGCTTTGCTCGATTGCCCAGCCGATGCGTCAGTCGCTGACGCATGATCAGGGCGGCGAGATAGCGCGCCATAAGGAGCTGGCGGCCAACTCGAACATCGCTGTTTACTTCTGTGATCCCCACAGCCCGTGGCAGCGGGGAACAAATGAAAACACCAACGGCTTGGTGCGCCAATACTTGCCAAAAGGCACAGATCTGTCTGGCTACAGCCAAGACCAACTCGATGCTATTGCTGATGAGATTAACAATCGCCCCCGCAAGACTCTGAACGCTTACTCGCCTCTGGAGGTCTATCGCAATTTGCTGCTGAACCACCATAGCGCCCCGGCTATCATCCAATGACCTGTGTGTTGCACTTAGAGTTGAATCCAAGCAATCAATACGGGCGCAAGCAGCTCCTATTTATGTAGCAATTTGATCAGGTGATTGCTGGTGTTACGCAGGCGTTGCGCCATCATTTGGGTGATTTTGACGAGCAGCTTGGCGCCGACTGCCGGCTGGTCGCGTATCAGCAACGCTATTTCACGGCGGCCCAGCACGCCCGCCTCTACTGCTTCAATCGCAGTGCAGCTGGCGTAGCGGGGCTCACTGTCGAGCATCGACATTTCACCAAACGATGCGCCGCTCTTGATCACGGCGATGCGCGATGTGGTGGTGCTTTTCTCACCGTCTTGCGCTGTCTGCTCGACCTGTTTGGTCACATCCACCGTGCCGCTCAGCAGCAACAGCATCCATTCGCCCACCTCGCCCTCACGGATCAACGCCTGGCCGGGTTTGGCACTGACCAGCAGCATCGACTGGCCCAGCAGGTCCACTTCAGCTGGGGTCATGTCGCTCAGCAGGGGTGAGCTTTTCGTCAGGTCCGCGCTGTAGCGGCTCAGGTGGTTGCAGTGGCCGGTGATCGTCAGCCCAGCGGTGTGAAGTTGTTCTTCGAGCGTTTTCATGTGTCAGTGCACGCTGGCGGCTGTTAGCGGGCGGTGCTTTGTTGCAACCATTCGTCAATCTGCTCAATGGCGGCATCAGTGGCTGCGGCCAGCGCGCGCACCCCTCCGGGTGCGTCAAGCGTGGCCGCTGGCCGCTGCACGGTCACGCTGCGCTGGGCGATGAGTTTTTCGCCTGAAGGGGTGATCTCAAGCAAGGTGGCACGCAGCCGGATCAGGCCCATGCTGGCGTCTGGTGCGGTAAACACGTGGCTGAATTCTTCGAGTTCGAGCCGCAGCACGGGTGGCAATGCTGCGTTTTGGTTGCGGTTTAGCGCCACACTGTCGCCTGCAGCAAACACGCTGCGGCGCTGGCCGAGCGCGCTTTTGAACCGCTGATGCACCAGCTGCGCGGGCGGCATGGACCAGCGCGCCAACGTGTAGGGGCGCAGCAGCTGCGCGTCCTGGTAGGCCAAGCGGTACAGCACGCCCATATTTTCAAGCGCACCGCCGGGCGTGGAGATGTCGTCGATGGCAATTGCTGGCAACGGCGCTTGGCGCGTGGCGGGCTGGGCCGTCAGGTCACCGGGTCCAAAGTCATACAGGCTGGCGCGCACCGGCTTGTCCGGCAAAGCCGAGCAGCCGGGCAGCAGCACACATAGCGAGACAAATATGGCTACAGCCCAATAGATACGGGCGCAATCAGCTCCTGATTTAGGAGTAATATAACGTTCAGTGCAGTCATAAACAGCCGTTGCGTGCAGTGTCATTTTTTTGCTCCGTTGGTCGAAAACCCTGGCTCACCAGGGCCAGCCGTTGGTGGGCCGTTGCCAAAAATAAGGGACTGCGGGTTGTCGTCCACTGCGCTCACGGTGCGGCGCAACTGCCGCATGGTGCGTGCCGTTTCATCAGCTACCTCGCCCAGTTTTGGCAGCGTGCCTGCACTGAAGCTTTCAGCGCCAGACGCCAATGCCGCGCCGCCTTCGGCCAGCTTGTCGATGGGGCCGCCTTTTTCATTCAGGCGCTTGGCCGTGACGCTGACTTCATCGACTGCGGTTTTAGCAGACGTCAGGGTGGCGTCCATATTCTTGACAAGTCTGGGGATGTTGACTTTGTCGGGGCCGAGCTGCGCATCAAGAATGCTGCTCATGTTGACGGACAATTTACCAACGCTGCTCGCTGCCTCCCCCAGCTGCGTCACAGCCCCGGTGATGACTTTCTGGCTGTCGTCTGACAGCAGCTTGTTCAGCTGGTTGCTGGCTTGTTCCACCTGCTTGAAGATGACTTCGCTCTGCTTGAGCAGTTTGTCCAATCCGCCAGTTTGTAAAGGTATGCGCGGCGGATTTTCGTCGTTGACCACCAGGCGCTCATTGGACGCGCCGGTGTCGTCCAGCTGGATAAAGCCCAGTCCCGTCACGCCTTGCGAGGCGACGGTGGCAAAGACCGATTGCGTTACCGGCGCGGCGCGATCAATCGACACGCGGACCAACACGTTACCCTTGATCTTGCTGTCAAAGCCGATGAACTCGACCTTGCCCACCGGTACCCCGCGAAAGTTGACAGCGGCTTGCGGCTGCAGGCCAGAAATAATCTCGCTGGTGGACATTTCATACATGTCGCGCGTGGTTTTGTCGCGCGTCAGCCAAACCGCCAGCAGGGCCAGCAGGGCAGAGATCACCAGGACAAATGCGCCTGCAGTAATGGCGTGTGCTTTGTTTTCCATCGTTCAAACCCCTTGTCTCTAATCTAAACAGTAAACGGATATTCGCGCAGCAGCTCCATCGCGCGCTGGCCCCGCGGCCCTAAGAAAAATTCATGAATAAAAGGATGTGTAAACGCCACCACTTCCTTGGGCACATCACAAATGATGACTTTTTGGTCGGCCAGCACCGCAATGCGGGTGCTCAACTCAAACAGCGTGTCCAGGTCGTGCGTCACCATCACCACCGTCAGCGCCATGTCGTGGTGCAACGCGCGCAGCAGCGTGCAAAAGCTGTCGGAGCTTTCAGGGTCCAGCCCGGCGGTGGGCTCGTCCAGCAACAGCAAGGGTGGATCCATGATCAATGCTCTGGCCAGCGCTACGCGCTTGACCATGCCGCCTGACAAATCGCTTGGCATCTTGTCGGCTGCATCGGGCGTGAGGCCAACCATTTGCAGCTTGACCATCGCGGCCTCGCGGACGACATTCGGTGGCAGCACCTTGAGCTCGCGCAGAGGAAAGGCAATGTTCTCAAGCACCGTAAAAGCCGAGAACAGCGCGCCCTGCTGAAACAGCATGCCCACCCGGCTGGCAGCACCGCGCGCGCCCAGCTCGGCTGCGGGTTTGCCGAGCACCGTGATGTCGCCCCGCGTTGGGTGTTCAAGCCCCAGAATCTGCCTGAGCAGCACCGTTTTGCCGGTGCCCGAGCCACCGACCAGCGACAACACCTCGCCGCGCTCAATGGTCATCTCTAGGTCTTTGTGAATGACCGACTCCTTGTCGCCGTTTTTAAAAACGGTCCACAGCTTTTTGATTTCAACGACGGGTTCTATCATGTGCTAGATGCCTACGTTTTTGAAGAGCACCGCAAACAATGCATCGACCAAAATCACCACGGTGATTGACGTCACCACCGATGACGTGGTGCCCTGTCCCAGGCTTTCGGTATTAGGTTTGACACGCAGGCCAAAGTGGCAGCCGACCAGCGCAATCAGCAAGCCAAACACCACCGACTTGGACGTTGCCAGCGTCAGGTTGGCAATGTCTACTGCTGCGGGCAGCGCCGTGATGAAAAACGCCGGCGTGATGCCCATCGCCGCATTGGCCGCCAGCATGCCGCCAAGCAGCGCCGCAATCGTCGTCCACACACTGATGAGCGGCATCACCACAGCGAGCGCCAGCGCACGCGGCATGACGAGCCGAAAACCGCGCGCAATGCCCATCACGCGCATCGCGTCCAGCTCTTCTGTGACGCGCATCACGCCAATTTGCGCGGTGATGGCAGAGCCAGACCGTCCAGCAATCAAAATAGCGGCCAGCACCGGGCCCAGTTCGCGTATCAACGAGATGCCCAGAATGTTCACAATAAAAGCGTCAGCCCCAAACTGCTTGAGCTGCTGCGAAATCAAATACGCCAGCACCACGCCAATCAGAAACCCAACCAGCGCGGTAATGGGCAGCGCTGTCGCGCCAATGTGGTACAGGTGGCCCGATAGGTCGCGCCATGGGCCTTCGTGTGGACGCCTGACCAACCGGATGATGTCCAGCAAGAGCTGCCCGATCAAACGCACCAGCGACTTGATGTGGTCCAGCATGCCTAGAACGCGCCCGCCCAGTAGGTCCAAGAAAGCCAGCGGCCGCTTCCAGTCGGGTTTGGGCGTTTGGGCCGGAGGCGCAGCAAACTTTTCAATGGTTTCAATCAGCGCACGCTGCGGGGGCGCGATCTCAATGTGTGCAGGCCATGCACTGCCCCATTGCTCCCAAAGCAGTTGTGCGCCCAAGTGGTCCAGCTGGTCAATTTTCAACAGGTTCCAGCTTGCACCGTGCGGCTTGCCCATCGCTTTGAGCTGGTCCTGCACGCCGCGCCAGGCGGACTGGCTGGTCAGGTCAGCAGCGGTCCATGCGCCCAGCACCATGCACGCCATTCCGTCGGGCGTTTTGTGTTGTTCAATGCGCGGGACAGCTGTGTTCATAAATGTAAAAAAAGCATGGTAACTGCGAAAGAGCAGATACGCGTCCCCGCGCGGGAGGGGAGTGGCCTTGTCCTACAAGGGCAATTTCGCTGGGTACCAGGCCGACGCGTGCAAAATACAGCTCTATGCAAGACACCACAGCACCTGAGACGTTTGACTACATCATCGTGGGCGGCGGCACGGCCGGCTGCCTGCTGGCAAATCGGCTGAGCGCTGACGCGTCCAAAAAAGTGCTGATGATCGAAGCGGGCAAAAAAGACGACTACCACTGGATTCACATTCCCGTCGGCTACCTCTACTGCATTGGGAACCCGCGCACCGACTGGCTGTACAACACCGAGCCTGAAGCAGGCCTGAATGGCCGTGCGCTACGCTACCCGCGCGGAAAAACACTGGGCGGCTCGTCCAGCATTAACGGCATGATTTACATGCGGGGCCAGGCGCACAACTACGACGATTGGGCGCAACTGACGGGCGACGCGGCCTGGCGATGGGACAACAGCTTGCCGTACTTCAAGCTGCACGAGCATCATTACAAAGGTGCAGACGCCTTTCATGGTGCGCAGGGTGCAGCACCCGAACTGATGCAAGACGCGAAGGCGCCGTACCAAAAGCTGCTGCGTCACCACAAGGCCGGCGGTGAATGGCGGGTCGACAAGCAGCGCCTGCGTTGGGATGTGCTGGACGCTTTTGCCGATGCCGCTGTGCAGGCGGGCATACCCGCGACGGACGACTTTAACCGGGGCAGCAACGAGGGCGTGGGCTATTTTGAAGTCAATCAAAAAGACGGCTGGCGCTGGAACACCGCCAAAGCCTTTCTGCGCCCCATCTGCTACGGCCGCCCCAACTTTGAGATGTGGAACAAGGCCCAGGTCTGCAAAGTGATTGTTGAAAAGCAGCCCGACGGCAGCCAGCGCTGCACCGGTGTAGAGGTGTGGACAGGCTTGGAGCGCATCAACGTGATGGCGACGCGGGATTCAGGCGCGGCGCGCGGCTTGATAGGCGAGGTGATTTTGTGCGCCGGTGCCATCGGTTCGCCGCAAATTTTGCAGCTGTCAGGCATTGGCCCCGGCGCGCTGCTGCAACGACACGGGATACCCGTGGTGCAAGACCTGCCCGGCGTAGGAGCCAACTTGCAAGACCATTTGCAAATCCGCTCGGTGTACAAAATCAACGGCGCTAAAAACTCAACGCTCAACACGCTTGCCAGCACCACCCTGGGCAAGGCCCGCATTGGCCTCGAGTATTTGCTCAAGCGCACCGGGCCCATGAGCATGGCGCCGTCGCAATTGGGTGCGTTCACCCGGTCTGATGCGGCCCAAGCCTACCCCAACATTCAATACCACGTGCAGCCGCTGTCGCTGGATGCCTTTGGCGAGCCACTGCACAGCTTTAATGCGTTTACCGCAAGCGTGTGTAACCTGGCACCCACCAGCCGCGGCACCGTCAACATCAAAAGCCCAAACTTTGAAGACGCGCCCGCCATTGCGCCCAATTACTTAAGTACAGCTGAAGACAAAAAAGTAGCGGCTGATTCATTGCGCGTGACGCGCCGCATCGTCAGCCAAAGCGCGCTGGCCAAATACCAGCCCGAAGAATTCAAGCCGGGTGTGCAGTTTCAAACTGACGACGAACTCGCCAAGCTGGCAGGCGACATAGCCACCACTATCTTTCATCCGGTAGGCACCACCAAAATGGGCTGTGAGGACGACCCCACGGCCGTCGTTGATTCGCACTTGCGCGTGCGCGGAATACGCGGGCTGCGGGTGGTCGATGCCGGTGTCATGCCACTCATCACCAGCGGCAATACCAATTCACCTACCTTGATGATTGCGGAGAAGGCGGCGCAATGGATTTACGCAGGAATCTAGCCTCCAGATGGTCGCGGCGTTTGGCCACTGGCGCCCCGCTGCAGAATCAATTCACCCGAATCAACTTTTTATTCACAAATTCCTGGATGCCAGCGCCCGACAACTCGCGGCCGTAGCCTGAATTTTTGACGCCGCCAAACGGCAATTCTGGCGACGACACAGCGCCTGAATTGATGAACACCATTCCGGTGTCGATGCCCCTAGCCACGCGCTTGCCGCGCTCGATGTCTTGGGTAAACACCGAACCGCCCAGGCCGAAAGGCGAGTCATTGGCCAGTGCAACCGCAGCGTCTTCGTCCTTGACGCGAAAGAACAAGGCCACGGGACCGAAAAACTCTTCTTTGTAGGCGGGGTTGTTGGCGTCGATGTCGCACAAGATGGTGGGCTGCATGAAGTTGCCAGTCTGGCCGTCGATGCGCTGGCCGCCCATCACCAGCCGCGCGCCGTAGCTGACGGCGCTGTCGATCTGCTTGAGCAAGTTTTCGAGCGCTTGAGATGAAGAAAGCGGCGCCAGCGTGGTGGCTTTGTCCATGGGGTCGCCCGGCGCAAAGTCGGCCAGTGCCGCCTGGAATTTCGCCAGAAAAGTGTCCGCCATCGCATCAACCACGATAAAGCGTTTGGACGCCGTACACGCCTGGCCCGCATTGCCCATGCGACCACTCACCGCGTGTTTGACAGCTTTCTCAAGGTCGGCATCTTCCAGCACGATAAATGCGTCGCTGCCGCCAAGCTCGAGTGTCGTTTTCTTCAGCTGCTGGCCGGCCTGCGCCGCGACGATAGCGCCCGCGCCCTCGCTGCCTGTAAGTGCGACGGCGCGAATGCGGGGATCTTTAATAACGGTCTCAATTTGCTGTTCTGAAACAAACAGATTGGTGTAGGCACCAGCAGGCGCACCTGCGTCATGCAGGAGTTGCTCAAAAGCCAGCGCGCACTGCGGCACACTGGATGCGTGCTTGACCATCACCACATTGCCCGCCATCAGGTTAGGCGCGGCAAAGCGGGCAATTTGATAGTACGGGAAATTCCACGGCTCAACGCCAAACAGCACGCCAATCGGGCTGCTTTCCACCATCGCTTCGCCTTTGGGAGTCGTGAGCTTTTCAGGCGCTAAAAACTCCTCTGCATGGTCGGCGTAGTAGTCCAGAATTGCAGCGCTCAGCGCAACCTCACCCAGGCTTTGTGCAATTAACTTGCCCATTTCCAGAGTAATGAGTCTGCCAAGCATTTGTGAGCGCTCACGCATCAAGGCTGCCGCACGTTTCAAAATAGCTTTTCGGTCGGCAAAGCTGCGGTGTCGCCAGTCGGTTTTAAAACAATCATCAGCGCAGGCCAGTTTTTCCTCAAGCTGGGCGCCACTGATGTCGTCAAAGGTTTTTTCAATCTTGCCAGTGTAGGGATTGGTGCTTTGGTAGGCCATGGTTTGTAGTCAAGAGGTTGCAATAAAGGTCGTGAAAGCAGCAGGTTCAATGCTAGGCATGGCTTTTAAGCTGGCTTAAAACGGCGTGTGCAGCGGCTTCAGACGACGCCGGGTTTTGACCGGTGATCAGCTTGCCGTCTGTGACGACATACGATTGCCAGTCAGCGCCTTTGCTGTACAGGCCGCCGTTTTTTGTCAGCATGTCCTCGACTAAAAACGGCACGATGTCGGTGAGCTTGACTGCGGCTTCTTCCGTGTTGGTAAAGCCGGTAACTTTTTTGCCCTTGACCAATGGTGAGCCATCGGCGGCTTTCACGTTTTTAAAGACGCCGGGGGCATGGCACACGGCGGAGATGGTTTTACCCGCGGCGGCCATCGATTCCAACAATTTGATGGAGTCTGCGTCTTCTGCCAAGTCCCAAAGCGGTCCGTGGCCGCCGGGATAAAACACCGCGTCGAAATCAGCGCCAGATACGCCCGCGAGTTCGCCTGTGTGGGCGAGCACCGCCTGCGCAGCGGTGTCGGCCTTGAAGCGGCGCGTGGCACTTGTTTGCGTATCAGGGGCGTCACTGCTCGGGTCCAGTGGCGGCTGGCCACCTTTTGGGGATATGACTGTCATGTTGGCACCCGCATCTTTGAAAACATAGTACGGGGCGGCGAATTCTTCCAGCCAGAAGCCGGTTTTTTTGCCGGTGTTGCCAAGTTTGTCGTGCGAGGTGAGCACCATCAAAATATTCATGTTCTGTCCTTGGTTTGCCTGCCCGCGTGCGGCTGGCGGTTGATGAATCGGCCGGGGACGGCCAAACGCTGTAGCTTCAGTAAGCCAAGGCATGCCACTTCGCATACATAAGGATAACGGCCGTAAAACTTTGCTGGCGCAAGCAAGCAGCGCACGGACTTGTCAGAAAAAGAGCCGTCTGCGCCCTGAGCTGGCAGGGACGGTGCGCACCGCGCTTAAAGCGTGAGCTCGTAATCGACCGTCATCGGCGCGTGGTCTGAAAACTTTTGCTCTTTATAAATATGCTCGGCACGTGCCAGTGCCGCCACTGCGGGCGTAGCCAAGTGGTAATCAAGCCGCCATCCCACGTTGTTGGCGTAGGCCTGACCGCGGTTGCTCCACCAGGTGTAGGCGGCGTCGGTGGTGGTGGGCTGCAGTTGCCGGTACACATCGACTTTTCCGGCCTCCGATAAAAGCCGCGTCATCCAAGCGCGTTCTTCTGGCAAAAAGCCGCTGTTCTTTTTGTTTCCTTTGTAGTTTTTCAAATCAATTTCTTGATGCGCAATGTTGATGTCGCCGCACAGCACATAGTCGCGGCTTTCCTTTAGCGCCAGCAGGTGCGGGTAAAACTCCGCCAAAAAGCGAAACTTGGCTTCCTGCCGCTCGGGCCCAGACGAGCCGCTGGGAAAGTACGAACTGATGATCGACAGCTTTGGTAATTGTTTGCGCCCGGGTCGGTCGAAGCGCAATTCCACGTAGCGGCCTTCAGCGTCAAATTCTTTGGAGCCGTAACCGATGATCACGTCGCTCGGCTCGTGCTTTGTGTACACGCCCACACCTGAGTACCCCTTTTTTTCGGCAAACTGAAAGTAGCCTTCCATCCCGGCCAGCTCTTCAAATTTACCCAGCATGTCAGGTGCCTGGGCTTTGACTTCTTGTACGCAAATACAATCCGGTTTGTACTGCGCCAGCCATCCCTCCAGGCCTTTGCTGGTAGCAGAGCGGATACCGTTCAGGTTCAGGCTGGTTAATTTAAACAAGGGACGACTCCATGGCGGGGCAAGACAGTAAAAAAAATGGCCAACTGGCCCAAGAATTCGTACAGTTTGCCATCGAATCTGGCGTGCTGGAATTTGGGCAGTTTAAAACCAAAGCCGGGCGTATAAGCCCATATTTTTTTAACGCGGGGTTGTTTGACGACGGTGCCAAGCTGGGCCGCTTGTCGCAATTTTATGCGCGGCAGTTGCTGGCTGAAGAGGCCGCAACCGGCCTGAAATTCGACATGATTTTTGGCCCCGCTTACAAGGGCATTCCGCTGGCGGCGGCGGTGGCGATTGAGCTGGCACGGCTGGGCCGTAATTTGCCGTTTGCCTACAACCGCAAAGAAGCCAAAGACCACGGCGAGGGCGGCACACTGGTTGGCGCGCCCGTCAAAGGGCGGGTGCTGATTGTGGATGACGTGATGTCGGCAGGTACAGCCGCGCGTGAGTCGATTGCCATCATTCGGGCTGCAGGCGCCACGCCGCAAGCGGTGGCCATTGCGCTGGACCGGCAGGAGAAAGCCATTGAAAACGGCGTTGATGTGAACTACAGTGCAGTGCAATATGTCACCAACATGCTGGGTTTGCAGGTCACCGCTATTGCATGCCTGACAGATTTGCTGGACTATCTTTCAACAGACAGGGGTGCGTCGCTTGGCGAGCACCATCAGGCCGTGCTGGCTTACCGTGCGCGCTACGGCGTAGATTGAGAAAATTGACTTGTTTAACCTGACTTTGCGTTTTGCTGCCGTCACCGTTGCCATGCTGATGGCCGGCAACGTTGTGGGGCAGGGCATTTACACCTGTATCGATGCCAAGGGCCGCAAGATCACGGCGGACCGGCCAATTGGCGAATGCAATGACCGCAACCAGCAGGAGGTGTCGCCCACCGGCATGGTGCGGCGCGTCATTCCGCCATCATTCACAGCGCAAGAGCGCGCCGCGCTGGAAGAAAAAGAAAAGCAGCAGGCTGCAGCGCGACTGAATCAGGCCGAAGAAAAACGCCGCGATCGGGCGCTCTTGACGCGCTACCCCAATAGCGCGGCACATGAAAAAGAGCGCGTTTTGGCGCTGGACCAGGTTGAAGAGCTGATTCGCCTCAGCAGCAAAAGATCGCAAGAGCTGGCAGAGCAGCGCGCGATCATTGCCCAAGAGCTCGAGTTTTACAAAAAAACCCCCAGCAAGACTCCGCTGGCCGTCAAGCGGCGACTGGAAGAAAACGACAGTTTGGTGGCAGGACAAAAGCGCTTTGTGGCCGATCAGGAAGGCGAGAAACGGCGCATCAACCAGCGCTTTGACGGTGAGCTCGTCAAGCTCAAGTCGCTGTGGGGGGCGCCCGCTGCGCCCGTGACGGCCGACGCCCAGCTAGAGCCCGCCAGCAACCCAAAAAAACCCTGATCCATCACTTTTTAGGTGCAAAAGCGCCTGAAAGCCAATAAATTCGGGCGCGAGCAGCTCCTGATTCAGTAGCGTGTTTGTAGAAAAAATCTAACCGATTTTCTTCTTCAGCAGTTCGTTGACCTGCGCCGGGTTGGCCTTGCCTTTGGTGGCTTTCATGGCTTGGCCGACGAGTGCGTTCATGGCTTTGGCATTGCCTGCTTTGACCTCTTCGACGTTTTTGGCGTTGCCGGCTAGTACGTCGTCGATGATTTTTTCTAGTTCGCTGGAGTCGCTCATTTGCTTGAGGCCTTTGGCTTCGATGATGGCGTCAACGTCATGGTTTTCGCCAGTCCATAACGCGTCAAAGACCTGTTTGGCTGCGTTGTTGGAGATGGTACCGTCGGCGATTCGTTCAATCAGATGTGAAAGTTGCAGGCTGGAAACTGTCGACGATTCAATCGCCTTTTCATCGCTGTTCAATCGCTTGGAAAGCTCACCCATCACCCAGTTACTCGCCAGCTTGGGTTGTTTACTGACAGCGGCAACCGCCTCAAAATACGCAGCCATCGCCTTGCTTTGCGTCAACTGTCCTGCATCGTAGTCAGGCAAGCCGTACTGCATCACAAACCGCGC
Source organism: Polaromonas sp. (assembly GCA_025363315.1). Lineage (GTDB taxonomy): Bacteria > Pseudomonadota > Gammaproteobacteria > Burkholderiales > Burkholderiaceae_C > Polaromonas. The sequence goes on from JANYED010000182.1 coordinate 12,196, forward strand.
CGCCATCACACGCGGCAACTCACTCATCTCGGCCCGCGTCCTCTCCACCCAGTCCCGCCCAATCATCAGCGGCGGCAAATCCGGGTCCGGAAAGTATCGGTAATCCGCCGCATCTTCCTTGCTGCGCATAGACCGCGTCTCGCCCGTGTCGGGGTCAAACAAAACGGTGGACTGCTGAATCGCGTGGCCATCTTCAATCTGCTCAATCTGCCAGCGCACTTCGTAGTCCATCGCCTGCTGCATGAACTTGAAGCTGTTCAGGTTTTTAATCTCTCGCCGTGTGCCTAAAGCAGCACCGGGTTTGCGCACCGACACATTGGCATCACACCTGAAGCTGCCTTCTTGCATATTGCCGTCGCAAATGCCAATCCAGGT
>JANYED010000148.1 GCA_025363315.1 Polaromonas sp.
CAAATTGGTTGAGGCAAAATAAAACGAACGGTCGTTCTATTTTGCAACAATTTGGCGTTTTTTGCAGATTGCAATGCCGGTTTTGACTGAAACAGCGTTCTATAGAGCCAGCCGCCTAACGAAAACAAGCGTTTACCCTAATTACGGTGAAGCCATGCGGCAAACAGCCGCCAGGCATCAGCCGCTCACAAAAAAGCCGATTTGACCCGCCTTGGAGGTTAAATCGGCCTGTAGCCCAACAAATTCGGGCGCAAGCAGCTATTTAATATATAGCAAATTTACGGTAAATTTACGGTAAACGGCAGCGCTACAGTTACAACTTGAAAGGCACCACCGCTTGCCGCTGCTCGCCCAAGCCCTCGATACACAAGGTCATCACGTCGCCTTTTTTCAAAAACATTGGCGGCTTCATGCCCAGGCCGACGCCGGGCGGCGTACCGGTGGTGATGAAGTCGCCAGGCTCCAGCGTCATGAACTGGCTGACGTAGCTGATGATCTTGGCGACGCTGAAAATCATGGTTTTGGTGTTGCCGGTTTGCACCCGCTTGACGTCCAGCCACATGGCGAGCTTTTGCGGGTTGGGCACTTCGTCGCGCGTGACCAGCCAGGGGCCGACCGGGCCGAAGGTGTCGCAACCCTTGCCCTTGTCCCAGGTGCCGCCGCGCTCGATTTGAAATTCACGCTCGCTCACGTCGTTCATGGTGCAGTAGCCCGCGACATAATTTAATGCGTCTTTTTGCGACACATAGCGGGCCCGTGTGCCAATCACCACGCCCAGTTCCAGCTCCCAGTCGGTCTTGACCGAGCCTTTGGGCAACATGACGGGATCGTTCGGGCCCTGAATGCAGCTGGTGGCCTTCATGAAAACAATCGGCTCTTTGGGAATCGGCAAGCCCGACTCAGCCGCGTGGTCGGCGTAGTTCAGGCCGATGGCCACAAACTTGGGCGTGCCCATTACCGGGCAGCCCATTCGCGGCGAACCTTTGACGAGTGGCAGCGTTGCAGTCTTGATTTTGCGCAGCTTGGCCAAAGCCGAATCACTGAGCTGAGCCGGGCCAATGTCTTTGATATGCGCGCTCAGGTCACGCAGTTTGCCTTCTGCGTCAATCAGGCCCGGTTTTTCTTTGCCGGGGTTGCCATAGCGAACGAGTTTCATGATGTCTCCTTTTGTTGATTTAAATGGTCATGCCGCCGTCGATGCTGTACGACTGCCCGGTCACAAATGCGGATTCGTCACTGGCCAAAAACACCACCAGCGGCGCGATCTCATGCGCCTGCGCCAGCCTGCCCATCGGCTGGCGGGCGATGAAGTTTTTGCGTGCTTCTACAGGGTCTTCGTAAACATTGATACGGTCGGCCAGCGACGGCGTGTCGACCGTGCCGGGGCAAATCGCGTTGCAGCGAATGCCCTGCGTCACAAAGTCAGCAGCCACGCTCTTGGTCAGGCCAATGATGGCTGCTTTCGACGCGCCATACACAAAACGATTCGGCAGCCCCTTGATGCTGACCACGCTGGCCATGTTGATGATGCTGCCTTTTTGATTAGCCAGCATATTGGGCAGTGCGGCTTGAATCAGCCAGAACTGGGAGCGCACGTTCAAATCAAACGCAAAATCCCACTGCTCATCGGTTGCGTCCAGCGCAGTACCGGCGTGCACAAAGCCCGCGCAGTTAAACAGCACGTCAATCGAGGTCAGGCCTGTGATCAACTTTTGAATCGCCGCTTTGTCCATCACGTCCAGCACCGCGGTATGGATGTTGGGCACACCCGCGTAGCTGGCCAGCAGTTTTTCATTGACGTCAGTGGCCCACACCGTCGCGCCCTCTGCCGCCATGGCCAGTGCGCTGGCTTTGCCGATGCCTTGCCCAGCGGCTGTCACCAGCGCCTGTTTGCCTTGAAGTCTCATGGTTGCTCCTTGATGCATGATCGGGTATGAGCTCTTTTTGTTTTTGACTAACCATGAGATTATTGACCACCGGCAACGGACGGGCGGGATTTTGAAAGAAATTTCAACCGTGCAACCCCACAAAAGGCAGCGTAAATGTCAAAAACCGTCACACCCGAATATCTACGGGCGCAAGCAGCTACGCTTTTAATAGCGACAGGCTCGTCACGGCCAGAGGCTGAAACCGTCGCGGCCAATCTGGTCATGGCCAACTTGAGCGGGCATGACTCGCACGGCGTAGGCATGCTGCCGCGCTATGTGGACGCGGTGCTGGAAGGCGGCTTGATACCCAACGCACCTGTGGCGACGCTGCTCGACATTGGCACGATGTTGAGCCTGAACGGCCAGCGCGGCTACGGGCAGGTGGTGGGCCTGCAAGCCATGACGCTTGGCATGGCGCGCGCCAAAACTCACGGCAGTTGCATCATGGCACTTAGCAACGCCCACCACCTCGGGCGCATCGGCCAGTTTGCCGAAATGGCGGTGGCCGAAGGGCTGGTGTCGATTCATTTTGTCAACGTCATCTCGCGCCCCGTCGTTGCGCCGTGGGGCGGTACCGACGGCCGCTTTGGTACCAATCCGTTTTGTATAGGCATCCCCATCAAAGGGCAAGATGCTTTTATTTTAGATCTGGCAACCAGCGGCGTGGCCCAAGGCAAGATGCGTGTGGCCTACAACCAGGGAAAACAGGTCAAACCCGGCCTGCTGATCGACGAGCACGGCGCGCCCACCACCAACCCTGGCGTGGTGGTGGTGCCGCAGTCGAACGGCTTGCTGGGCGCGTTGATGACATTTGGTGAGCACAAAGGCTACGGCCTGGCGGTGGCGTGCGAGCTGCTGGGCGGCGCTTTAAGCGGCGGTGGCACCTGGCATGAGGCCGCGACGAAAAAAAACGCCAGCAGCCGCGCTGTGTCAAACAGCATGCTGACCGTTTTGATCGACCCGGCCAAGCTGGGCACGCAGGCCGCGTTTGACCATGAGGCGGTCGCCTTCATCGACTGGCTCAAGCAAAGCCCAGCCGCCGCGGGCTTCGACGCCGTGCAAATTGCGGGGGATGCGGAGCGCCTGAGCCGCGTTAAGCGTGAGAGAGACGGTATCGAGGTTGACGACCACACCTGGCAAGAAATTGTGGCGGCAGGCAAAAAAGTGGGTGCGGCGATGTAGAACTGGGGTTTTGGTCGTTTTCGCACTTCCAGGAGTCTAATGTGCCTGTAGCCCAATGAATTCGGGCGCGACTAGCTTCTGTATTAATAGCAGTAGGAATTTGATTGGCATCTGACCAGACCTGGCTCGATGTCGATGCAACCCGCCACTGCCGGCTGGTTGATCCCACCGACACGCCATTGACCATCTGGTGAACGACGAAGGCGCATGCCGACCTTGCTGTTTCCTCGAAAGCCGACAATTGTTGCGCTGCGGGTTGTCCACGCTGACTCGACCGAAACCGCATACGCCAACCTGCGCCAGAAGAATGTCGCAACGAGCTTGGTCACCAGGTGCACTGTTTATATTCACTCAATCGGCTTGTAGACCAATAGATACGGGCGCTTGCAGCTACTGAATAAATATCACTTATTCAACCTGCTAGGCGATCAGCATTGACTTATCGCTGCGCTTGCTGGGTCAAGACATCCAGCATGAAGCCAGCGAAGAATTGCGTCAACGCGTCCGTGTCGCTAAGCGGCAAGACCTGCGCAATGTATTGGTCGGGCCGCACGACAACGACGCAGCCTTGTTCACGATTGATACCGCGCATGTCGAAGATATTTGAGTTTTGGTTGTGCTTCGCGTCGCTAACGGTGCAGAAGGCTTTTTCATAGTCGTTCAGCCCGTAGCGACCTTTAGGCGGGAATAGCAACTCTGGCAGTGCCGTCAAGGCCAGTGTGTGATGGCTTTGCTGAAAGACGGCGCGCACGTCAATCACCGAATCTACATCCGAACCTGCCGCGGTGAAACGCTTGATGGGCGAATACGGTGACTCGCTCAGGAATTCGCACAGCTTGGCAATCGGCGACCCGGTTGCGCCCACGTCGCCTGCGCCCGCAAAGGCCAAAAGCCGCCAGCGGCCATCTGCCAAAAACGATGCGCCCAGCTGCATCAACTTACCGTCGCCCAAGCGGACAACAGGCGCGGAATGCAAGCGCTTGCCGATCTGCAAACCCGTCGCCAGGCCTTGATGCGTACCAGAGCCAGTCAACCGCGCGGGCTTGTAATGCGTGGCCGTGCCTGCCGTGTAGCGGCCATGCTGCACAAAGTACTTTTGCACGGCCGCCGTGTCGTTGGCGCTTCGGTCGCTCAGCATGGCGGCCCATTCGCGGTCGAAGTCGATCAGCTCTTTAGCCACGGCTTGCCGCTCGGCTGAATAGGTGTGCAGCAGGCTGGCGGGGCTGCGCCCTTGCAGCACTGCGGCCAGCTTCCAGCCGATGTTGAAGGCGTCTTGCATCGACACATTCATACCCTGCCCGGCTTTGGGGCTGTGCGTGTGGCAGGCATCGCCTGCGATGAAGATGTGCGGCATGCGGGTGGCAACTTCTTCAGGTTTCAGGTCGTCAAACCGATCGGTCAGGCGCTGGCCAATTTCATACACCGACCACCACGGCACTTCTTTTACATCGAACTTGTACGGGGCAAAAATGCGCTGTGCTGCGGCAATCAATTGCTCAAGCGTGATGTTGCGGCCCGCCACGCGTTCGTTTGCAGCGAGTTTGTCCATCTCGACATACACACGCGCCATGTAGCCGCCTTCACGCGGAATGATGAGCAGGCTGCCTTCGGTGGCTGACTGGACCAATGACTTGAACCGAATGTCGGGAAAGTCGGTGTTGACCAGCACGTCCATCACGCCCCAGGCATGGTTGGCGGATTCGCCCTTGAGCGACAAGCCCATGAACTGACGCACGCCGCTGCGCGCGCCGTCGCAGCCAACGACATATTTGGCGCGTATGGTTTCCAGCTTGCCTTTGTTGGCTTCATCTTGTCGCTCGAATTGGACTGTGACGGGGTAGTCCGTCGTACCGTCCGGCGCACGGGTCAACCCCGCCAGTTTGCGCGAGTAGTGCGGCACCATGCGCGCGGCTGACTTTTCCATCTTTTCCAGGTAAAAGTCATGCACGCGGGCTTGGTTAAGAATGACGTGAGGCATGTGCGACAGGCCTTCTTCTACATCGGGTACGCGGCCGCTGCGGGTGATGTGGCTGGGCTGCGCCTCACTGGGCTTCCAGAAGGTCGTTTCATTGACCCAATAGGCTTCTTCAAGCACCTTGTGCGCAAAGCCGAAGGCTTCAAACATCTCCATCGTGCGGCAGGCCACGCCGTCTGCTTGCCCCAACATCAACGGGCCGGGCTTTTGCTCGACGATGACTGTACGGATGTCTGGGAAAGCCGCCAACTGCGCAGCCAGCGTTAGGCCCGCAGGGCCGCAGCCGACGATCAAGACATCGGCTTGTGCGGGCAGGTTGGCATTTTGTGTTTGCGCTGCAGGAGCTGCGTCTACCAGGCTGGGGTCGCCGGTTCTGAATCCGTTTAAATGAAACTGCATTAGGGGGTTGGCCTCGTAGTGTTTGCTTTTAAATTTTGCTCGTGCGCGCTAGGGCGTTAACGCAGACATGTGCGCATCCACTATATTGTTTTTAAGCCATGTTTTTTACAAGCCTTATTTTTCAGGCGTGGCGTAAATGCTTAGGTGTATTGCGCCGCAACACATGAAAACCAAATCTTCACTTGACGCCGCCAACAGCAGTACGCACACCATTCGGATACCGACTCCTTTAAAGCAGGCTTTTGACGAGGTGGCAGACATGCACGTGCGCAATGGCAGCCAACTGGTGCGCGAATTGATGCGCGACTATGGTTTGCACAACCCAAGTGCGGCAAACCGCTTGGCAGCTCGAATCATCCAGCCGGTAAACCGACTACAAATCCATCCGAAGTTGGGCAAGCCTGGTCGGGTAGAAGGAACAGGGGAATTGATGATTCCCAAATTTCCTCACAGCACCGTTTATAAAGAAAATCAAGGCGATTGCATGGTGCTTCGGGTTACTGCATCAGACAGTGCAATGGCCAGTTGAGGCCTCTCAAGACAACTAGATTTTACGATACGTCGAAGCCTCAAACGCTACATTTTCAAGAGCTGCTCGCGCCCGTGTTCATTGGCTTACAGGCGTATTTTATAGTCAAAGATGTGTTGTGACCTCAGTCAAACCGCTTTTAAAGCTTGCGAGATTACCAAAAAGCGTTTCAGAGCCTGGTTTGGCTCTCGGATAAGCCTGAAACCTAATAGATACGAGGTAAGCAACTACTAAATAAATAGTAATCTGGAACTGCCTTCAACCCACAATTGTCGCCATACTCGCATCAAGATGCTCAGACGGCAACCGCTTGAAACCTGAGCGGGCAAAGCGCTGCAAACGCCCCACGATGAAGGCGACCAGCACCGATGCCCTGACGAGCGCATCGACCGTAGGGGTGGCCGCGCCGCTGGCGGTGGCTGCGTCGCGTAGGCTTTGTTTCAAGCTTGATTCGAGCTTGTCGAAAAACTGGTTCATACGGTCTTGCAGGCGGTCGTTTTCAAACACCAGGGCGTCGCCGACCATGACGCGGGTCATGCCGGGGTTTTTCTCGGCGAACTGCAGCACCATCGTGACCAGCCGCCGCGTGCGTAAAGCCGGGTCAGCTTCACGTTCGGCGATCTGGTTGACCAGGGTAAAAACACTTTGTTCAATGAACTCGATCAAGCCTTCAAACATTTGCGCCTTACTGGCAAAGTGGCGGTACAGCGCGGCTTCACTCACGTCCAGCTTGCCAGCCAACGCCGATGTGGTGATGCGCTCTGCACCAGGCTGCTCAAGCATGGTGGCCAGTGCCTGCAAAATTTGCACCCGGCGTTCACCCGGCTTGGGCCGCTTGCGCGCTGCGGCATCTGGCGCCGCTGAGCCCTGCGGTGAGGTGTCGGCATCAAGGGCTAAATCAGACATAAGGGATTCGGGAAATAAGGGTGTGTCAAACAGCTAGGGGCACGTGCAAATGATTCTCTCACAGGCCCATGATGCTTTTTACGCGGCGGTGTGCAGGTTTTCCTGCTGCAGCACAACGCGTACCCGCAACCCCCGCGCATCAGGTTCAGCGTCGTGTGCATCGCTCAGCAGCAACTGGGTTTTATGCACTCGGGCAATTTCATCGGCAATCGCCAGGCCCAGGCCATTGCCTTCGCCTTGCGTGCCAAGCACGCGGTAAAAGCGCTCTAGCGCCCTGCCGCGCTCCTCAAGCACGATGCCGGGGCCGCTGTCCACTACTTCCAGAAAAACGTCACCGGGCGGGCTTGCCACCGTGCCGCAGCGTATCGTGACTGAGCCTCCGGCAGGGGTGTACTTGACGGCGTTGTCGATCAGATTACCCAGCAGCTCGCGCAGCAGCCATTCGTGGCCTTTGGCTTGCGCGGGTTCGGCCTCCAGCCCCAAATCAATGCGCTTGTGGGTGGCGGCGTCCAAGTGCAGGGCCAGCATCGACTCGCACAAGTCTTTCAAGTCCACCGGTTGCATGGGCTGGGCAGCAACATGCAAGGCATCAGCACGCGATAGGGCAAGCAACTGGTTGGCCAGCTGCGACGTGCGCCGAGTGGCGCTGCGCAGCTTGATGATTTTGTCGGCAGCCAGGGTGATGGTGGCGTCCTTGGTTTTGCCTTCTGTACTTTTGCCTTCTGTGCTGTTGCCCTGCGCAGCACGGGCCGCCTGCGCCCAGGCCTCGACCTGCGCCTGTAGGCCCGCCAACGGCGTGCGAAGCTGATGCGCTGCGTCTGCCACAAAACGGCGCTGCCCCTCGGCCTGGGCATTGACCAAGCCGAACAGCCGATTCAGCGCGGCAACCAGCGGCTGCACCTCGGCGGGCGTACTCAAGGGGTCAATCGCGCTCAGGTCGCGTGGACTGCGGCGCTCAACGGCATCAGTCAGCTCGTTCAAAGGTTTGAGCGCCCGGGTCACGGCCCAGTTAACCGCGAATCCGGCGGCCAGCACCAGCGCCAGGTTGGGCAACAACACCTTGACCCAGATCGAGCGCACCCACTGTTGGCGCGCGTCTGAACCATCGGCCAGTTGCACGATCAGCTCGCCCGCGGCGGTCTCGACCCGCTGGGCGGCGATGCGGTAGGTGATGCCGTTGTCTTCAATGCTGTGAAATTCAGGTTCGCGCGTGGCGGGCAGCACGCTGCCCACCCACGACTCGCCCGCCAAAAAGCCGCCTGCAGAATCTGAAATGCGAAACCCTGCAAAGCGTTTTTTGTCTTTTACAAAACCTTCAATCTCCGGCGCCAACAGCAAAACAGGCGCCGCGCCTTCGGTTGTGCCGGGCGACAAGACTGAATCAGCCAGGAGCGGTATGAGGCGCAGCAGCTGCTGGTCTTTTTGAAGGGCGACGCTGCCCGCCGTCTGGTAGTCAAAGTAAATACTGACCAGCGCAAATAGGCCCAATGGCAGCAGCAACAGCAACAGCAGGCGGCGCTGCAAGCCCGAGCGCATGGCAACAATCATTGCGCCCCGCTGCTTGAACCTAATGCTGACGCTGCCCCTGCGATTTCAAGCCGATAACCAAAGCCGCGTATTGACCGCACCGCAATACCATGCGGCTCCAACTTGCTGCGAAGGCGCGAGATGTAGACCTCAATCGCGTTGGGCGTGATTTCCTTGTCCCAGCCGGTCAAGGCTTGCAGCAGCTTGTCTTTGCTGGCGGGCTTGGGCGCGTTGATGAGCAAATACTCCATCACCGTCCATTCACGCGGCCCAAGCTCTATCAGCTGGCCGTTGGCTCGTGCCTGGCGGTTAGCTGAGTCCAACTCGAGCGCACCAAAGCTCAAGGTCGCACTGGTCGCAGCCTGTGAGCGCCGCAGCAGCGCACGCAAACGCGCCAGCATTTCGGGCAGCTCAAAAGGTTTGACCATGTAGGCATCAGCCCCACCATCGAGCCCCTGCACGCGGTCTTGCAGCGCGTCTCGGGCGGTCAGTATCAACACCGGCATGGTGATGCCGTTGCGGCGAATGCTGCGGGTCAGAGCCAAGCCATCCATTTTGGGCAGGCCAATGTCGATGACTGCGGCGTCAAAAGTTTCTGTTTGCAGCACCTCTTCAGCCCGCTCGGCGCTGCCGACCCAATCGACCGCATAGCCCGCGTCACACAGCCCCAGCTTGATACCGCTGGCAACCATCACGTCGTCTTCAACTAACAGGAGTCGCATAAGCTTTGAGCATAGATGCGCAGCGGAGCCGAGCGGATGCGGGATAACACCTGCGTCAGCCTGATTGACAGCCCGATGTCAGAAATCGATCAATGCGACCGGATCATCGTGCCAAAAGCCTGCTCGGTCAAAATCTCGAGCAACATGGCGTGTGGCACCCGGCCGTCGATGATGTGGACTGAGTTCACGCCGCTTTTGGCGGCGTCAAGCGCGCCAGCGATTTTGGGCAGCATGCCGCCTGAAATGGTGCCGTCGGCAAACAGCTCGTCAATCTCGCGCGCGGTCAGGTCAGTGAGCAAATTGCCCGCCTTGTCGAGCACGCCGGGCGTGTTGGTCAGCAACACCAGCTTTTCAGCCTTCAGCACAATGGCCAGCTTGCCCGCCACCACATCGGCGTTGATGTTGTAGCTCTCGTTGTCAGCGCCAAACCCAATCGGGCTGATAACTGGAATAAACGCATCGTCTTGCAGCGCCTTGACCACACTCGGGTCAATGCTGATGATGTCGCCCACAAAGCCCACATCGTGCTCTTTGCCAGGGTCTTTGTTGTCCGCCATCTTGAGCTTTTGCGCACGAATCAAGCCACCGTCGCGCCCCGTCAAGCCCACAGCTTTGCCGCCCGCTTGGTTGATGAGCCCCACAATGTCTTGCTGCACCTGGCCCGCCAGCACCCATTCAACGACTTCCATCGTCTCGTCATCCGTCACCCGCATGCCCTGAATAAATTCGCCCTTTTTACCCAGCCGGTTTAAAGCTGCTTCAATCTGCGGCCCACCACCGTGAACCACCACCGGGTTCATGCCCACCAGCTTCAGCA
>JANYED010000214.1 GCA_025363315.1 Polaromonas sp.
ACGTCTACCAGCGCAAAGCTTTCATTGATACGTTGGCTGGCAAACAAACTGCCGTCTGCGGCCAGCAGCGTGCCGCTGATGCCCGCGCGGGCGGCGCTCTGGCCGGGCGCCTGGCTGACGTCACCGGTTAGTGTGGCAAACGGGGCCGCGTAGTTCAAGCCTGCTTCTGCGCGGTTACCGCTGGCGTTGTGCCCGGCCAGGACACGCCAGCCAAGGTCGCCCAAGTTCTGCGTGATGTTGCTGGCGCTGATGTAGCCGCTGGTTTGGTTGTTGCTGCGGTCGATGCCGGTTGTGGTGACCACTGTTTTTTCAAACGGGAATATAGCTGTAAACCCCAGTGAATAAGCCTGCCGCACATCTGAAACACTGACCCTGCCAAGCGAAATTTGCAAGTTTCCGCGCTCAAAAATGCGCGTGTTGTAGCCCAAAGTCAATGTTGCCACCTGTGGCGCGTCAAAGCGCTTGACCAATGCAATTCCCGCGCTGACCGAGCTGCGAGCCGTGTGACTAAACGACATGCTGCCTGCGATTTGCTCACGAATCGGCAGTATGAGCGCGTCTTGCCCTAGCTGCCTAAAATCATGCGTGGCGCGTTGTATTTGCAGGTTAGTGTTGAACCGTTCGCGCGCATATTCAGCGCCTAGCAGCCACTGCGTACCCTTGCCAGCGCTGTCGCTGGTGCTGCCCATCACCGCTGCGCGGCCCAACACCTGGCCGGGCAGCACACCAATAGCGCCCAGGCTGGCAGCTCGTAAATGACGCGTCAGTTCAGCCCGGGCTTCAACCGTTAGTGCGTTGCTGATGCCTTGCTTGTACGTTCCGCTGGCAAAGCGGTCGCCATAGGAGTTGCTGAGCGTGCCCAAGTCGCGCCGCAGTGCGCCGGCTTCCACGCCCCAGTCGCTCAGGCCACTGGCCAGCAACTGAGAGTTGCTAAAAAAAGCCTGCGTTGCAACCGTCTCACGGCCCAGCAGGTCCCGCACCACCAAGCGCGCTTCACCACTGCCGGTGAAGGTGGGCAAGCGCGTCAAGCTGAACGGCCCGGCGGGCACTTCAGACACTTGGCGCAATACATTGTTCACATACAGCTCAACGGTGGACGGTGCCGACGACACCCCAGACACCGTGGGCAACGGCTGGCTGATGAAGCTGGGGCTAAGCGCAAAGTTGCTGCCAAACTGCACGCCGCCGAAGTATGTTGTGCGGCCCAGCAGCGAGCTGCGCGTGCTGCTGTCTCCCAAGCGCAAAGTACGCCGGTCTTCCGCAAAATTTTTAGTAAACGTTGTCTCCAGCCGCGTCCAGCTGGCGGTCGTGTTGTCAATGCCATTGGCCATCAAGTTGCGGCCCACTGCGGTGTTGGTCAGAACCCCGGCACCGGTTGACCAGCCAAGTTCTGTGAGCGCGCCAAGGTTTCGGCTGGTAGCCCCGCCACTTGGCGAATTAACGGCCAAATTCAGGTCATAGTTAAAGAAAACGCTGGGCAAAACGGTGCCAACCGGCACTTGCCTTTGCAGGTCTTCTTGCAAGCGGGTGAGCGCAAAAGCACTGGGTAAAAACGTCAGCGCCAGCGTTTGTGTTGATGAGTCAAGCCGTGACTGAAACCCCGACACGCTGTACAGCGCAAAGTAAACCTGACCCCGAACGTCAATGCTTTCGGCTCCCTGCGTCGGCGTCACTCTCCATTGGGTAAACGCTGCTTGCGGGGCATACAAAACGCCGTCGCGTTCTATTAAAAGCCAGTCGCCGGCGTTGGCACCGTTAACAGTCACTGCTAGCGGCCTGCGTATTTCGAGCGGCTGTGCGGGTTGGCGCTGTAAAGTTTGCGCGCCGGCTGCCATGGCTGCAGTGCACACCAGCAATGCAGCAGTTCGGCTAAGTGAGGTCACAGCCGGGTTTGATAGGCCTGATCTCATGTCGCTAAACGCACGGCATTCATCGTTACAACGCCGACTCAGTTGCTTGGCTGCACATCAAACGACTGAACAGACTGGTCGTCTTTGGTCACCAGCAAACGAAGCTGCTTACCTGCTGCAGGGCTAGTGCCCCCAGTGCGCTTCAAGTTAAACACACGTTGGGTGCCTGGTAGCAAGTAGACCGCGGTGTTGTCGCTGGCTAAGACTTCATCACCTGCTAAGGTATTGGTCGTGACCAGCTTGACCTCAGTGGCTTGCACATAGGCTGTGCCGTTGTTTTGGCAGTTGGCTTGTGCAACGCTAACTGTTAGTTGTTTGAGGTCGCAGACCAAGTTAGCGGCCGCGCCTGGTTGCGTGACAAAAATAGGCATCGAAAACGCCACTGCAATCCGCAGTTGCGCTCCCGGCTCGGGTGGTTTGACCTCAGGTATTTCGCGCACGATCAGCCGAAATGTTTGCTGCTTCCCGGGCTGTGCCGGCGCTAGCACCGCCAGCCTGACCACTTGCTTGCCGCGTGGTGCTAACTTCAAAATAGGGGGCGACACCACCACATCTTCGGTCAGCGTTAACACCTCTTCGCCAGCAGCAGTTTGTCGCCACGCGTAAGCATCGGCCTGCATTACCAGCTCCACGTCGCCTTCGTTGGTGACGGTTACCGCTGTGGTGCGGTCTTTGGGTGTGACGAAGATGCGCACCGGGCTGACCGAGAACTGGCCGGCAATTGCGACGATTGGCAGTTGGCCCAGCATACCAAAAATCAGCGCTAGCAAGCACGGTGCGCTCAATCTGCGGGGGTACGCCGTGCGGTAAGGGCTTGTCAAGGTCACGTTGGGCGTCCAGTTTAAAGTTTTCAACGGTTTACCAAGCTTGGCATACGGAAGCAGGCGTTTCTGCTTAGCAAATTACCGTGAGCATCGGAGCGCTTTCAACAACACTGCCACCGCACTGCAACGCAGGCGGCAGCGCTCTAGCCCTTTGGTTAAAACGAAATGATCAAGGTGCGTGCTTCAGAACCTCCGATTGGGGGCGAAGCCGACGGACCTGAACCGGCTTGTTGGAGTAAGGTGCCACTAAATTTAAACGTAATTGTGTCGGGGGTACCAATATCGCCACCCGCGATGCCTGTCGCGGGGCTTCCAACTCCAAAGCTTTTAGTTGGGTCTGAAAGTGTGTACCGTAAGTTTGCAGGTGAGAGCACACCTGACGCGCCGGTTTCGCCGTAGGCAGCTGTTGCGTTGGCGCCAATGCCGCGCGAGCAACTTAATGCGACCGGTACGCTCACACCTGTCGAAGTGATCGGACCTGCGAATGCCGTGTATGTACCAAAGTCAATCACACCAGTGGCTGAGGTAACGACACAAGACGGCGTGAATTTGACGGTGACTGTGAACGGTGCAGGTGCCGAAGCAGCATGGGACAGCATTGGTACAGCAGTCAGTGCGGCCACGGCGGCCAACAGTGCAAGTTTCTTCATGATGAGTTTCCTAAATAAAGTTCAAACGTTCAGATTTCAATCAGCTAAGCAAAATGATTAACTTTCCCAAATCGTCACTTTAAAGAACGGTGTTGATGCCGGCAAGGGAAAAGTGCACAGAATCAACAAGTTGCTGGAAGTTTTTAACTTCTTGCGGCAAATGTCACAACGAAGGTCAAGCGGTGATGACTGGTGGACACCGAGAACCGATAAGCGGTAACTTACACTTGAATTTGTTGCGCAAAGCCCGAATTTACAATCTGCATCGCTTTTTTGGCCCGTGCGAATAAGCATAAAACAGGAACTAAGTCACATGTCTAACCCCGAAACCACCCATCACGTAAAACCAGCTGGAGCTAAGGACGCAGCAAATCCATCGCAAACTATGGCCTTCCAGGCCGAAGTAGCTCAACTGCTCAAGTTGGTCACGCATTCGCTGTATTCCAATCCTGAAATTTTCCTGCGCGAGCTGGTGTCCAATGCTTCTGATGCTTGCGACAAGCTGCGTTTTGAGTCGCTCAATAATGCGGCTTTATTGGAGTCCGACCCCGATTTAAAAGTACGTATCAGCTTTGACAAGGATGCCAAAACCCTGACCATTACTGACAACGGCATTGGCCTGTCAGAGCAGGAAGCGATTGACAACCTGGGCACGATTGCCAAAAGCGGCACGCGTGACTTTGTGGCCAACATGTCGGGCGACCAGAAAAATGACTCGCAATTGATTGGCCAGTTTGGTGTGGGTTTTTATTCAGGCTTTATCGTCGCCGACCGTATCACGGTTGAAAGCCGCCGTGCGGGCTTGCCAGCAGCACAGGGCGTGCGGTGGGCCAGTGAGGGCACGGGCGAATTTGAAGTCGCGCAGATTGAGCGCGCCGAGCGTGGTACGTCCATCACGCTGCATCTGAAGGACGACGCACAAGATTATTTGAACGCTTACAAACTCAAAGGCGTGATCAACAAATACTCAGACCACATTTCGCTGCCCATTTTGATGGAAAAAGAAGAGTGGAAAGACGGTGAATTGATCTCGCCTACAGATCCTGAAGGCGGACGCCAACCTGGCGGTATGGCCAAGACGGGCGAGTGGGAAACCGTTAACCAGGCCGCGGCGTTGTGGACGCGTGCCAAAAAAGACATCACGCAAGAGCAGTACGACGAGTTTTACAAACAAATCAGCTACGACCAAAATGCGCCGCTGGCCACGACCCACAACCGGGTTGAAGGCGCGACTGAATATACGCAGTTGTTGTTCATCCCCAGCAAAGCACCTATGGACATGTTCAATCGCGACAAGGCGGCGGGTGTGAAGCTGTATGTCAAGCGCGTCTTCATCATGGACGACGCGCAGGCACTGATGCCAGTGTATTTACGCTTCGTCAAGGGCGTGGTTGATTCAGCCGACTTGCCATTAAACGTGTCACGCGAATTGCTGCAAGAAAGCCGCGCCGTCAAAGCCATTCGTGAAGGCTGCACCAAGCGCGTGCTCGGCATGATTGAAGACCTGGCCAAACACAATGCGTTGCCTGCCGCATCGACAGACGGTGTGACAGATGTGGTGAGCGATGAAGACAAAGCCATGGTCGGCAAGTTCGACACCTTCTACGCCGAGTTTGGCGCGGTGCTCAAGGAAGGCTTGGGTGAAGACTTTGCCAACCGTGACCGCATTGCCAAACTGTTGCGTTTTGCGTCCAGCACGACTGACACAGCCACTGTTAGTTTGACCGACTACAAAGCGCGCATGAAGGACGGCCAGGACGCGATTTACTACATCACAGCTGACACCCTGGCCGCTGCCAAAAGTAGCCCGCAGTTGGAAATTTTCCGTAAAAAAGGCATCGAAGTGCTGCTGATGGCAGACCGGGTGGACGAGTGGGCGCTCAATTACCTGCACGAGTTTGACGGCACGCCGCTGCAATCCGTTGCCAAGGGCGCGGTTGACTTGGGCAAGCTGCAAGATGAAGACGAAAAGAAAGCCGCCGAACTCGCGCAAACCGAGTTCAAGCCTACGCTTGACAAGCTCAAACAAGCGCTCAAGGGCGTTGCCAGCGACGTGCGCGCCACCAGCCGTCTGGTCGACTCACCGGCCTGCCTCGTCGTGCAGGACGGCGACATGTCCACTCAGCTGGCCCGCATGTTGAAACAAGCAGGGCAAGCCGTACCAGAGGTCAAGCCGATCTTGGAAGTCAACGCCGAGCATCCACTGGTCAAAAAGCTGGTCGACTCAAGCAATTTTGACGATCTGGCCCACATCATTTTTGACCAGGCCTTGCTGGCCGAAGGCGGCATGCCTGCTGACCCCGCCGCTTATGTGAAGCGTGTCAATGCACTTCTGGTGTAGTTAGACAAAAAGGTCGGGCTTTGCAGCCTGGCTTATTTCACCAGCGGCGGCATGTCCAGTGTCATTACTGCCGGACCACCTGATGTCGCTGACAAAGTGACCTGGCGCGCTCTAGCCGATTGCAAAATCAGCCCGTCCTCAACCACGCTTCCGACGCGAAAAGCTCGCGCTGGTTTGTCGTCAATGACAATCAACGCAGCCTCGTTGCCCAGCGCGCCCGACACCACGCCCTTCAGCGAAAAGCGGCTGCTGTTGCTGGCGACGGTCGTTGCCTGAGGTGCCGTTGCGCCCAACAGTCTGGCCAATGCGCCTGCCTCACTGGGAACGCCCGTGGGCGTACCGACAGCGTCGGCTACTGCTCGCTCGGCGGGGCCCGGGTTCGAGGTGACTTGCAAAATCCAGTAGCCAGCGCAGCTGGCAGCAAGTGCCCATACCAAAAACGTGGCGGTATGTAAAACCAGTCGGTGTTGGGGTGAAACCAGCATGGCCGGATTATGATGGAATTCGTTGAAACAAAAAACCAGAATCCATGAAACTTCCTCGACTATCAGTTCGCTTTTTACATAACGGCTTTACCTTGATTGAGCTGATGGTGGTGTTGGTCATCATTGGCGTGCTGGCGGCATTGATCGTGCCCAACGTGCTTGACCGGGCCGATGACGCGCGGGTGATGGCCGCGCGAACTGACACCAGTAACTTGATGCAGGCGCTCAAACTGTACAAGCTTGACAACCAGCGCATGCCAACGCCCGAGCAAGGGCTGGCCGCGCTCATCACCAAACCGACCAGTGGGCCGATACCGCCAAACTGGAAGCCGTATTTGGAAAAGCTTCCCAATGACCCGTGGAGCCGCCCCTATCAGTACCTGAATCCCGGCATCAAGGGTGAGGTCGATGTCATGTCTTTTGGTGCGGACGGCGTAGCAGGTGGTGAAGGCAAAAACGCTGATGTGGGCAGCTGGCAGTAGCCGCCTGGAGCGTGCGGCCCTGCAGCCAGCCCTGAAGGCTGGTTTCACCCTGCTGGAGCTCCTAGTGGTGATCAGCATCATTGCAGCTGCGTCTGCAGGCGTTGCTCTGGCGCTGCGCGACGGTACGCAAACGGCGCTTGACCGTGATGCCCAGCGTTTGACGGTGCTTCTTGAATCCGCCCGCGCTCAATCTCGCGCGACTGGCGTTGCGGTGCGTTGGCAAACCACGGCCAACGGTTTTGAGTTTTCGGGGTTGAGCGGGCCTCCGCTGCCGAGCGGCTGGCTGTCAGCTTCGACGCGCGTCCTGGGTACCGCTAGTTTGCAGCTGGGGCCGGAACCCATGATCGGCGCGCAGGCCATCGAGTTGGTGGATCAAGCGCAACTTGCCAATCCAGCGCTGTTTAAGGTTCGTGTGGCCACAGACGGCCTGCGGCCTTTTTCAGTTCAAGCCAAAGGGCCGCCGTGAAGAACCCGTCGGCCTCTACAAATCGGGGATTTACCTTGATTGAAGTACTGGTGGCGTTGAGCATCGTGGCTATTGCGTTGGCAGCTGGCACCCAAGCCATGCAGGCGCTGACCAGCAATTCCGCACGTCAATCCGATATTCTGCTTGGGCAGTTGTGTGCTGAAAACGAGCTTGTCAAAATCAGGTTGTCGCGCCAGCTGCCCAGCGTGGGTGATACCAGCGCCGCATGTGAGCAAGCTGGCCGTGTACTGCAGGTGCAGGTGTCGGTTCGCCCCACACCCAACCCGCAGTTCAGACGTGTTGACGCTAAAGTCACCGATGCTGCAACGCCCATCTTGCAGTTGTCTACTGTCGTGACACAGTACTGACATGCAGCATCAAACCGCGTCATTACCCGGTTTGCGTTGGCGCAGCGCGGGCTGCAAGGGCTTTACCTTGATAGAGCTTTTGGTGGCACTGTCTGTCATGGCGTTGATGGCATTGCTCAGCTGGCGTTCCATTGACGGCATGGCCCGCGCGCAGGCGGCAGTGGGCCAGCGCTCGGACCAAGTACTGACGCTGCAAGCCGGTTTGGCGCAGTTCAAATTTGACCTCAACGCCATGGCCCAAACCCCCCGCGTGACCAGCCTGGACTGGGACGGGCGCGTGCTGCGCTTGACCCGCCTGGCCCCCAACATCGGCGACGGCCTGCAAGTCGTGGCCTGGACACGCCGCTTTGACGACGGCGGGCAGTGGCTGCGCTGGCAGTCTCCCCCCAGCAGGCTCTGGACCAATTGGCAGCAGTCGTGGAACCTGGCGGCGCTGTGGGCACAAAACCCCAGCACAGACAGTAAAAAGTGGGAAACCGCCATCGCGCCCTTGGTGGACTGGCAGATTTTTTACTTTCGCAACAACGCCTGGAGCAACCCGCTGTCCAGCGAAGGTGCGGCTTCGCAGGCCGGTCCTGACCCCGCCGCGCAAGTGCTGCTGCCGGACGGCATTCGCCTGGTGCTTAATTTGCCGCCCGGGCGGGGGCTGGCGGGCAAACTCACCCAGGACTGGGTGCGGCCCACTCTTGGAGGTGACAAGCCATGAGCCGGGTCATCATCCAAAAAGCGGCGTCGCGGTCGCTGCGTCAGTCAGGTGCGGCCCTGCTGTCAGCCATGCTAACGGTGACGCTGGTGGCTACCTTTGCTTCGGCAACGCTGTGGCAACAGTACCGAAATTTGCAGGTTGAAACCGCAGAGCGCTCGCGCTTGCAATCGTCTTTAATTTTGACCGGCGCACTTGACTGGGCGCGGCTGATTTTGCGCGAAGACGGGCGTACCGGTGGCGCGGACCACCTGGCCGAGCCCTGGGCGGTGCCGCTTGAAGAGGCGCGCTTGTCCAGTTTTTTGGCGGCTGACGCGACCACCAGTGATACGGACGCTGAAGCCTTCCTGTCAGGCGCGATTGTGGACATGCAAAGCCGCCTGAATGTGGCCAATCTGGTCGAGGGCGCGGCGCTGTCAGAGGCGGGTTTCGCAAGTTTCAAGCGCCTGTTTGAACGACTCGACCTGCCGCCGCAAACGCTCAAAACGCTGGTCGACAACTACCTCGAAGCCAGCAAAAAAGCCAGCGCGCCAAACACCGTCGCGAGCCCCAATCAGGCCGATTACCTGTTACCTCAGCGGCTTGATCAACTGGCCTGGTTGGGCCTAGATGCCGCCGCCATTGACGTGTTGGCGCCGCACCTGACCTTGCTGCCAGCGCGCACGCCGGTCAACCTCAATACGGCCAGCGCACTGGTGATGTCGGCCAGTACCCCCGGGCTGGACATGGCGGGCGCAGAAAAGCTGATTGCCGCCCGTTCTCGCAAGCATTTCAACACGCTGGGCGATGCCAGCCAGGCGTTGGGTAATCCGGGCGTCAGCTTTACTGACGGGATTCACAGTGTGGCATCCCGCTTTTTTGAGGTGCGCGGGCAGTTGCGGCTAGAAGATTTAACGGTGTTTGAGCGCTCGCTGGTTCAGCGCGACGGCCTGTTGGTTCGCACGCTCTGGCGCTTTCGCGGCGTGTCGAATGACGTATCAGCCAGCCGCCCTCGTTCCTGACTTTTTGCACACCTACAATGGCAAAAAACGATACCCTATCAAAGACAAAACGCCGCCCATGAGCCTTCTTATTGTCTGTTTACCTTCTGTTAACGCAGGCTTGTCAGCGAGTTATGACTTCGTGCAGTCGGACGCTGGTGAGCTGCTCTCCGCATCGCCCCGACTGGGCAGCGCCACCGCGGCCTTGCTACCTGCGCCAGCGCGCGGCGCAGAGCTGGTCGTGATGGTTCCTTCGCTGGCGTTGTCCTGGCACAGCGTTGACCTGCCCTTTGGCTTGACCGCCGCATCGTCTCGCTTGCGCTCTGTGCTGGGCGGCCTGCTTGAAGACCAGCTGCTCGACGAGGAGGAGCACTTTCACTTTGCACTGGCTCCGCAGACAGGCACCGCCCCGGGCGGCAAAACCTGGATTGTTGCCTGCGACAAATCCTGGCTGCGTGGGCATTTACAGGCGCTTGAAGCAGCGCAACGGCCAGCCAGCCGGGTCGTGCCAGAATTCGCACCCGATTTGGGGCCGTTACAGCTGCATGCGGTGCAGAGCAGCGAGTCCGCTTGCTGGATCATGACAGGCAGCGCGGTTGGCGGCCTGATGCGTTTGCCGTTTTCTGCAGCGGCGCTGGCGGTTGTTCCTGGCCTGAAAGACCAGCCCGCTTTGGCTGTGTTTGCCGAGCCTGCGCTGGCCGAGAAGGCCGAGCAATTTACCCACGTCACCGCCAGCCTGGTGACCACACCGCAGCGCTGGCTGGACGCTACACGCTCCGGGTGGGATCTGGCGCAATTTGATTTGGCGCAAAGCGCGCGTTCGCGCTCCGTGAAAAAGATCAGTGGCCTGGCCAACGGTGTGCTGCGTGAACGCCAGTGGCGGCCGGCCCGGTGGGGCGTGGGCGTTTTTTTAGTCGCCAATCTGGTCGGTTTGAACGTTTGGGCCTGGCAGCAAAACCAACAATTGGCAACCGTTCGCTCGAAGATTCAAAGCAGCTTGACGCAGGCGTTCCCAGGCGTTACGGTGGTGGTCGACGCACCCCTGCAAATGCAGCGCGAAGTCAACGCCCTGGGCAAAGCCGCTGGGGCCATGACGGCGGGCGATCTGGAAGCCATGCTCACCGCTTTGGGCGCGGCGGCGCCGGCCAGCAGCGTCAACACGATTGAATTTACGGCGGGCGACCTGCGCGTCAAGGGGCTGGCCGATAACCCGCAAACCAGCCAAAGCACCGCTTTGGCGCTGAAGGCCAAAGGCTACTCGGGTCAATTCGAGAGCGACACCTATGTTGTCAAGCTTGCCGACAAGGCGGCACCGTAAATGGCCACTCTACCTGTCGATTCGCAGCGCTTTCCCGTGGCTAAAAAACCGAATTTTCTGAACGCCACGGCAAACCGCTGGCAAGCATTCAACCCGCGTGAAAAAACGCTGGTCGGCACTGCGATGGCAGTGGTCGTAGCGGCCCTGTTGTGGTGGGTTGCGGTGGCGCCTGCACTGGGTGTGCTGAAAACCGCGCAAACCCAGCGCGGGGCGTTGCAGGCGCAATTGCAGCAGATGCAAAACCTGCAAGCGCAGGCCAAATCGCTGCAGGCGCTGCCAAAAATCAAGAGCGCAGACGCCGCCCGCGCGCTTGAAGCGTTGACCCGGCAAAACCTCGGTGCGGCGGCCCAGTTGTCGATCGTCGGCAATCAGGCCACGCTGACGCTGACCAGCGCGACGGCTGACGCGCTGGCACAGTTTTTGACCCAAGCCCGATTAGCGGCCAATGCGTTGCCTTCGCAGGCCCGGCTGCGGCGCAGCACTGGCAAACCGCAGGCGTGGGACGGAACGATGGTTTTGTCATTGCCAGCGCCGTAGGCTTTTTGTCTTTTCCACCACCCTTGACGTTTAAAACCTTGCATGCCGATTCAAGCACGTTCTAGCCGCCATATTGCTTCACCGCCGCCTTGGACTTGGGCGCTGCTGGGCAGTGCCGTTGGTTTGGCGCTGGCGGTGGTCTTTTTCGCCCCCGCTGCCTGGGTGGCGGCGGCAGTGCCGGCGTTGTCGCGGGGCAGGCTGCAACTCCAGGACGCTCGCGGCACCGTCTGGAACGGCTCGGCCCGGCTGCTGCTGACGGGCGGCACGGGCAGCCGTGATGTATCGGCGCTTCCTGGCCGAATTAACTGGCAGATCAGAACGGCCTGGGCGGGTTTGCATGTGACGCTGAATGCTGCGTGCTGCACGCCCGCGCCTTTACAAGCGCAGCTCAGGCTGGGCTGGCAATCGCAGGAACTTCGCGTTGACAATTCAGTTTCGCAGTGGCCGTCCACGTTGCTGGCCGGGCTGGGTACCCCGTTTAACACTTTGCAAATTGACGGCAGCTTGCGCCTGAGCACCCAGCAACTGGTACTGCAGCGCTTTGACGGCCGCATGGCATTTGCTGGCACAGCCCAGTTGCAGGCATTGGACGTCTCGTCGCGCTTGTCAACCGTCAGGCCGATGGGCAGCTACCAGCTGATTCTCAGCGGCGGGCCGTCGGCGGGTCTGGTGCTCAGCACATTGTCGGGCGCGTTAAAGCTCAGTGGCAACGGCAACTGGGTTGGCGCGCGCCTGCGTTTTACAGGTTTGGCCACTGTGGAGCCAGAATTGCTTGGCGCGTTTACCAATTTGCTGAACATCATTGGCCGCAGGCAGGGCGCACAATCCATCATTACTTTAGGCTGAACAGCATGGCACATCATCGCGATAAAAAAAATCCCAGCCAGACTGGCCCCA
This sequence comes from Polaromonas sp., assembly GCA_025363315.1. Lineage (GTDB taxonomy): Bacteria > Pseudomonadota > Gammaproteobacteria > Burkholderiales > Burkholderiaceae_C > Polaromonas. The sequence goes on from JANYED010000214.1 coordinate 11,962, forward strand.
GCGGTCACAACAGCCATTTTGGGACCGCTGAAAATGCAGTTCGCTGCACACCAAAAGCTATCATCTTAATAGCTGCTTGCGCCCATATCTATTGGTCTAGCGGCTTTTTATACGCCCAAACTACAGTGCCTAGCACTGCTTCTTCAATGGCTCCTTCAGCAGCGCCATCTGCGGCTGTACCGCCATCCCTACCTCCGCCTCCGCCTCCACTTCAGCTAACGGCACCAGCAGCCGCATCATCGCCGTCAGCGGCCAACGCCGGCATTGCTACTGCTTCGCAGTCGCGCCCGGGCGGTCCCGTCAGCCTGAATTTTTCGGGTGCAGACATAGAAGCAGTTGCCCGCACGATGGCGGTTATTTCCAACCGCAATGTGGTGGTAGACCCGCGCGTCAAAGGCGTGCTGTCTCTTAGCACCACATCGCCGGTCTCACCGGCACAGGCACTGCGGTTGTTCTCGCTGCAATTGCGCACGCAGGGCTTTGCACTGGTCGAGTCATCGGGCCTTTATCTCGTTGTGCCTGAAGCTGACGCCAAGCTGCAAAGCGGTTCGGTGTCGGTGGACACCGTTAAAAAGTCCAGCGGCCAAATCGTGACGCAAATTTTCAGGCTTAACCACGAAACGGCCAATAACCTGGTGCCGGTGCTGCGTCCTTTGATCAGTCCGAACAACACCATCAACGTCAACCCCGGCAACAACTCGCTCATCATTACCGACTATGCCGACAATTTGCAGCGCATTGGCACCATCATTGCCTCGCTTGACGTGGCCAACGCAACGGGTGTGGAGATCATTCGCCTGCAGCACGCTATTGCGACTGACCTGGCACCGCTGGTCAACCGCCTGATTGAGTCCTCTGGCGGTGCGGGTGCCGCTGCGGGCCAGGCCGACACGTCAGCCAAAACCACGCTGCTGGCCGAGCCGCGCAGCAATTCGCTGATCTTGCGCGCCGCCAACCCGGCGCGGCTTTCATTGGTCAGAACGCTGGTTGAAAAGCTCGACCAAGGCGCCTTCAATCCGCCTGCAAACGGAGTCAAAGACTCAGTCGGTGGCAACATTTATGTGGTCTACCTGAAAAACGCTGACGCCACCAAGCTGGCCATCACTTTGCGTGCGGCGTTGGCGGCCAACACAGGCGCGGCAGCGGGCGGGGGCGTGAGCACTGCGCCAGCCCCAGGGGGTGCGGGAACGGCTGCTACCGCTGCGACAGCGGCTTTGTCCAGCGCCCAGCCGTCTACCGGCGGGCAAATTCAAGCCGACCCCGCTACCAATTCGCTCATCATCACCGCGCCTGAGCCGGTGTACCGCCAGCTGCGCTCGGTGATTGATAAGCTGGACGCACGGCGCGCCCAGGTGTTTGTGGAAAGCCTGATTGCCGAGGTCAATGCCGACAAGGCGGCTGAATTTGGCATTCAATTTCAAGGCGCTTTGGGCCAAAAAGGCGACGGCAGTATCGGCCTGCTGGGCACCAACTTCAACATTGGCGGGGCCAACATCATCAGCCTGGCGACACAGGCCGCGACAGGCAGAACGCTGCCATCGTCGGGTGGTAATTTCGGCGTGGCCAGCCGGCAAGCCAACGGTATTTATATTCTGGGGTTTTTAGCGCGGGCGTTGGAGTCCAGCGGCGAAGGCAACGTGCTGTCAACGCCCA
>JANYED010000231.1 GCA_025363315.1 Polaromonas sp.
GATGCCAGCATCCCGCATGGAGTGACCCTGCACTTTGAACATGAAGCTGGCGGCTTTGTGGCGCACCAGATATTCGTTGAGGTCTAGGCCGTCTTCAATGTAGTCTGTGGCAGGCGATGGAAAGCCAGCGGGGATGCTGCACAGAAACAGCGGTGACGTGTACGGCAGCGGTTCAGGCGTAAGTGCAAGGGGCGACTGATCGAGCGTCGCATGGGCGGGTGTTGATGGAAGTGGGGGCTGCATGAGTCACGTTGCTTGAATACTGGTATTTTGTACAGTATAGCGACAACAATGAAAACAGGGGTGGCGAAGTGCCATGCTTTCGACAGTCGCCCGCCTAAACTATTGGTCATGTGCGTGAACTTCACACCTGCCAATCCAACCGCCTTACATCGGATGACTGGCAACGCGCCCGAACAACAGTACCCACCAGAGACTTTCCCCGGCTACGTCGCGCCGATCATCCGAGCCAATTCCGATGCATTGCGTGTGGATATGGCCGCATTGGGCCTGATCCCCAGTTGGTCGAAAGACCGCACTATCGGGCGGCGCACGTACAACGCCAGGTCAGAAACGGTGGCAGAAAAGCCCAGTTACCGGACGGCATGGCGACAGCGCCAGTTTTGTCTTGTGCCCATGGCGAGGTTTTTTGAGCCGTGCTGGGAGACAGGCAAGGCCGTGCGCTGGAGCATTCATAGGCAAGACAATGAGTCGTTTACCGTCGCGGCGATATGGGACAGTTGGACAGACCGGACAACAGGCGAAATAGTCGAATAGTTTTCCATGCTGACCATCAATGCGGACGGTCATCCAGTCATGGGCAGATTTCACCGACCGGGAGACGAGCGGCGAAGCCTTGTTGTGGTGCCCCAATCGAACTGGACGGATTGGCTTACTGCCTCGCCTGCTACAGCCGGAACAATATTTGTTGAGATGCCAACCTCAGAGTTCACATCCGAGCCATTGGATGCCTTGCGCCAAGGCCCAGAACAAGCCGCACTGCTTTAGAGTGAATCAACGATGGGCTACATGGTTTTTCGCAGGATCGCAAAACTGTGTCAGTTGTTGCACAGCTTGTAAGCAAGCAACTGTAACAAGTCACTGACTAACCGGCCATAGTGAGACGTATTGCGACCAGTGTCAGTCGTACCGACGAAGCGTGACCACAACGACGGTTTTCAGCCATTCATCGGCGGCTTTAATCGAGCCATAGAGCGATTTTCGACCGTCAGACATACAAAGTGACCGACACGGCAAAAAAGACGCTCTACGACGCGGATATTGCTGCTGGCTACGCAGCTTGCCATGACCGAAATTGCTGCTTTTCTCTATTTCACTTTCCGTGGACGAAGAAACTTCCAGATCGGTAGCGACTTCAACAAGTCCAAAGCACTGGGATTGAAATCTTCCGGGGGCCACCACGGTGCTGCAAGGCGGGCTAACTGGCGCTCAAATTCTTGCACCTTGCTCTTGGCTTCCTTGGTGTTGCCGCACTCTTTGATCAAGTAGCGGCCTGCGCCGTTGACGCCGCGCACACGCACACTGTCGAGGAAGGCAATGAACTCAACACTCATATGCTTGGTCTTGGTGCGGTCAATGTGATAGACGCGAACGTGCCCAAACGGGTCAGCGATTTTGCCAAGCTCCGAAACTTTCGGATGGTGGCCTTCAAATACACGGCGAATTTCAGCGCGAGTGCGTTCGCCGCCAGCCACTCTCTTCAAACGAATGAGGGCATCATCCTCATGCGCTTCTTCTTGGTGACAGTCAATGGCGCGGGCCTGCGCTTCCTTATATGCTTCGCTGCCCTCTTTGTCGTAAACCGACAACCGCTCAGCCGCCTTTGCGTTGCCTGCGTAGTTTGACTGAATCATTGCCCCCGCCGTGGTTCTGACGTAGTATTTTTCGCCTATCCGTGCGCCGTCCAAATCAATGATGAGGTCATCTGTACGGAATGGGCAATCAGCGTTGTTGTCTAAGCGCATGATGCCTATCTGCTGTGCCAGTTCACGCGCATGAGTACCGAACAGTTCTTTCCACAGGGCAAGCCACTCGCCCACTTCAGATACTGTCAAGTTGTTGGGGTTAAGGTCAACTTCCATGTCCAGCGTCGCATCCTGCTTGGTGGACTCCATCTTCAACACGGCTTGACACGGCACGGCATAGGTATGGCTGCCAAAGGTGTAGACAAATTTGTGGCGGAACCATTCACCCTTGACGCTGCGGTGCGTTAAAGGCTTCTCCTTCAGCTTCACCGTGAGCAACGCCACTTCAATGGCGCGTGCCAACTGAAGCTTTGAAACGGGCACCGAGAAGTGAAGCTTGTCTGACCCAGTCAACACTGGCTTGTCGATACTGCCAATGCTATCCACAGGCTTGCGCTGCTGCTTGCTGGTGGTCGATGGTTTGCCTGCCGCCGCTTTGGTTAGGCGCTGTGCCTTGTTGGCGCGTTGTCCATCTTTGTTCAGCACTTGCAGCGACTTGCCTGTACTGGTTGGTGCAACTACCTTAATGCTCTTGGGTGTGATGGTGCCATCGTGCTTTGAGCTTCTGGTCTTGCTAACTGGTTCATCAGGTTCATTCAGATCATCAAGGTAATGATCAATATCTGATTTACTACTGTTGGTAGTCTTACCACTACGTATAGTGTTCTTATTGGTCTGTTTCTTCGAGGTCTGCGTCATAGTGAAATCCATTGAATAGGGCAGTTGATGTGCTCGATAGCGGCCGGGAGGGCATCAACTGCACGAAGTTGCTGGTCGTGTGTTTTTGGCGTAACGGTCGTTGGCACTTTTGTGGTGCCAACAGTCATTTACAGCGTGACGTTCACAAAACTGCATTGACGTGGTGTCAAAGGCACTGTTTTGCAGTCACATCGAGCGTCAACCTAACGGTTGTTGGCGCTTTGCTGAAATTAGTGGATGCGGCTGACCCTTTCAAGCACCTGCACATTCGTTGGAGGTCTCACAAGTCACGACAACCTCGTCAGACATGCCATCAACCAGTTGCGTCAAAAGTTCAGACGAAACAGCAGGGCCAAAATACAAACACGCACCTTGATCTGCGCTTTTCTTCTGGGGCATAAAGGTCACAGCATCAACCCCTGGCATCTGTGTGCAAAACCAAAAATCAAACTTGGTATTCACGTGCTTGATTGAGGCCTCGTAAAGCTCCCCTCCGATTACCTCAATCACTGAATCAAAATAGTCCCGTAGCAGACTATTTACGGCATTCCGTTTTGATTCGACTAGGCCCTCATAGAGGCAGTCCGCCATGTAGATTTTGTCAATTTTTATGAGCGGCATGAAGCCAAAGTATTCTGCAAAATGTAGAGCCGATTCCAAGTTGCACATTTTTTGAAACTCTTCCTCAATAAGGTTCCCGTCATAGTCTTCATGAGCAGTGAGTTGACGAATTGTTATTTCGATATTTGCTGTAAATGTTTTAGTCATACCGAGACTCCCACCAGTTGACCTGCCTTGTACGCTTCGATTTGAGACATAGGCCAGAAACTGCTTTTTCCGCGCTTGATCGGTTGGGGAAAGGCTTTGCCCATCTTGCGATACAGATTCGCTTTCGACTCGTTCAAGAAGACCGTTATGAAGGACATGCGTAGGTCAGGATCGAGTCCGGCAGCACGTTGCGCAGCGATGATGAAATACTCTCGTGCAAAAGCAGGATTGGGCTCACTGCGTACCACCGGACTTTTGGCGACCGTGTTCACAGTGATGGCTGGTGTTGCCTCCGCTGCTTTATGCAAGACGCTGACGGATTTCGGTGCCAATGTTTTGAACTTGCCTGATACGCGAAAGTTCTTGCCCGTAGTTGGACACACGGCATCAACTATCCAGTCAGTCAATGGCGATGGCTGGTAGCCAGGCGTCGTACTGACCAAGCGATAGAAGATTTTGACCATGCCGTGTGCGTTCTTCGAGCAATGTCGCTCTTTAAGCCGCCCGGTCACCAGATGATTCTGACCCTGATGCTTGACGCGAATGCAGCCGTTGGAGCTTTGCCCGTGTACGGTCGCAATCTGATGACTCGGACTCGATTGTTGAATCCCATGATTTCCATTTCCTTGTTCCATATAGGCTCCTAAAAGTTGAAGGAGCCCAGATAACAATCGAGGTAAAAATCATCCAGAACAACGTCATTGGAGGTTTTTTAGCGCAGCCTTATATCCTCCAAAAATGCCCTGACCGTCAGTTAGCAACAGCAGTAACGCACCACTGTGGAAGAGCCCAAGCCTGTGCTCACCCTCAACCAGTCAACCTTCTCCGCCTTGGCCTCGCCATACACGAAGTAGTTCTGTCAGCGAATGAACTTGCTGTTTCGTTGGCGCGGCGAAAAGCAGTTTCTGGTAGAGCATTCCGTCTATGTAATCACCTGCACGTTCGGCCCAGTCTGGCGGATTCAGTTTGTTGGCTCTGGCTCTCGGGTCACCATCAGGGGCATTTTCACTGCGGAACTGTTCAACGATGGCTGCAGGCCCGTCAGTGCGTTTGCGCTTTCTCTTAGGATCTTCAACGTACAGCACTCGGGCTTGGTACGCGTCGTAAGAGCGCAACCAGACATGTGCCATTTTCAGAACGCTGTCTTTGCGTGATCGACGTAACTTGGTTTGTCCGTCCCCCAGTCGGTCGTCATATGCCTTCACCACGTCGGCCAATCGTGCAAGCGTGCTGATGAGTTGAGGCGCAATGTTTAAATCCAACCGAAGTCGAACCATCACCTCGTTTGGCGCAAGAGTCAGTTTAAATGAATCACGCTGACCATTTTTTGGGTGAGCGATCTTGACTTGATGCACCATAAAATGAACAGCCTTGGTGCCGAAGTTTTTTTCCGGAGCGACTGGCTTTGCCAGCAACCACCGCTCCGTGAAGAGAATCTTCGGTTTTGAAATTCGCCAGCGTTTTACGCCTTCTAGACGCATCCGGTCGCAATAGGCCACCGCCGTCTCACCATCCATCGCCGGGGGCACACACTCAGTTGCTGCCAAAAGTGAGTCAGAGTCTGGAGAGATGCCTTTCTCAAACTCGCCAGGCTTCAGATGCGAAATCGCCTTGAAGTGTTCAGCGTATTTTTTGTTGCGACGCAAAAACTCCCACGCCAACCACTCATATTCTTCACATCCGACTGGCGGGTACTCGTTTGCGTTCTTCCAGTTGGCCGTGCATCGCTTCATTGAGAGACTCATTTCCTTGAAGAAACTCTTGAAACTTCAACAGCACTGGTGCGGAGCTACAAAAGTCTAGGTTCGTAGTCGCATTTTGTCTCAGTTTGTCTCACTACAGCGCAACTTAAAATATGGTTAGAAGTATGGCTAGGAGACAAAAAAGCCACCTTGCGGTGGCTTTTTGCTATGCAAATCAAAGACTTACATATATTTGCTGGCGGAGCGGACGGGACTCGAACCCGCGACCCCCGGCGTGACAGGCCGGTATTCTAACCAACTGAACTACCACTCCTGGTAGTGGCAACCTTTGCTCTCGCGAGCCAAGTGTCCTCATTGCTGAAAACTGCTGCCTGCTTGTGCCGTATCACTTTGCAGTGAAAACTTGGCGACCCCACGGGGATTCGAACCCCGGTACTCACCGTGAAAGGGTGATGTCCTAGGCCTCTAGACGATGGGGTCAAAGCCTTAAAACTGATACTTAACTTCCGATCAGACTTATGTTTTTACACATCGGTCTGGCAAATTCTCTGAATTTCTCTCAACATTCACCAACTAAATTGGTGGAGGTAAACGGGATCGAACCGATGACCTCTTGCATGCCATGCAAGCGCTCTCCCAGCTGAGCTATACCCCCTCTGGAGTCACATTGCTGCGAGCCCCGTTAAGCCATAAATTATAGCCTGAAAAACGCCCTCGCTTCAAGCCCTCAATCGGGCGATCACATCTTCGCGCGTCATCAGTTCCAAAATCGCGTCTAGCGACGGGGTTTGCGGTGTGCCCATAACGAGCACGCGCACTGGCATAGCTAGTTGCGGCATTTTAAAATTGCTCTGTGCCAACACCTGTTTGATGGCGGCTGCTATGGCAGCCTTGCTCCACTCACAGCCCGTCAATGCGTCGGCCAACAATGCCAATGCGGGGCGCACCGCATCAGTGACGTGCGTCGCAATATCTTCAGCGCTGGCGTGCCCGCCTTTGACAAGCACTTGCAGCCAGTTGGCCAGCTCAACCAGCGTGCTACAGCGGTCCTTGAACAAGCCGCAGCCGCGCTGCAAGCGTGCCTCGTCCAACGCCGCTGCTACGTCGTCTGTTAGAAACGGTTTGACCACATCAGCCAGCGCTGCATCGCTCATGGCTTTCAAATGTTGTGCATTAACCCAGCGCAGCTTGGCCTCGTCAAACTGAGCAGCGCTTTTTCCCAGATGGTCCAAATTGAACCAGGCCACAAACTGCTCACGGCTGAAAATTTCGTCGTCGCCATGGCTCCAGCCCAAGCGTGCCAGATAGTTGACCATGGCGTCGGGCAGGTAGCCTTCAGCAGCGTACTGCGTTACGGCTTTTGCGCCATTGCGCTTGCTCATCTTCTCGCCCAAGTCATTGAGCACGGTGGGCAGGTGCGCATACACCGGCACGTCTTTGCCCAGTGCTTTGAAGATGTTGATCTGGCGCGGTGTGTTGTTGACGTGGTCGTCGCCGCGAATCACATGGGTGATGGCCATGTCGATGTCGTCAACCACCACGCAAAAGTTATACGTGGGTGTTCCGTCTGGCCGGGCAATCACCAGGTCATCTAGTTCATCATTACTGATTTCAATTCGGCCTTTGACCTTGTCGTCCCACACCACGTTGCCGCCTTGTGGATTTTTAAATCGCAGCACAGGCTGCATATCTGCAGGAATCGCAGGCAAAACTTTGCCCGGCGCAGGCCGCCAGGCGCCGTCGTAACGCGGTTTTTCTTTGGCTTGTGATTGCGCCTCACGCAGCGCGTCCAGTTCGGTCATGCTCATGTAACAGGGGTAGACGTGCCCTGCCGCTTGCATTTCAGCCAGCACAGCTTTGTAGCGGTCCATGCGCTGCATTTGGTAGAACGGGCCTTCGTCGTGGTTCAAGCCCAGCCAGCGCATACCTTCAATGATCACATCGACTGATTCCTGATTTGAACGCTCAACATCGGTGTCTTCAATCCGCAAAATAAAGTCACCACCGGTCGAGCGTGCGAACGCCCATGGATACAGCGCCGAGCGAATGTTGCCGAGGTGAATAAAGCCTGTCGGTGATGGGGCGAATCTTGTGCGGGTTTTCATTTCAAACCATCCAGACCACGAAGCAAATCCACCTTGATGTCTTCAACATGCTCCAAACCTACCGCCAAACGAACCAGGCCCTGGCTAATGCCCGCGGCCTGGCGCTGGACTTCCGTCAAGCGGCCATGCGATGTGGTGGCCGGGTGGCAAATGATGGTTTTGGTGTCGCCCAAGTTGGTGGCAATGCTCATCACCCGGCTACTGTTGATGACGTGAAAAGCGTTGACGCGCGCCGCATCTGCCGTATCGCCGCGCAGGTCAAACGACAGCACCGCACCACCCAGGCCCGACTGCTGACGCATGGCCAGTTCATGCTGCGGGTGCGACGCCAGACCGGGGTAATAAACACGCGCCACAGCCGGTTGGTTTTCAAGCCATGTGGCAATTGCCAAGGCGTTGGCACTTTGCGCTTGCATGCGGATGCCGAGCGTCTCCAGGCCTTTGAGCACAACCCACGCATTGAAGGGCGCGAGCGTCATGCCGGCGGTGCGAACCACGGGTCCAAAAACGTCCACGATCAGTTTGGATGGGCCGCAAATTGCCCCAGCCATTACGCGGCCTTGGCCGTCGAGGTATTTGGTGCCTGAGTGCGTGACCAGATCAGCGCCAAACTCAACCGGGCGCTGCATGGCGGGCGAGCAAAAACAGTTGTCCACCGCCAGCAAAGCGCCTGCGCTATGTGCCAGGGCAGCCAGCGCGGCAATGTCGCAGACCTCGGTCAGCGGGTTGGTCGGCGTTTCAGCAAACAGCAACTTGGTAGTCGGGCGCATCGCGGCCTTCCATTCGCCCACATCGGTTTGCGACACAAAGCTGGTTTCTACCCCAAACTTGCCAAATTCGCGACCAATCAAATTGATGGTGGAGCCGAACATGGAGCGCGAGCAAATCACGTGATCACCCGACTTCAAGAGGCCCATGCACATCATCAAGATCGCGCCCATGCCGGTGGATGCGCCGATGGCGGCTTCGGTGCCTTCCATCGCGGCCAGGCGCCGCTCGAAACTGGTGACGGTGGGGTTGGACGTGCGTCCGTAGGTGTAACCGTCTTCCGTGCCCGCAAACCGCCGCGCGGCGGTTTCGGCATCAGGCTGAATAAAACCGCTGGTCATGTACAGCGCTTCGGAGTTTTCGCCGTACTGGCTGGGGTCTATCGCAACGCGCACGGCCAGTGTGTCGCGGTGCAGGTTGTCGGGTAATTTGTTCGTCATTGGTGAACTCATCCGTTTCAAACTTCCTGCGGATTCGGCAAGGCCAAACGCGACACATCCACACCGCCTTCTTCGCTGCCATCAATGCGCTCTGCATTCATTTTGGCAATCGTCTCAGCCGTAACGTCACCGGTGATGTACACGCCATCAAAACACGATGCATCAAAGCCATCCAGCTTGGTGTTGAGCGAGCCAATCGCGCGCTTCATGCTGGCCACATCCTGGTAGATCAATGCGTCGCAACCAATAACGCGGCGAATCTCTTCCACCGTACGGTCATGTGCCACCAGCTCGCTGGGCGTGGGCATGTCAATGCCGTACACATTCGGGAAGCGCACCGGCGGCGCCGCGCTGGCCAGGTAGACTTTTTTGGCGCCAGCATCGCGCGCCATTTGCACAATTTCTTTGGATGTTGTGCCGCGCACGATGGAATCATCGACCAGCAACACATTGCGGCCTTTGAACTCACTGGCGATCACATTGAGCTTTTGGCGCACAGACTTTTTACGCACGCCCTGCCCCGGCATGATGAAAGTGCGGCCGACGTATCGGTTTTTAACAAAACCTTCGCGGTAGGCAATGCCGAGCAGATGCGCGAGTTGCGTGGCACTCGGGCGGCTCGACTCGGGGATCGGAATGATCACATCAATCTCATTGGGCGGCACGGTGGACACCACCCGCTTGGCGAGGGTTTCGCCCAGGTTCAAACGCGCCTGGTAGACCGAAATGCCGTCCAGCACCGAGTCAGGCCGCGCCAGATACACAAACTCAAAAATGCAGGGGTGCAAGCTGGCGTTTTCAGCGCACTGCTGCGCATGCACATTGCCGTCCATGTCGACAAACACGGCCTCACCCGGCGCAATGTCGCGGTCAAACGCGTGGCCCGTGCCTTCAAGCGCCACCGACTCGCTGGCCACCATAACGGTCCTTCCGCTTCCTTTTTCGCCTTCGTTTACGGCGTGACCCATGCACAGTGGGCGGATGCCGAATGGGTCGCGAAACGCCAGCAAGCCATGGCCAGCAATCAGTGCCACCACGGCGTATGAGCCCTTGATGCGCTTGTGCACACCCCGCACTGCGGCAAACACGTCGATGGGCTTCAAAGGCAGTCCGCGTGTGGTTTTTTCCAGCTCATGGGCCAGCACATTGAGAAGCACTTCAGAATCACTGTCGGTGTTGATGTGTCGGTGGTCTGTCGTAAACAGCTCGGCTTTTAACTCCGCCGCGTTCGTCAAATTGCCGTTGTGCGACAGCACCAGGCCAAACGGCGCGTTGACGTAAAACGGCTGCGCCTCGTCTTCACTGAAAGCATTGCCTGCTGTGGGGTAGCGCACCTGGCCCAGCCCTACATGGCCCGGCAGCGCGCGCATGTTGCGGGTGCGGAACACGTCACGCACCATGCCTTTGGCCTTGTGCATGAAAAACTTGCGGTTTTGCTGGGTGACGATGCCTGCCGCGTCTTGCCCACGATGCTGCAACAGCAGCAAGCCGTCGTAAATCAACTGATTGACGGGTGACTGGCTAACGACGCCGACTATGCCGCACATGGTGTCTTATTCGTATGTTTAATCATATTGTTCGATTCAAAGATATTTTGCAAATTGTTCGGGTAGCAAGGGCTTCAAGCCTTTGAGTGTCGCGGTCAGCACGGGTGCACCTTTGGACTCTTGCCACCACACACTGTTTTTGAGCTCTGTCATATCCATCACCACAGCTGCTGCCAGCAACAAAATCACACCGCGCACCAGGCCAAACGCGGCGCCCATGGTGCGGTCAACGGGCCGCAAGCCGATGGCCGCAATCAGTTTTTTCATCACAAAAGCCAATAAGCCTGCTGCAAATACCGCCGCTACAAACACCAAAACGAATGCTGCCGCGTACCGCACCGTGTCGCTGCTGGCTTGCAATGGCAACAAACTGGCCACCCTTGGCGCAAAATACTGCGCCGCATAAAACGATACCGCCCAACCCAGCACCGACAACACCTCGTACACCAGCCCCCGCCATGCGCCCAGCAGCATGGAAAAGGCCAAAACCGATACAAAAACCCAGTCCGTCGTGATCACTACAAGGTCAGGATGGCGGCGGGCAAATCAAGGGTTTTGATCTTGCTTGCAGCTTTGTCTGCCTCGGCCTTGCTGGCGAATGGGCCCACACGGACGCGTGTGCGTTTGCCGTCCTTTGTCTCGGCTACTTGGGTGTAAGTTTTAAGGCCGGCTTTTTCAAGCTTTTGGCGCACTTCTTTGGCCTTGTCAGCATCCGCAAACGCGCCGACCTGCACGACCATGCGGCCTTCGCCAGACGCCGCCGTTGGCGCAGCAGCGGCTGCCTGCCCATCCAGCAGGGCCTTGGCGCGCGCGCCGTCGTCGGCTTTGGCGGCTGGCTTTGCTTCCGGTTTAGGCTCAGGTTTAGGCTCAGGTTTAGGCTCAGGTTTAGGTTCGGGTTTAGTCTCGGCTTTGGGTTCCGCTTTTGCTTCGGCTTTGGGGTCGGGCTTAACGTCAGGCTTGCTGTCGGGCTTAGTGTCGGGCTTAGTGTTGGGCTTACTGTCGAGCTTGGGTGCGGGGTTTGCTTCACTTTTAGGAGCTGCTGGCGCCGGTAAAATTGGGGCTGCAGCCGCTATCGGTGGTGAAACCGGTGCTTTTTCAGCGACGATTTCTTCCTTCGGGGTCAGACTTGAAGCAGCGGCAACGGTCTGACTGCTCGCAGGTAGCGTCGCCGCGACGTCTGGCTTGCCCGGCATCACCAGCGGCTTGACGGTATTTTTGCCCGGGATTTCAATCGGGATGTCGACCGCAATCGGTCGCGGCTGGGTGTCAAACAGCAGCGGAAAACCGACCACCCCCACCAGCACCAGCACAGCCGAGCCAATCAAACGGTGCTTAGCACGCTTTCTGACGACTTCCATGCTTTCGGGTTGCGCGTTTGTTGCAGCTTTGGAGGCACCGGCAGTGCCTCGGCGAAAATTGAAAAACGGCATGTTCTGGCTTTAGTTTTTTGAGCCCAGGGCTCGTGATGCAACGGTTCAGGGCAGCTGTCGGCTCAGGCGCTGGGCATGTGTTTGGCAAACAAACGAGGCAGGCCGCCTTTCAAAATGCCGCCCACCGTGTAAAACGATCCGAACACCACAATTCTATCAGCGGGGTCGGCGCTGGCGATCGCCGCTTGCAGGGCAGATTCTGGCGTTTTGTAAGCGTTAGAAGTCGCATCTTTGCGGGTATTGCCGGCTTGCCATGTGGCCTGCAAAACGCTGCCTGTCGCAGCCCTGGCGGTGGGCAAATCGGTGAAATACCACTTGTCAATCAGTGGGCCAACCCGTGCCAGCATGGGCGCCACGTCTTTATCGGCCATGGCACCAAACACGGCGTGCGTGCAGGGGTAAAAGCCCATCGCGTCCAGGTTTTCAGCCAGGGCGGCGACTGAATGCGGGTTGTGCGCCACGTCCAGCACCAGTGTGGGCTGGCCAGGAATGATTTGAAACCGCCCCGGCAGCTCGACCATCGACAAACCAACGCGAACGGCCTGCGCCGTCACGGGCAGCAGATCCCGCAGTGCCGTTAGTGCCGCCAGCACGCCAGATGCGTTCATCAGCTGATTCGCACCACGCAAAGCCGGGTAAGCCAGCCCCGCATACCTGCGCCCGCGCCCGGCCCAGCCCCACTGCTGCTTGTCGCCTGAAAAGTTGTAGTCGGTGCCAAAGCGCCACAAGTCAGCGCCTACCTCGGCGGCGTGATCGATCACACTTTGCGGCGGCACCGGGTCGCTCACCACTGCCGGTTTGCCGGGCCGCATGATGCCGGCCTTCTCAAAACCGATCAGCTCGCGCGTGTTGCCCAGCAGCTCCATGTGGTCCAGGTCAACGCTGGTGATGATGGCGCAGTCGGTGTCGAAAATATTAACGGCATCCAGCCTGCCGCCCAGGCCAACTTCGAGAATCACCACGTCGAGCCTGGCCTCCATCAGCAGCTGCATGATGGCCAGCGTCGTGAATTCGAAGTACGTTAGCGATATTTCGTGATTATTTAAGGTGTCATTTTGGGCTCTAGCCCTTTCAACACGGGCGCAAGCAGCTACTAAATCAGTAGCATTGACAATATCGCCCCGCACCCGACAGCGCTCTTCAAAGTCCACGAGATGCGGCGACGTGTACACCCCGGTGCGGTAGCCCGCCTCCATCAAAATCGCTTCCAGCATCGCGCAGGTCGAGCCTTTGCCGTTGGTACCGGCAACCGTGATGATGGGGCAGTCAAACTTCAGGCCCATGCGGTCGGCGACCGTTTTGACACGCTCAAGGCCCATGTCGATGGTTTTGGGGTGCAGCCGCTCGGCATGGGCCAGCCATTCGGTCAGCGTCTCGAAAGGGGGAACAAGGGGGGAAATGACGTTTTGCATAAAGATCGATATTGTCGCCGCAGACCATCGCAGACCGATAAAGGACTACGCTGACAAGATTTTACTTTACTATTGATTTAATAGCTGCTTGCGCCCGATTTCATTGGTTCAGAGCCTGATTTTATACATTTTTGGGGAATTTTCAGCCTTTTTGTGGCAACATCAGTCCATGATCACTGTTTATGGCATCCCGAGCTGCGACACGGTTAAAAAAGCCTGTGCGTGGCTTGCTACACAAGGCTTGGTCCACGCGTTTTATGACTTTAAAAAGCTGGGCGTACCGGCTTCCCAGTTGCCCGCCTGGGCCAAAGCCGTGGGCTGGGACAAGCTCTTAAACCGCCAGGGCACGACCTGGCGTCAGCTGGATACAGCCCTGCAGGCCACCGCTGGCACGCCCGAAGTAGCGCAAAAGCTGGCGCTTGCCAACCCCAGCATCATCAAAAGGCCGGTGGTGCAGTGGCCAAATGGCGCGGTCACTGTGGGTTTTGACGCACTGCAATGGTCAGAAATAGTCGCAAAAGGTGCGTTTTAAGATGAACTTTGTGTAAAGCCTTGAACCACGGTCTGCGAAAACGGTCACACTTGCGTTACACAAATCAGTTGAAGAGATTAATTGGAGCCAGCATCATGAAAAAAATTCTTGTCTTGTCGGCGCTTGCCACCATCAGCCTGGTCTGTTTGAACGCTTCTGCTGCAGATATCTTGGCCAGAGTCATCACCAGCACGCCTGTGGTGCAGCAGGTGGCGGTTCCGCGCCAGGTGTGCAATAACCAGCAAGTCATCACTGAGGCCCCCAAATCGGGCGGCGGCGCACTGCTGGGTGCAGTGGCGGGTGGTGCGGTTGGCAATGCCATTGGCAATGGCGGCGGGCGCGCGCTGGCCACCGTGATTGGCCTGGTGGGCGGTGCCATGGTGGGCGACAGGGTTGAAGGCGGCGGCAGCCAGGTGCAGAACGTACAGCAGTGCAGCACCCAAACCTTTTATGAAAACCGCCCCAGCTACTACAACGTGGTGTACGAATATCAGGGTACGCAGTACAACGTGCAAATGGCCCAAGACCCTGGCCCGTATGTACGCCTGCAGGTCACGCCCGTTGGCGCCATCGGCACACCCGGCACGCCTTCCGCACCGCAGCCGGGCTTTCCGGCTCAGCAAATTCAATCCGCCCAGCCACAAACTTACTACCAGCAAGCGCCCAGCCAGCCCGGCTATGTGGTGCAGCAACCGGTTTATGTGTCGCCCGTGGTCGTAGATTCTTATTCGACATATTACGGTCGGCCTTATTACGCGCAGCCGTACTATTCACAGCCTTATTACAGCCCGATACGCGCGTCGATCAACATCGGCTACAGCCGTGGGTATGGATACGGTGGCTACGGACACGGGTATGGGTACGGCCACGGGGGTCGTTGGCGCTAGATTGACACCTATCAAAAAAGGGCGCATCGAGCGCCCTTTTTTATGGCTTGACCGCTTTAAAGCGCAGTTTCAATCAATGCACCTTTGAACAGCACCGGCCCGGTGGGCCCGCCGCTGGACGGCACGCCGCCCTTGGGTTCCAGACTGATGGCCAGCGTGGGTGCATTCACCTCACTGCCCGCAGCCGTCAGCTTGACAACGGCGTCGCTGCCCAGCACGCCCAGCGATTTAGGACCGCCGGTTTGCGGCAGCGCCCACAGCTGCAGAGACTTGTCAGACGCTTCCTGAAAACCACCAACCCGCTTGAGCGTCAGGCGTTTGCTTTTTGGGTCAAACGTCACCAGCATTGATGCAGCCGCTTTGTCATCGGCCAGCACGGCTACATACTGAATCTCGGGCGTGGCGCTCAGTTTGGCGGTCAGTTCTTGCACTTCGGCGCCCAGCCTGGCGTTGACGCTGTTCAGGTTGACGCCCGTCATCAAAGCCACCGCTGCGACGCCCGCGCCCATGCTGGACAGGCCGCGCCACAAGTTCAGGCTGCCCCACCAGCCTTTGTCTTCTTTTACCGACACACGGGTTGCCTGCATGGCCTTGGCCTCCTTGTCAGCCTTCACCAAGTTTTCGATGCGCTTCCAGACCACTGCGCTCGGCGCAGCCTGGGGTTGCAGCTCGGCCACTGACGACATGCGGCCCTGCCAGACCAGGGCTTGCGCGCGCACTTCCGGGTGGCTTCTGGCCAGCGCCTCAAAGCGTCGCCGCGCACCGCCGCGCAGCGTGCCCAGCGCATAGCTGGCGGCCAGCTGTTCAATCAATGCAGCGTTTTGAAGCAGGTTCATGTTGTTTTGTCTTTCTTTTTATAGTGCACAACAGCGCATCAAGCCAACTTGCCCATGCAACCACGTAGTTGCTCCAGCCCACGCCGGATCCAGGTTTTCACCGTGCCCAGCGGCAGCTTGAGCAGATCGGCCAATTCGCTATGGCTCAAGTCGCGCATGTAGGCCAGGCTAACGACTTCACGCTGCTTGTTGTCCAGCAGGTTCAGGCAGTTGTGCAACGCCTTGGCCTGCTCGCTGGCCTGCGCTACATCCATCGGGTTGGGCGAATCGCCCGCGACCGTGTCAGAGATCACGTCATCCAGTTCCTGCATGCGGTCAGCCCGCTCAGACGCGCGGCGGCGCAAAAAGTCAAGCCCCCGGCTGCGCACCACCAGCGCCATCCAGGCCATGGGCGGCGACAGCGTGGCTTTGTAGTCGCCTGCGATCTTCCAAATATTGATAAACGCCTCTTGCAAAACGTCTTCAGCCCATTCGCGGTTGGTCACCACACGCACAGCTACCCCGTACAGCTTGGATGAGGTCAGCTCATACAGCTCACGCAAGGCCTTTTCATCAGCCAAGGCGACACGGTCAATGAGGGCTATCAAGGTGGTATCCGGGTTTGTGTTGCTCATGAGCCTAATTGTCCATGAATCTAGAGTACGCGCGCTGTGGGCCAACAGATTCAGACTGTGTGGGCGCGTCATTTAAAATCTAGGTATGACTACCACTCACATCTCCAACATCACCGTCACCACGCAGGCCAATGTCTACTTTGACGGCAAGTGCATCAGCCACGGCATCACCTACCTTGACGGCACCAAAAAATCAGTCGGCGTGATCTTGCCAAGCACCCTGACCTTCAACACCGGCGTGGCCGAAATCATGGAATGCGTGGCAGGCAGCTGTGAATACAAATTGGCCGGCAGCGATGCGTGGGTGAAGTCCAACGCGGGTGAAAAGTTCAGCGTGCCCGATAACTCAAAATTTGACATCAAAGTCACTGAGCCGTACCACTACATCTGCCATTTCGAATAAGCAAAAGTACAACTAAAAATCATGGCCACCATCCTCCAGCACCTGCCCACCGGGCAAAAAGTCGGCATCGCATTTTCAGGCGGGCTGGACACCAGTGCCGCCCTGCACTGGATGAAGCTCAAAGGCGCAGTGCCCTACGCCTACACCGCCAACCTGGGACAGCCCGACGAGCCCGACTACGACGAGATTCCGCGCAAAGCCATGGAATACGGCGCTGAAAAAGCGCGGCTCATCGACTGCCGCAAACAGCTCGCCACCGAAGGCATTGCCGCATTGCAAGCGGGCGCTTTTCACATCACCACTGCAGGCGTAACCTACTTCAACACCACGCCGCTGGGCCGCGCCGTGACGGGCACCATGTTGGTGGCGGCGATGCGCGAAGACGACGTTAACATTTGGGGCGACGGCAGTACGTTTAAAGGCAACGACATTGAGCGCTTTTACCGCTACGGCTTGCTAACCAACCCGGACTTGAAAATCTACAAACCGTGGCTGGACCAGTTGTTCATTGACGAACTGGGTGGCCGTACCGAGATGTCAGCGTTTATGACGAAAGCCGGCTTTGGCTACAAGATGTCAGCCGAGAAAGCCTATTCGACCGACAGCAACATGCTGGGTGCGACGCACGAGGCCAAAGACCTGGAACTGCTCAGCAGCGGCATGAAAATCGTCAACCCCATCATGGGCGTGGCCTTCTGGAAGGACGAAATTGTTGTCAAGCGCGAAGAAGTGACCGTGCACTTTGAAGAAGGTCAGCCGGTTGCCTTGAACGGCAAGCGTTTTGACAGCTTGGTGGATTTGATTTTGGCGGCCAACGCCATTGGCGGCCGCCACGGTTTGGGCATGAGCGACCAGATCGAAAACCGCATCATTGAAGCCAAAAGCCGGGGCATTTATGAAGCGCCCGGCCTTGCTTTGCTTTTCATAGCGTATGAGCGTTTGGTCACCGGCATCCACAACGAGGACACCATCGAACAATACCGCATGAACGGTAAAAAGCTGGGCCGCCTGCTGTACCAAGGCCGCTGGTTTGACCCGCAGTGCATCATGCTGCGCGAAACCGCCCAGCGCTGGGTAGCGAGCGCCATCACGGGCGAGGTGACGCTGGAACTGCGGCGCGGCAACGACTATTCGATCTTGAACACCGAGTCGCAAAACCTGACCTACAAACCCGAACGCCTGAGCATGGAAAAAGTTGAAGACGCACCATTCAGCCCGCTGGACCGAATTGGCCAATTA
>JANYED010000234.1 GCA_025363315.1 Polaromonas sp.
GGCTTGCGCGGTTTTTAACAGCTCTTCGCCCGGCAATGGGTCATAGCAGACCACCAAGTCTGGTGCTTTGCGCACAATGTCTTGCACCATTTTACTGCGCAGGTCGGTATTGCCTACGACCTTGATACCCACAGACTCCAAATCAGCCTCAAGTGGGTGGCTGCCCTGTGGGCCGTTTAAGTTAACCAATGCTGATGTCATGAAAGTGCTCGTGTAGCGTGTAGCAAAAAAAACATTCATGTAATCAAGCAATTTGCGCACCACGACAACCGAGCCTTCACAACATTTGAATTACTTGGCATTGAAATTGCTAGTTGAACATTGGGTGCAACGACGCGCCCAACCTTTGCAACAGCACTGCGGGTTTTGCGCATAAAGACGTGCGTAATGGTGTGCCTCCTCCCAGTGCGGCGTTTGGCCTGACTGAAACACCTTTGTATTTTTTCGGAGAGCATCATGTCAGAAACATCAACCGCTTCATTAACAATTGAGGCCAACCACATTCTGTTGGTCAAAAACAGTTCCCTCTTGCAGTCCAACGCTGCAGCCCTCAAGGCCAACCACGGCATTGTTGAAGGCAACTCTGAAGTCTTGTCACTCAACAGCGCCATGCTGTCGGGTAATAAAAAGACGTTGCAAGGCAATGCCGACACCCTGGTGTCTAACCACGCGATTCTTGAGGCCAACAAAGGCGCATTGCATGACAACCACAGCTTGCTGATGGGCAACGCAAGCGTTGTTAAGGGCAACGCCGCTACGCTGGACCACAACAAAACCGTGTTGGATGCCAATTCTGGCAAGCTGGGCGCTAACTACGACCTGCTGGTTAAAAACGGCAGCACCATGAGCGAAAACAAGGCTGCTCTGTCGGCCAATGCAGACGCTTTGATGAACAACCACTCTTTGCTTGAAGGCAACAAATCAGTTGTTTTGTCGAACAAAAAAGTGTTGGAAGGCAATGCTGGCATGCGAAGCGCCAACCACTCAACGCTTGAAAGCAACAAAGGCAAGCTGACTGAAAACCACAGCCTGCTTGAAGCCAACAAAGGCATGCTAGTCAGCAACCACAGTCTGCTGGAAGGCAACAAGTCAGTGGTCGAGTCCAACTCCAGCAAGCTGGCAACCAACGCTGAAGTGATTGCCAAAAACTACGCCATGTTGATGAGCAATCATTCCATCGTGGTGGGTAACGCTGAAGGTGTTGCTGGCAACCACGCGCTGTTGGAGTCCAACAACCGTGCGCTCAAGGCCAATGCAGAAATGCTCAAAGCCAACCACGACTTGCTGGCCATGATCGCTGCCGAGCTCGGCGTGGCCTAAAGGCAAAGCCGGCTCGCAAGAGCTGGCTTTCCCCCACTGATGCATGGCCTAAATGCGCCATGCGTCAGTGCCATCTCTTAAAAAACGCGCGCCACAAGTCCGCCTTTTTATTCGTTTCCCAACAGGAGAAAGTCATGCTGTTTGCATCCCCAGCGGTGAATGCCACCGGCCCCAAAGCCACCCGCATTGATCTCTTTAGTTTTACGACACCCCAAATGCGGGCTTTTCATGTCACTTGGCTGGCGTTTTTCGTCTGCTTTTTTGCATGGTTTGCCGCTGCACCTTTGATGCCCCTCATCAAAGCTGAATTTGGTCTGACCAAAGATCAGATTGCCAACATCAACATCGCATCGGTCGCCGTGACGATTCTGGTGCGCCTCATCATTGGGCCACTTTGCGATAAATACGGGCCACGTCGTGCCTACACATGGTTGCTGCTGGTCGGTGCCATCCCGGTGTTTGGTTTGGCATTTGCCAAGTCATACGAAATATTTTTATTCTTCCGCCTGTGTATTGGCGCTATTGGTGCATCGTTCGTGATCACCCAGTACCACACCAGTGTGATGTTTGCACCCAACGTGGTCGGTACGGCCAACGCAACCGTGGGCGGCTGGGGCAATGCAGGTGGCGGTGTAACGCAATCGTTGATGCCATTGGTGGTTGCCGCGCTGGTTAGCCTGGGTGTTGAGCAAGCCTACGGCTGGCGCGTTGCTATGTTTGTGCCGGGCATTGCCATGGTCATCATGGCTTTTGTGTATGCGAAATATACGCAAGACACACCGCAGGGCGACATTGTGGATTTACGCGCACAGGGCATCAACATCGACAGCGGCAAAAAAGGCGGCATGGCGATCTTTTTGCAAGCCAGCAAAAATTACCGCGTTTGGGCATTGGCTGCAACTTACGGTGCTTGCTTTGGTGTCGAGATTTTCATTCACAACATTGCGGCGAGTTACTACGTCGACCAGTTTGGTTTGTCGATTCAAAGCGCCGGGTTTGCTGCTGGCATTTTTGGCGGGCTAGCCTTGTTTGCACGCGCCCTGGGCGGTATCGCCAGTGATCGTATTGCGTCCAAAAAAGGGCTGGATGGGCGCTCGCTGTTGCTGTTTGGCCTGATGCTGCGTGAAAGTATTGGCCTGGTCTGGTTCAGTCAGGCACCTACTGTGGACATGGCGATTGCTGCCATGTCATTGTTTGGCCTGTTTACCCACATGGCTTGCGGTGCCACTTACGCGCTGATGCCTTTTATTGATCGCAAAGCTCTGGGCGGTGTTGCGGGACTGATTGGGGCGGGTGGCAATATTGGTGCAGTCGCTGCAGGCTTTTTAAACAAGGCAGCCGCTACACCCCAACAAACGCTGCTGATTCTGGGCTTTGTTGTGGCGGGCACATCGCTGTGCGCGATATCGGTCAAATTTTCGGCTGCGCACAAATCCGCTGAGTAAAAACTGCTGGATGAAGCCATTGCGCAGCGCAACGCATCAGATGCCAAAGTGGCAAGCGCTACGAGCTTGGCCTGACGAGCTTGGCCTAACAAGCTTGGCCTAACCAGATTGGCAAATGTTTCGCTCATTTGCCATGCCGTTTTGAATGTCAAGCTTTTCTGCTTTGTGTAGCCCATTCCCATTGGGGTGTATCAGCCCATCAGCATTTGCATACTGCTTTCGTAGGTTGCAGACAGCTGTTCAAACACGGCCAGTAGTGCCTCGCTGGCAGACTCAATCTCAC
>JANYED010000270.1 GCA_025363315.1 Polaromonas sp.
GGTGATGCGCCCACGCAGCCGGGAATCAGTGCCAAATTCTCCAGGCCAGGGTAGCCGTTTTGCAGTGTCCAGGCCACCAGGTCATGCCAGTTTTCACCCGCGCCGGCCTCCACAATCCATGCCTTGGCGGTCTCGCTGACCAGCCGCTTGCCCAGGATGTCGACTTTGAGCACCAGCGGCTTCACGTCACCTGTCAGCACAATGTTGCTGCCGCCGCCGAGAATGAATTTGGGCGCGGCTTTCAAGAAATCATCAGCCAAAAGAGCGTCTACATCAGCCAGACTTTGAAGACGAACGAGTGACAGGGCCTTGGCCACGATGCCAAAGGTATTAAAAGACTGGAGCGGTACGTTTTTCTCGACTAACATCTGACGATTGTCTCATTGCCCCTCACCTCGTAGACCCTGAAAAGCCAAAACCATGCCTTCTTTTGACACTGTGCTTGAAGCCGACCTGGTCAAGGTCAAAAACGCGGTGGAAAACACCGCCAAAGAAATTGGTACCCGCTTTGACTTCAAGGGCACACCCGCCTCGATTGAGCTGAAGGACAAGGAAATTATTTTGATCGGCGACAGCGACTTTCAGCTCGACCAGATCAACGACATTTTGCGCAACAAGCTGACCAAGGCCGCGGTGGATGCGCGGTTTTTAGACGTCGGCAAATCCACGAAAATTGGCGGCGACAAGGTCAAACAGATCAACACCGTGCGCAACGGCATTGAAAGCGAGCTGGCCAAGAAAATCCAGGTACTGCTTAAGGGCAGCAAGATCAAGGTACAGGGCGCGATTCAGGAAGAAAAAGTACGCGTCACGGGCGGCAAGCGGGACGACCTGCAGGCGGCGATGGCGCTGATTAAAGCTGAAAACGCCGATTTTCCGCTCAGCTTCAATAACTTCAGGGATTGAATGATCCCCACGCTTGTTGCTGCTGCACTTTTGCTCGCCGTTTCTGCGGCGCATGCCCAGTCCGTTGCGCTGGCGGGCATGCTGGGCAACAGGGCACTGTTGGTTGTCAACGGCACCAACCCCAAAACTGTTGCTGCAGGCGACACGCATGAGGGCGTAAAAGTGATTTTAACCAGCGGCGAAACGGCGGTGGTTGAACAAAACGGCAAGCGTATGACTTTGCGCGTCGGTGAAGCTCCGGTGGCCATGGGCGCGACCAAAAGCAACGGCAAGGGCAATCGCATTGTGCTCACGGCAGGCAGTGGCGGCCACTTCATGACGGCTGGGCAAGTTAACGGCAAGGCCGCTCAGTTTATGGTCGACACCGGCGCCACAACGGTGGCCATGAGCAGCCAGGACGCCGAGCGCGCGGGCATCAACTACAAAGCCGGCCAGCCGGTGACGATGTCAACCGCTAATGGCCTGACGCAGGGCTATAAAGTCAAGCTTGATTCGGTGCGTGTAGGGGAGGTAGAAGTGCTGAACGTTGACGCTGTGGTCACGCCGCAGGCGATGCCCTATATGCTGCTGGGCAACAGCTTTTTAACCCGCTTTCAAATGCTACGCGACAACGACCTGTTGACGTTGACCAAAAAATACTGACTTACTTGGCAGGTGACTTGCCGAACTTGAGTTTGGACTCTTTGCCTGCCAGCAGCTTGTTGATGTTCTCGCGGTGGCGAACGATCAGCAGCATGCTGATCATGAAAATAGCCAGCAACACACTGCGCTCTGCATACCACCACACCCTGTCCCCTAGCAGGTAAAACAGTGGCGCAAACGCCGCGCTGGCCAGCGATGCCGCCGATGAATAGCGCGTGAAATACGCCACGATCAGCCAGGTGGCCAGCGTGGCCAGGCCCAGCAGCCAGTCAATGCCCAGCAACGCGCCCGCCGCAGTGGCCACGCCCTTGCCGCCTTTAAACTTGAAAAACGCCGGAAACAGGTGGCCCAAAAAAGCTGCAAAAGCCACTGCCGCCACCACAGCGTCGTCCAGTCCATAGTCGTTGCCAAACCACTTGCTAAGTACCACCGGAAGCCAGCCTTTCAGGCCATCCAGCAGCAGTGTGGCGACGGCCGCCGTTTTGCTGCCAGAGCGCAGCACATTGGTGGCGCCGGGGTTGTGGCTGCCGTAACTGCGCGGGTCTTTGAGCCCCATCATGCGGCTGACGATGACCGCAAACGACAGCGAGCCCAGCAGGTAAGCCAGCACAACGGCCGCGGCAGAGTAAAACAGGTAGTCCAAAATAAGCCCTCTTTTTGCCGGTTACTCGGTCAGCGCGCATTGCACGGGTTTTGCGTTCAGCAGCGTGATGCAAACCTGCGGGTGAATGCCCACCAAATAGCCGCGCCTCCCACCATTGATAGCGATTTTAGGCAAAGCCAAGATGCTTTCTTCGATGTACACCGGCATGTCTTTGCGCGTGGCAAAAGGCGACGTGCCCCCTACCAGATAGCCGCTGTGTCTGTTGGCCACTTCAGGCCTGCACGGTTCGACCGACTTGGCGCCGATTTGCCGCGCCAGGTTTTTGGTGGACACGGTGCGGTTGCCATGCATCAACACCAGTAAGGGTTTGGCATCCTGGTCTTGCATGACCAGCGTTTTAACTACCGCAAATGGGTCCAGGCCCAGCGCTTGGGCGCTGTGCTGCGCACCGCCGTGTTCCAAGTACTCGTACGGGTGCTCGGTAAAAGTAACGTGATGTGCCTTGAGCAACTGCATGGCTGGGGTTTCGCTGATGTGTGCGACCCTATGCCCGATTTTGTGCCTGGTGTTGGCCATTTACTGCGCAGGGTCCCGAATTTCCCATCGGATTTTGTCAATCTCTGCCAGCACTTCAGCGCTCAACGTTGTTCCATGGGCATTAATGTTTTGATCCAGCTGCGCGATGGAAGTCACGCCAATGATGGTGCTGGCCACTTGCCATTTGGTGTAACAAAATGCCAACGCCATTTGCGCAGGGGTCATGCCGTTGGCCGATGCCAGCGCGTTGTAGCGGCGCGCAGCTAGCAATGCCGCGGGCCGGCCCCAGCGCTGCTTTTGCATGCTTTCAAACAGGCTCATGCGGCCAATGTCCTTGTGCGCAGGGTCAGTAATGCCTGACTGGTCATATTTACCTGTCAGCAAGCCAAACGCCAATGGCGAATAGGCCAGCAAAGACACACCCAGGCGGTGCATGGTTTCGTCTAGACCGTTTTCATAGGTGCGATTGACCAAGCAGTATGGGTTTTGCAGCGTGGCCACGCGCGGCAAGCCGTGCTGGTCTGCCAGGCGCACAAACTCGTGCACGCCGTACGGCGTTTCGTTCGACAGGCCAATGGCGCGGACCTTGCCCGCCTTGACGAGCGTGCCAAGGGCTTCAAGCTGCGTGTGCATGCTGGACACCACCTTGTCTTTGGTCGGGTCAAAGTAAACCATGCCAAACATCGGCACGTTGCGCGCTGGCCAATGGATTTGGTACAGGTCAATCACATCGGTTTTCAGGCGCTTCAGGCTGGCGGTACAGGCGCCAATGATGTCGGCAGCCAGCAGGTCAGGGCTGCCTTCGCGAATCCACGGCATGCCGCGCGCCGGGCCGGCGACTTTGGTGGCCAGCACCCATTTGGCCCTTGCAGAAGGATGTTTGGCAAACCAGTTGCCCAAAATGGTTTCAGTTGCGCCGAAGGTCTCGGCGCGTGCCGGGACGGAATACATTTCCGCTGCATCCATAAAATTAACGCCGCGCTCCGTGGCGCGGTCAAGCATGCTGTGGGCTGCCGCTTCAGTGACCTGCTCGCCGAACGTCATGGTGCCCAGGCAGATCGGGGTAACTTGCAGGCCGCTTTGGCCGAGTTGGACTTTGTTCATGCGTGCGGTGGGAAATGGAAGAAGAAAATGAGTTTAAAGCTTCTTGGCACTGTTTGATCTGACGCTTCACAGGGTTATGCAAGAATCAAGGCGCTTTATAAATAGCCATTGCCTTACACGCCGCTGCAGCAAGAGTCGATTAATCTTCAAACTATCGATATCGGGCGAATAGCAAGCAGTTAATCGCGAGCAGCAGATCGTAAACGGCGAGTTACCTCATCAACACTTATGGAGATCCAAATGAAACCTATCCTTCAATCATTGACCTGCGTTGCACTGGCCGTTGGCGTGCTTTCAGGCTGCGCCAATATGAACGAGACCCAGCAGGGCACCGCGAAGGGTGCGGGCATTGGCGCGGCGGCTGGTGCTGTTCTGGGTGCAGTGGTGGGCGGCAGAAACGGTGCTGTAACCGGCGCTGTACTGGGCGGCGCGGCGGGTGCGGTGGGCGGCAATATCTGGTCAAAGAAAATGCAGGACCAAAAAGCTGCGATGGAAAAAGCTACCGCCGGAACGGGTGTGGCAGTTACGCAAACCAGTGACAATCGTTTGAAGCTGGACATTCCAAGTGATGTGTCGTTTGACGTGGGCCGCTCGGCCATCAAGCCCAACTTCGACCCGATCTTGAACCAGTTTGGTGCCACGCTGGTGCAGCATCCTGAAACCACTGTCAGCATCATCGGCCACACCGACAGCACGGGCTCTGACGCCGTCAACAACCCGCTGTCGGTTGACCGTGCCAATTCTGCACGCGACTACCTGATCAGCCGGGGTGTAGCACGTGGCCGCATTTCGACGGACGGCAAAGGGTCGCGCGAGCCGGTGGCAGACAACAGCACAGCGCAAGGACGCGACAAAAATCGCCGGATCGAGATTTATGTTGCCGAGCAGGTCGCAGCCCGATAAGTCAGTCCAGCAGTTTAAAAAGCACCCTCGGGTGCTTTTTTTACGCGTTTTTGAAGCGTTCTTCTTCTTGTAACCGCAACACCCGCCGCTGCACTTTGCCGGTTGTCGTCATCGGCAGCGCATCAATGAATTCAATTTCCTTTGGATACTCATAGGGCGCGAGCATTTTTTTAACGTGTTGCTGCAATTGTTTCGTTATTTCAGCATCGAACACGGATAAAACGGCTACATCGGCTAACTCGGCCAGATCACCCTGTATTCTGGCGCGAGCAGCTATTAAATCAGGAGCGAGTACCACATATGCCTTGACGACTGCACCGCGTTCCTTATCGGGCTTGGGCACCACAGCAGCGTTGGCTACCGCTGGGTGTTTGACCAGGCAGTTTTCAATCTCACCCGGCCCGATTCGGTAACCGGCGGCTTTGAAGATGTCGTCAGCCCGGCCCTCGTACCACAGGTAGCCGTCGGCATCGCGAGTTGCCAAATCACCCGTTCGGCACCAGTCCCCGGTAAATTTGGCTTGGGTGGCAGCGTCTTTCTTCCAGTAGCCCAAAAAGAAAATCGGGTCTGGCTGGCCATACACGTCAAACCGGTTGACGGCCACATCACCAGGTACACCAACATCGCATTCGTTGCCGTCGTCATCAATCACCGCCACCCGGTGGCCGGGGTAGCCTTTGCCCATGCTGCCCGCACGTGCTGGCCAAAACCGGTTGCAGTTGCCCACCACGTAGTTAATCTCGGTCTGGCCAAACATTTCGTTCACCACCACCCCCATCTCATCACGGCAATAGTCAAACACCGCGTCACCCACAGCTTCGCCCGCACTCATCAGGCCTTCGAGTTTGAGTTTGAACTGCTGGCGCGGATGTGGATAGGCCTTCATCATGGCTTTGAGCGCAGTGGGAAACAAAAAACTGTGGGTGACGCCGTGGGTTTGCATCAAACTGAAGGCCAATTCGGGGCTGAAGCGGCCATCTTTATGAGTGTTTAAGGCGACGATAGGGCGGCCAAAATACAGCGTGGGTAGCAACGCGTCCATCAATCCCCCAGTCCAGGCCCAGTCGGCGGGAGACCAAAACACGGCATTCGAATCCGCATTGGTTTTACCGTCAAAGCCAAACCAGTTTTGACTGCACACAAAGCCTGTGAGGTTGCCAATCAGCGCCCGGTGCGGCAGCAGCGCGCCTTTGGGTGGGCCGGTGGTGCCACTGGTGTAGATCAATATCGCAGCGTCTTCAGCTTTGGTTTTAACGGCGGTGAAAGCGCTGTTTTGCTTGGCAATGGCGGCCTCGTATTGAACATCCGCCCGCGCATTGCCAACTGCAACTACGGTGCGCAAGGCAGGGCAGGCGGTGCGCACCTGCTGCATACTGGCTATGCTGCTTTCGTCGGCTATGGCCACCACCGCTTCACTGTCTTGCAGGCGGTATTCCAGTGCTTCAGGCCCAAACAGCATCGACAGCGGCATGGCCACCGCCCCCATCTGAAACACCGCCATATAGGCCACAGCGGTTTCAAAGCGCTGGGGCATGACGATGGCCACCCTGTCGCCACGCTGCACGCCCAGAACAGTCAGCACATGGCTGAGGGCATCGGCCGCCTTTTTAAGCTCAAAATAGGTATAAAAAGTGGCTGTAGCCCCCTGTTTATGGGCGTGAATAGCTATTTTTTTAATAGCGTTTGGCAACTTTGCCCAGCGGCTGCAGCAGACCTCGGCAATATTGAAGTGCTCAGGCACCTGCCAGGCA
>JANYED010000274.1 GCA_025363315.1 Polaromonas sp.
GCCCCCATGTCGGTGATGCTGATACGCAGCAAAATCAAAAATGGCAAGGCGAAAAAAACCAGCAGCCAGACATAAGGCACGCCAATCACAAAGCGCTTGCCGGGTGATGACAAGGCTTTCATGGTCATTGCGTCAAAACGACTGGGGCCGTCTCGTCAAACCAGAAAAATACAGGGTCATTCCACGTGATATCGCCACCGTCGTAGCGGGATGTGTTGGCTTCCAGTATTTTCACCGTGCCGCTACCGGGCAGGTCAACGATGAAGGTGTTGTAGCTGCCAAAGTAGGCAATCTCTTTGACTGTGCCGGCAAACAGGTTCACCGATACGGTTGGTCTGGTTTTGGAGATGGTGATTTTTTCAGGGCGAATCGCCACGGCGCAGGCCATGCCCTGCGTGCCACTGATGCCATGCCCCACATGCACCACGCCATGCACAGTTTGTACCTCGCAGCGGTCGGCCGCATCAAACGCCAAAGTGCCTTCCCACAAATTGACGTTGCCGATGAAGTCCGCTACAAATCTGCAATTCGGGTATTCGTAAATCTCTTTAGGTGTACCCACTTGCAGCACCCGGCCCTGGCTCATCACGGCGATACGGCTGGCCATGGCCATGGCTTCTTCCTGGTCGTGCGTCACCATCACGCAGGTCACGCCAACAGATTCGAGAATATTGACCAGCTCAAACTGCGTGCGTTCGCGCAGCTTTTTATCCAGTGCGCCCAGCGGTTCGTCCAGCAGCAGCAACTGCGGCTTTTTGGCCAGGCTGCGCGCCAGCGCCACACGCTGTTGCTGTCCGCCCGACAGCTGATGCGGCTTGCGTTTGGCAAAGTCCTGCAATTGCACCAGGCTCAACATTTCATCGACCCGCTGCGCAATTTGCGCTTTGGGCATACCCTCGCGCTTCAGGCCAAAAGCAATGTTGTCCCATACCGTCAGGTGCGGGAAAAGCGCGTACGACTGAAACATCATGTTGACGGGCCGCTCATAGGGTTGCAGGGCCGCAATGTCTTGCCCGCTCAGCAGAATTCGCCCGGAAGTCGGCTCCTCGAAACCGGCCAGCATGCGCAGCAAGGTGGACTTGCCGCAGCCCGAGCTGCCCAGCAGTGCAAAAATTTCACCCTTGTTGATGCTGAGCGACACACCCTCGACCGCAGCCACGCCATCAAAGCGTTTGACCAACTGATCGGTTTCCAAATAAGCGGTCGCTATTGTCATCAGGCTCAACTCCCTTTTTTAAACAGCGTAAAGACCTGGCTCAAAGACTGCCGCGCATCGTTGCTAAAGCTGTTGGGTGACACCATTTTCTGCAAATTATCAGCGTCTGGAAAAACGGCTTTGTCGCCTGCTATCCTGGGTTCAACCAACGCCAGGCTAGCCCTATTCACGGTTGGGTAACCCAGCTCATTGGTCAGCGCAGCAGACACGTCAGGCCGTAGAAAATAATTGATGAAGGTGTGGGCGTTGTTTGGATGTTTGGCGTCTTTCAATATCGCCAGGTTGTCGAAAAATATCAGCCCGCCAGTGGCTGGCAGCAGTGCTTCGACTTCCTGACCGTTTTTATTTTCAAGCGCCCGGGTTTTGGCTATGTTGATGTCCCCCGCCCAGCCAAGCGCCACGCAGGCTTTGCCGTTGGCCAGGTCATCAATCATGGTGCTTGAAAACAAACGGATATGTGGCCGCACTTTGGCCAGCATGGCGCCTGCAGCTTGGTGGTCGAGCACATTGTTTGAATAGGCGTTTTTACCCAAGTAATGCATGGCCGGTGGCAAAATTTCGGTGGGGGAATCCAAAAAAATGATGCCGCAAGATTTAAGCCTAGCGGTGTAGGCCGGGTCAAACACCAGGTTCCACACATTGGCAGGCAAGGCTGTGGTGCCCAGTGCTTGGGCCACTTTGGTTTTGTTGATGCCCACCGTGGTAAAACTCCAGGCCCACGGCAGCAGGTAAGCGTTGCCAGGGTCAATTTGGCCCAGCTTGGCCATCAGCGCGGCGTCAACATTGGCGTAGTTGGTGAGATTAGTTTTGTCCAGCGGCTGGTACAGGCCAGCTGCAATTTGCGCCTTGGCAAACACTGCCCCTGGCACCACGATATCGTAGCCCGTACTGCCCGCAATCAACTGCGACTGAAGGCCCTCGTTGTTCTCAAAACTCTGGTAGTTGACCTTGATGCCAAACTCTTTTTCAAAGTTGGCAATCATGTCTTTGGCAATGTAGTCAGGCCAGTTGTAAATGTTGAGGATTTTGGCTTCAGGTTGCGGGCCGGCGGTTGAATTTTTGTCGTCACAGGCTAGCAGGGCCAATGACAACAAAACCACCCACATGCAACGCGCCATCACCATACTTCAGGATCCTGTCAATTATCGGCACGAGTCATTGTGTGAAAGCAGCTACGCGGGAGTTACGCTAAAAAGCATCTTGTGCTGTTCACGCAGCAGGTTTTTTTGCACTTTGCCCATGGTGTTGCGCGGTAGCTCTGGCACCACGAAGCACATCTTGGGAATCTTGAAATTGGCCAGCTTTGACTTGAGGGCTGCAACGATGGCGTCGGCTTGCAGAATTACGCCCGGCTTTGCAACCACCACTGCAACGCCCACCTCGCCAAAGTCAGAGTGCGGC
The DNA here is from genome assembly GCA_025363315.1 of Polaromonas sp. Taxonomy (GTDB): domain Bacteria; phylum Pseudomonadota; class Gammaproteobacteria; order Burkholderiales; family Burkholderiaceae_C; genus Polaromonas. The sequence goes on from JANYED010000274.1 coordinate 2,618, forward strand.
ACGCCGACCAGGGCACTCTCGGCCACGCCTGGCAGGTCGTTGATGTAGCCTTCAATTTCTGCTGGGTAAACGTTGTAACCTCCGCTGATGATGAGGTCTTTGCTGCGGCCGACGATGATGATGTAGCCGCGTTTGTCGATTTTGCCGACGTCGCCTGTTTTGAAAAACCCATCAGCGGTGAATTCTTCTTTTGTTTTCTCTGGCATGCGCCAGTAGCCTTTGAAGATGTTCGGTCCTTTGACCTGAATGCCACCAATTTCGTCAACAGCCAGTAACTTTCCGTCGTCATCTTGCACGCGCAGGCTGACGCCTGGCAACGCAAAACCGACTGTGCCGCCGCGGCGTTCGCCTTTGTAGGGATTGGATGTCAGCATGGCGGTCTCGCACATGCCGTAGCGCTCCAGGATTGTGTGACCCGTTTTTTGTTGCCAATCGTTGAAGGTTTCAATCAGCAGTGGCGCGGACCCGGCGACAAACAAGCGCATGTTGCGAACGGCTTTTTTATCCAGCTCTGGCTCATTGAGCAGACGCACATACAAGGTTGGCACGCCCATGAACACGGTGGCCTCGGGCATTTTGCCAACGACGAACTTCGGGTCAAACCTGGCGCACCACATCATTTTGCTGCCATTGATCAACGCGCCGTGCAAGGCTACGAAAAGTCCATGCACATGGAAGATGGGCAATGCATGAATCAATACGTCACCCGGCTTCCAGCCCCAATAATCCTTCAGCACCAGTGCGTTGCTCAGCATATTGCCGTGCGATAGCATGGCGCCTTTGCTGCGGCCCGTGGTGCCGCTGGTGTACAAAATAGCAGCCAAATCATCAGCCTGCATCAGAGCTACAGTGTGCTTGTCGCTGCAATGCGTAGCGCGGTCTAGCAATGAGCCGGTGCGGTCATCGTCCAATGTGAAGACGTTTTGTGTGCCCGCCTTGAAAGCAATCTTGCTGACCCAACCAAAGTTCTTTTTGCTGCACACCACCACTGCGGGTTCAGCGTTGCCAATGAAGTATTCAATCTCGGCGCTTTGGTAAGCGGTATTGAGTGGCAAAAACACATAGCCCGCCCGCAATGTGGCCAGGTACAGCAACATGGCTTCGACTGACTTTTCTACCTGCACGGCGATGCGACTGCCCGCTGGCAGCTTGAGCGACACCAGCAGGTTGGCCAACATGGCAGTTGCGCGCTCAAGGTCTAGCCACGAGTAGTTCAAACCGGTGTCGGTTTCAACGGCTATGGCTGTCAGGTCAGCAGGAAAAGCAGCACGCAGAGCAGCAAAAAGATTCTCGTTTTTCATTGTTCGATTTAGTCCAGCTTGGCCCCAGATGCTTTGACTACAGCCGCCCAGCGCTTGACTTCAGCGCTCACAAAACTGCCAAACTGCACAGGTGTCAAATTGCCAAATTCTGCGCCGTTGCTAGCCCAGATGGCTTTGAGTTCATCCGACCTGGCGGCTTTGCCCATCTCTTCGACCACACGGGCTTGCACATCGGCTGGCGTGCCCTTGGGTGCCCACACGCCGTACCAGGTGGTCACGGTGTAGTCGGGCAGGCCCACTTCAGCCGCGCACGGCACATCCGGGAAAGCCGGGTTGCGTTTGTTGCCTGACACCATCAATGCCTTGATGCGGCCACCCTTGATATGGGTAGCCGATGAACCCAGGCCGTCAAACATCATGTCAACATTGCCTGAAATCAGGTCTTGCAAGGCCGGGCCTGCGCCCCGGTACGGGATGTGGGTGATGAAGGTTTTGGTTTGGATTTTGAACAGCTCGCCTGCAAGGTGGTGCGACGTGCCCGCGCCGGCTGAACCGTAGTTGAGTTTGCCGGGATTTTTACGCAAAAACTCAATGAATTCTTTGACGTTTTTCGCCTCAACCCGTTTGGGGTTAACGACGAGCACTTGCGGCACGTTGGCCATCAGCGCCAGCGGCACAAAGTCTTTTTCAATGTCGTAGTCGAGCTTGGGGTACATGCTGGGCGCAATCGAGTGGTGCACCGCACCCATGAACAGCGTGTAGCCATCGGGCGCTGCCTTGGCCGCAATGCTGGCTCCCAGCGTGCCGCCCGCGCCGCCCCGGTTGTCAATGATCAGTGGCTTGCCGGCCTGCTTTGCAAACAGGGCTGACAAGGGGCGCGCAAAAGCATCGGTACCGCCGCCTGCGGGGAATGGCACGATGAGTGTGACAGGCTTGTTGGGCCAGGTGCTTTGCGCATAACTACCGAAAGAAAAAGCAGCTGCGCCAGCGGCGGCAGTTTGCAGCAAGCTGCGTCGGGTGATGTGTGAGGATAAATTCATGGGTTTGTCTCCGTTATTGTCGATAGGTAAAAACTAAAAATCAGCGCAATACCGCACTTGCATCGGCGGCTTTAATCAAGGCATCGGCATCTTCTTGCAATAAAAACCCTTGTGTCAGCGCTGTGGCAGCTGCCTTGCGTACAGCATCCACGTAGCCTGCGTGGCTGCTGTAACGCTCTTCAAGCGATGGCCGTGGGTCACCCTTGGCCCGGCGCTCTTGCGCCGTTTTTGCAAACGGAATCATACCGCCCGCATAGTCGCAAATCTGGCCTGCATGAAAGGGTCGCGCACCTCCTGCGGTGATGTTCCAGCCCAGGTAAGTGCCCAGCGGCGCATCGGCCAGAACCACGGGCACGCCGCCTTTTTCATTGCCATCGGCATTGACTTTGGGTGCCCACATGGGCAGCACTTGCAAGATCGGCGGCGGTGC
>JANYED010000278.1 GCA_025363315.1 Polaromonas sp.
GCTCAGCCAGCCCGATAGCGTTTTGAGTGTTCCGCGCCAGCTCAGCGGCTTGCTTGGTGGCCATCGCTGGGCCTTGCATGCTGGCCATCGTGGCGTTTGCCTGGCCGCTGGCCTTGTTGGTGGCCATCAAGTCCTTCTCAATCGCCTGCACGCCTTTCTGCACTTCTGCCAGCGCACGCTGTAGCGGTGCTACTAGCCTGTCATTCAGGCTCAGTGTTAGCGCGACGTTGAGGTTTGACATGTTTAACCGAGGCTTTCAATCGACGTTTGTTTTTTCTCAAGCTCACAAAAGTTTGGCTGCCACTGACACCTGCACCGCCGCGTCGCGGCTGGCTAAGTTGCAACAGCGCCAGTGCGTCAGCCTCTAACAGCTCTGCACTGTCTTGCCAGCTCAGCCCAAGCTTGACAAGGGCAAGCCTGACGCTGAGCCAGGGCTTTGCTCTGTCAGCTCGGGCAATGCCTTTTTTGACAACTCACCGGCTGCGGCCTCCAGGGCGTTAAAGTCGCGCGGGTCCATCTCGCACACCAGGTCATAGTCAATTTGCTCAGGCTTTAAAGTGCCCAGGCTCGTCAACTGGCGGGCAATCACAGCCGCCATCAGCGCCACAGGGTTGTGGCTGCCCACTTCTTCAACAGCATCAATGCTGTCAATGACGCGCGCAGGCTTGAGCACATAGTCGCGGTGCAACACGCCATCGACCATGATGCCCACAGGCAATACGCCTTGCTGGGTCAAAGCGGTCATTCTTCAACCCGTGTCAGCGCTGCCAGCTTGATGTCAATCACAGCCTCGCCCTCGACCTGGTACTTTTCCGACACTTCCATTGCAAAGCAGTCGACGTAGCTCACCCGCTTGCCCGCACCACTCACGGGCTGCACTGTCAACTTGGCCCCCTCAATGTTGAGCCAGTCAATGGGCGCACCGGTCAAGGGCACGACAGCCGTCACGGCCAGCTCAAACGTCACAATACCGCGCGAAAATCCTTTGGCGCGCATTTTTCGGTTCATGGTTTTCACCAGCTTGCGCCCGCTTTGAGTGGTCACATTCACGCTTGTGATCTCAATCTCGCGGCTGTCCACTTCAAGTGAGACCGCTCCAACGTATTCTTGTAAAGCCATGTTTTATGTCCTTTAAATGGGGGTCTGTGCGTTACAGAATCAGGTCCAGGCGACCTGCAAACACGTGCAGGCCATTGACCACATCGGTCGGAATCTTGGCATTCAGGCGGTTGGTGTCCTGGCTGTCACGTTCAACAACCAGGTCGTTTGCCCATAGCGCCACGTTTTCAACAATCTCAAGCTCTTCGAGCTGGTACAGCACGTTCAAAATCTCGCTGCGCACCCGCGCCGGTGTGCGGGCACTGAGCTTGTCTCGCGGAAAGCGCAGCTCTATGCGCGTGCGTACCGCCTTGCGCACGTAGTCCATCGTGCGGATGGTGGTCAGGTCCAGCCAGCTCACGTCCACCACGTTCGCGGGGTTAAGCGTGTACGTTGTCACGGCCCGCACAATTTGAACCACTTCACCTGGGCCCCACTCTATCGGCGTCACGCCGTTGGCAAGGCAGGTTTCCTGTTCAGTGCGGCTCAGCCGGTCAGCAATAGCTGGAACAGTGATACCGCTCAGTGCCAACGTATTCAGCGGGCGCGCTGGGTCTTCTTCAGAAGCAATGACTGCCGCATAGGCTGCTGCAATTTCTTCCCCCGTAGAAGTGGCGTTTTTTAGCAGCGCGGCCGTCAGGCGCTCTGAGTTAAGCGTGCCTGCCTGCGTCGTCGCCGCAGACAATGTCCCGCCGCTGCCATACACGCCAATCGCTGGGCGTTGCTCCATTGGTCCGCTCACAGCAGCCAGGTGCGTGCGCAAGTCGGTCAGTGTCTGGCCGCTGGCGTATGGCACCACCAATATTTCGTGCCCACCGGTAAAGGCATTGGCCAGCGCCACGCTAAGTGTGGGGTCAATTGAGCCGCCAGCGAACGGGCTCACCACTACGGCCACGCCGGGAACACCGCTGACAGCCGTCAAGGACATGGCATTGCCAACTAGACCCTTGTTCAAAGCCGTTAAATTCACGACACCAAACGAAGCGAGTTTCGTCACGGGCAAGTCGATCAGCAGGTTGAGCGCGGCTAGCACATTGAAGCCCACTACAACGGCAGTGTCGCCGCTGGCCACCGCCACAGTCACGTCTGCGCCTGCAACTTTTAAGGCGACAGTACCAGCAGCTGTCGCTGTGCCGCTAAACGTCAGCGTACCCGCTGCAAGTGCACCGCCTGCAGCATCCGCTACAGGCGATACAAATAATTGCACATAACGGTTGGCGCGTAGCGCGGCTTTCACCATGCGGTGGGCCTGACTGCCCCGGCCAAACATCGCGGCTGCTGACTCAGAGTCAAACACCTGCACAACCGTATTGACCACGGCAGTGCCGGTAGCCAGCATTTGCGCCACGATCAGCAGGCGCTGCAAGTTGGTCGGCAGCGACCGCACCGCCAACTTGCTGTTGTACTCAAAGTATTTTCCGGGCTTTCGAATGCTTGCGGGAATGGTGTCAAAACTGATGTTTGGGCTGGCCATGTGGTGTGTCCTTGGGTGTTGGGTTTACTTGGAGGCTTGTTCGAGCTTGGCTGGCTTGGCGGTTTTGGTTTCGTCAACAACTTCAACCAGTTCGTTGTCAGCCAGACGGCGCATGTAATACGCGGTGACTTCAATCTCGACCGCGATGTCCGGCGTGATGTATTCACGAGGGTTGTTCTCAGTCGGTACTTTCAAGCCGGGTGCTGCAATAACTTTCATGGTGCGTCCTGGTCGTTTAGGGTTGTGTGGTCAACAGGTCGCTGCTGTCAGCAGGGTTGGCCGGGTAGCTGTGTTGCGGTTTCAAAAAGTAGTCAAAGCCCACGTTGATCAACTGGCCATCGGGCAGCGGTTGGCCATCAGCGCCAATCTCGGGCCCCACGCCTTGCACGGGATAGGTCTCGTACCAGCTGGTTTTAAATTCCTGGGCATACACCACCACCGCGTCTCGATTGGCCAGGCCCTTCATCACCGGCCGTATGCCGCCCGGTGTGATGGGCTCCAGGCCCAAGCCCAGGCGCTGGTTAACCAGGGCAATCTTGTTGTCGTCCAGCAGCTGGTACACGCCGATGTCGGCGGCAGCACTGCTGTTCAGGCGGGCGGCATTTTCTTGCAAGGCGCGCTGCGCGCACAGCACTTCAAACGTAGCCGTCACGCGAAAGGTTTGGGCGCTGATGCGCTTGCTCTCTTTAACCTCTCCGAATGTCACCCAGGTGGCGGGCAGCGTGCGCACCCAGTTGAACAATTCGTCGTCCAGCTGCGCGGCATAACTCTCTAGCGCCATGCCGCTGTAGCTGCGCGGTACATTGCGCAACCGCTCCAGCATGGCCTGCTCAACCAATTTAATCGGGCTGGTCATAACACCTGCCTCAAGTCTGAAAACGCTTTCACACTGGTCCGCGCAGCGGTGCTGCCGCCTATTGACGCAGGCCCACCGGCGCTGGCCAGCATCAAGTCACCCAGGCTGATACCGCCATTGGCCACTTGTTCAAGCGCCTTCAAAGCGTCTTTAAACCGCATGCGTATCGCCTCGGTTTCCATAATCTCGGTGCCGGTTTGGCGGTAGCGGGCAATGTCCACCACAATCCGCACCAGGAATGACGGGGCCGATGCTGGCTGGCCACCGCTGGTCATCAAAGGCAGTCGGTAGCGGCGGCCCACATAGGCATTGACTTCCTCCTCGGCATCAGCCAGCGCTTTGGTCAGCACGGCGGTGTCAGGCACGCCCGTGCCGCTGCGGTCACTGATGGCTGCGGCCTCGCGCTCACCCAGGCGGGCAATCAAGTCTTGTGGGGTGGCGTAGGGCATGGTGGGGTTAGAACGTTGAAAAAATTAGCCCAACCACTTGACGGTGGCAAGGGGCTAATTCATTCACGGCTCGTGGCGTGTTGGTTAAATAGCTGGGTTCTCTTCGGACGGCTTGTCTTTGCCTGTCGGCGCAATCGCGGCCACATCCAGCAGCGGTGCGGCCGTGTCTTCGTCAAGCTCAATCAGCTTGCCCGGTGCGTAGCGCTTGCCATCGTGGTCAAGTGGTGTCAAAACTTTGAATTTCATGGTATGGGTCAATCAGGTTGGGCGTGCTTTTAGGCCACGCAGTTTTGAAAATAGTAAGCCACCTCGGGTGCCGAGATCACTTCCTGCACCGACTCGCCAGCACGCACGATCATGCCGCCGCGCAGGCCTTTTTGTGGGTCGGGGATTTCGCCAGCAATCGGTGCGCCAAACTGTGCGGTAAAGCCGAACACCGGCTGGCGCTCAACAGCAGCTTGCTGATTCGTGTACATCAACAGGCAGTGCTTGCCCCATGCACGGCCCATCGTGGGCAACTGGCCTTTGCGGGCGTTGTTGACAAACGCTTCGCCAACCACGATTTCTTGCAGCTCAAACAAGTCGGCCACTTGCTGGCGTGCGGCAATACCCGCGCCCTGAAAGCTGGCGTTGCAAGCCTGCACAATTTTGGGGTGGCGGCGCAGTTTGGTCCAGGCAGCGCGGCCCAGCACCATGCGGTTGGGCCGCATGACAGGCACGTCCAGTGCATCGCCAATCGCAGCGACAGGGTCGCTGTTGGCGGTGTCAGACCATTGGCTGGTACCCGACAGCGTGTTCTGGTTGGCAGCCGCATAGTTGGCACCGTTAAACACCAGGTTGGCTACACGCAGCTCGCGGTCTAGCTTGACCAGGCCCATGATCATCATGGTGCTCAAAGCTTGCGGTGACAGCGGGCCAGCGCCTTCAGGGTGCGGCATGGCAGCAAAAGCTTCCATTTCGCTGTTAGAAATCAAATCGTCCAGGCCGTAGTCAACCACCGAGTTGGTAAATTCCTGACCCTTGAAGTCGACCTTGTTGGGCTCACTCTTGGGGCCGACGCGGGTGTTCGGTACGGTGTAGCCTTGCTCCAGCGCGTACTTTGTCCATTTGAATGTTTGAGCCGATGGGATGCGTGGCAATACCTGGTCGGCAATCAGCACCTGGTCCGGGTTGCGGTAGGCCATCGCAATAGCGGTCAACGCTGGGTTGATAGGAAAGGCATATTGACTCATGTTGAATCCTGTTTAAATAAAGTTGAAAACGCTTAACCCTGGAACACGCTAGGCTGCACGATGATCTCGACGATGTCGCCCACCGCATTGGCCGACTGGCGGGCATAGCCCACCGTGCGCACATTGGTACCAGCCGCTGCCGCTGCCGTAATAGCGCGGCCTGATGCGTCGCTCATCAGCAGGTCACCTGCAGCAAACGCGGCACCCGCTACCACTTTGGCCTCGCCAAAATGCACCACATCACAAGGATCGCCTGCAACCCGGTCCACGTCGTCATTGACACCCCACACTTTGTCAGTGGAGGCAGTTGCCGGAGCAACCGTGAAGTCAGTCGCACCGGACTTGACCATCGTGTAAGCCGCAATGGCAGCGGCGGCAAGGTAGCTTTTTGCAAAAATCATGGTGACTCCGTTATTGGTAAAAGTTTGGGCACTTACGCGCGCGATACGTGGCTCACCGCTTCTGCGGTGTTGACCTTGTTGCCTTTGGCGGCCTGCTCGTTTTGATAAGCCACGGCTTTCTTCGCAGTGGCCTCGGCGCTCATTTCGCCATTGCCACCACTGCCCGCGCCCGCAAACTCAGCAAAGCTCACAGCCGGGGGCATGGCCAACAGCTTTTCGCGCAATACTTCGGCCAGCGGCTTGACGGCATCGCCCTCGCCAAAGCTCACAACGTCAGCGGGGCGCACCAGGCTGTCCAGCGTGGCCACCAGCACGTCTTTGGCATCGGC
>JANYED010000295.1 GCA_025363315.1 Polaromonas sp.
CCTCAGCAGAATTTTGGTCCGCATAAAACCGCTTGGACAACTTGCCCAGCTCGACGTTGACAGCGCATGATGAAGCACGAAAACGCATCGACCTCGCCCGCGCGCCACCCGGTGCGTGCGCTGGTGCTGCTGCCTACGCGCGAGCTGGCGGTGCAGGTGGCCGAGCAGGTCAAGCTGTACGCCAAATACACCAACCTCAACAGTGCGGTTGTTTTTGGCGGCATGGACATGAAGGGCCAGACTGCCGAGCTGAAAAAAGGCGTTGAAGTGCTGGTGGCCACGCCTGGCCGCTTGCTGGACCACATCGAAGCCAAAAACGCGGTGCTGAACCAGGTTGAATATGTGGTGCTCGACGAAGCTGACCGCATGCTCGACATCGGCTTTCTGCCCGACCTGCAGCGTATTTTGAGTTACCTGCCCAAGCAGCGCATCACGTTGCTGTTTTCGGCCACCTTTTCGCCTGAAATCAAGCGCCTGGCATCCAGCTACCTGCAAGACCCGGTGACGATTGAAGTGGCTCGGTCAAACGCTACCGCATCCACCGTTGAGCAGCACTTTTACAGCGTCAGCGCCGACGACAAGCGCCGCGCCTTGCACCAAGTGTTGAAAACACGCGGTATGAAGCAGGCTTTCGTATTTGTCAACAGCAAGCTGGGCTGTGCCCGACTGGCCCGCTCGCTTGAAAAAGAAGGCCTGAAAACCACCGCCCTGCATGGTGACAAAAGCCAGGACGAGCGTTTAAAAGCCCTTGAGGCTTTCAAAAGCGGCGAGGTGGACTTGCTGGTGTGCACCGACGTCGCTGCCCGCGGGCTGGACATCAAGGACGTGCCAGCGGTGTTTAACTTTGACGTGCCTTTCAACGCTGAAGACTACGTACACCGCATTGGCCGCACAGGTCGTGCTGGCGCGTCTGGCCTGGCGGTGAGCTTTGTGGCCAGCAGCGACCAGCGCCTGGTGACCGACATTGAAAAGCTGATCAAAACCAAAATTGAGTTGGAGCCAATGGTGTTTGACGAAGATCAGGCGCCAGCGGGCCGTATCAACGACGGCAGGCGCATGTACCGCGACGCGGGTGACGCATCGCCGCGTGATGTGGCACCTGGCGAACGCCAGGAGCGTCGTGAGCCGCGAGAGTTTCGCGAACGACGGGACGCCCCACCGCATCGCCGCCCCGCCGCGCCGCGCGACCCGTTTTTTGACCAGCCTTACGAGAGTACTGCTGCGCCTGATGCTGCACCCGCCTGGGAAGCCGCCGCCAAAGCCAATCCCGCGCGCAGCAGTGTGTCGGCCAACATCAAGCCAAAAAAGAAAGTCGCTGCGTTGTTCAAAATCGGCGAGTAAGCGGACAAGACCCGGGCTCAGGTCAAGGCCATCACCTCACGGGATTTGCCCCAGCGCCTTGAGTATTTTTTCTGGCGTCACAGGTTGCGACCAGACTTCGGCCTTTAGCGGCCTGAGGGCATTGTTGATGGCATTCACCACAGCACCCGGCGCGCCTGCGGTACCGGCTTCACCGGCACCCTTGGCACCCAGCATCGAACTGCGGGTCGGTGTCTCAATATGCGCCACCGTGATGTCCGGCATTTCACTGGCCATCGGCACCAGATAGTCGGCCATGCTGCCGTTTTGCAGCAAGCCAGCAGCGTCGTACAGGCATTCCTCAAACAGCGCACCGCCTATGCCTTGCACTATCGCGCCGCGTATTTGCTCGTCGACCAACATGGGGTTGATGACGCGGCCGCAGTCTTCCACGGCCCAGTGTTTGAGTAGTTTTACAAAACCAGTTTCGCAATCGACTTCAACGTAAGACGCTTGCACGCCATTGGTAAAAATAAACGGGTAGTCGCGCTGTGCGTAATGTCGCGTCACCATCAGCTCGGGGGTAAAGCCTGCTGGCAGCGTGTCTGGCCTGAAGTAGGCTACGCGGCCCAGCTCGGCGAAAGGCAGCAATGCCTCGCCCGTTGCTGCATCAAGCACCCCACCGTTTTTTAGCAACAGCGTACTTGCTTCGCGTTTGAGAATCACCTCCGCCACCTTCAAAATATTCATGCGCAGCGCCAACCCCGCTTGCAGCACCGCCTCACCACCAATGCCGGCACCGCGCGATGCCCAGGTCCCGCCACCGTACGGCGTGGTTTGCGTATCGCCTGTGACGATGCGCACCTGGCTCATTGCCACGCCCACCGCATCAGCCGTGATCTGCGAAAAAATCGCCTCCGTGCCCTGGCCTTGTTCACCCACGCTGACCATCACCGTTACTGCGCCGCTGGGCTCTAACCTGGCCGTGGCACCGTCTTGCGCTGAAATGCGTGCGCCGCCCACACCGTAGAACGCTGCGCCGGGGTTGGTCAGTTCAATCAGTGTGGCAAAACCGATGCCCCGGTAGATGCCCTTAGCACGCAGCGCGGCTTGCTCGGCCAGCAGGGCCGGGTAGTCCATCAGCGTTTCCATTTTTCTCAGGCAGGCTTCGTGCGACAGCACTTCCAGCTTGATGCCCGATGCGCCTGTGGCCGGGTAGCTGTCGTCCAGCATCACGTTGCGTTTGCGCATTTCAAGTGGGTCTAGCCCCAGCTTGGCCGCAGCCAGGTCAACCAGGCCTTCAGTCACTGCGCAAGCGACCGGGTGCCCGACGCCCCGATATTGGCAGGTGGGTGTTTTGTTTAAAAACACAACATTGAGCTTGGCCCGGTAGGCCTTGTGTTTGTAGGGGCCGCCGGTCAGGTTAACGACCTGGTTGCCTTCAATGCCGCTGGTGCGTGGGAACATCGAGTACGGGCCAATACCGGTGGTGTCGTCAATCTCGAACGCCAAAATTTCGCCTTGTGCGGTGGCGGCAATCCGGCCTTTGATGTGGTGTTCACGCGCATGAATATCGCTGGTGAATGATTCGAGTCTGTCAGCGACAAACTTGACCGGGCGCTTGAGCAGTATTGACATCGCTACCGTTGCAAAGTCGTCCGGGTAGGCATGTACTTTGATGCCAAACGAGCCGCCCACGTCTTTGCAAATCACGCGCACTGAGCTTTCAGGCAAATCAAACTGGCGAGCGTACAGGTCCTGCATCATGTGCGGCGCCTGCTGCGAGTGGTAGACCGTCAACTGGCCAGACGCCGGGTTGTAATCGGCAATCTGGCAACGCGTCTCCAGCGTCACGCCGGTGTGGCGGCCAAAATCAAAGGTGGCCTCTGCCACCACATCAGCACGTGCAAAGGCTTCGTCAACGCCGCCTGTGTCCAACGTGCGGGTAAAGCACAGGTTGTCGCCCAGCTCGGGGTGAATGATGGGCGTGTCCGGGTGCAGCGCGGTTTTCATGTCTACGGCGGCGGGCAGGTCCTCCCACGTCACTTGCACGTATTGCAAGGCGTCTTCAGCTTCGGCGCGCGTCTTGGCAACGACTGCCACCACAGGCTCACCCTGCCAGCAGGCGCGATCAAGCGCCATCGCGTACTGGGGCGCAGACTTGATACCGGCCAGGTGACTGAGTGTGGCCACCCACGGCTTGCAAATCGCGGCCAGGTCTTTGCCGTCGTACACCGCCAGCACGCCCGGCATCATGCGGGCAAAGTCGCGTTCAATGCTGGTGATGCGGCAATGTGCCACAGGTGAGCGCCAGAACACCACATGCGCCATGCGCGGCAATTCCAGGTCGTCCACGTACTGACCGCGGCCCTGGGCCAGGCGTTCAATGTTGAGTCGGGGAATCGATTGGCCGATGTGACTGGCATTTTGAAGCGGTGCCGCCAAGGGTGCAGCTGCTGGAATTGGCCTTGCCTCACCCTGGATTTGTTTTAGAAAAAAGCCTTCACGTGAATTCATGGTTTCGCTCCTTGGGCTGCCGCGTTACCGTCAGCCAACACATCACAAATCGCATCCACAATCGCTTGGTAGCCCGTGCAGCGGCAATAGTTGCCAGAAATCCATTCGCGTATTTCTTCACGATTTGCGTTGGGCCGCTGCTCTATCAGCTCATGTGCTGCCAGCAACATGCCTGACGTACAAAACCCGCATTGCAGCGCGTTGCGCTTGATGAACGCTGCTTGTAACTGCACCAGGACTCCGCTGTCGCTAAGGCCTTCAATGGTGTTGACGTTGCGTCCGTCAGCTTGTACGGCCAGCACCAGGCAGCCGCGCACAATTTGCCCATCAAGTTGCACCGTGCACGCGCCGCACACGCCGTGTTCGCAGCCCAGGTGCGAGCCTTTGAGCTCGGCACCATCCCGCAAAAAATCAACCAGGTGGGTGCGGGCTTGTACCTCGCGTTCTATGCTTTGGCCGTTCAGGGTGAGGCGGATGGTTTGGGTTTGCGGTAAATCGGTCATGGTCGTCATGCTCCTTTGACAGTGTTCAAGGAAGGCATCCAGCTCATCAGCGCACGCTTGAGCAGCACGCCCGCCAGTTGCCGTTTGGCTGCTTCGCTGTGCGTCAAGTCGGGCAAGGGCGCAATCTCGCTGCGCAGCACTTCGACGGCTTGCGTTACTGTCGGCACATTCAGCGGCTGGCCATTAAGTGCTTGCTCAGCCCGGGGTGAACGCATCGGCGTGCTGCCCACGCCAATCCAAGCCAGCCGCACAGCTGATATCGTGTTGTCTGTCACCATAGCAGTCGCAGCCAGCCCCACTACAGCGTAGTCTCCATGGCGGCGAGCCAGCTCATTGAAAGACGTTTTTTGGTTCGCAAAAGCCACCGGTAGTTCGCAAGCGACGATGACTTCGTCAGGCGCCAAATCGGTGGTGTACAAGCCGGTAAAAAAATCATCCACTGCAATGCGCCGCTCGCCGCGCAAGCTGCGCACCACAATCACGCCGTTCAGTGCCAACAAGCAAGCAGGCCATTCAGCAGCCGGGTCGCCATAAGCAATCGAGCCGCCAAACGTGCCCATGTTCCGAATGGCGCGATGCGCGATGTGCGGGGCTGCGGCTGTCAGCAAGGGCGCATGCTTGGCGACCAAGGCGGATGTCTCAATATCGGTGTGCGTGACCATGGAGCCGATACGCAGGGTGTTGCCTTCAAGACTCAAGCCCTTGAGCTCGTTAACGCCCTGCATGTCGATCAGCAAGGCAGGCTCTGATAAGCGCATGTTGAGCGTGGCCAACAGCGTCTGCCCGCCCGCGAGCAGACGCGCCTCGTCGCCGTGCTGCGCCAGCAGCGTGAGCATTTCATGCAGTTGCCGTGGTCTTGCGTAAGAAAAAGCAGGTGCTTTCATCTGATAAATCCTTGTAATCTTCAGCGCAACCAGTGCGCGCCCATCCACACACCAATGCTGGTGGCTGCAACGCCTGCAACAAACCAGACCAAGCGGGTGAACTCACTGCCCGTTGATTGACCCTGAATGGGTTGGCTATGGATGGTGGCGACTGGACTTGCAGTCGATGTGACTGCTGCCGCATCGGCTGTTGCAGTGTTACCGGCCAAGTTCTCTTTCAGACTGGCAAAAAACTTGTCAGCCAGTTGCTTGGATGACGCATCTATCAAACGCCCGCCAATTTGCCCCAGCTTGCCAGCAACAGTGGCCTGCGCCGTGTAGTCGAGCTGGGTGTCGCTGCCCACGGTGTTCAGTGTGATGACAGAGCTGCCTCTGGCAAAACCTGCACTGCCGCCGGAGCCTTCAAAATTCAGCGTGTAACCCTGCATCGGGCGAATGTCTGTCATCTTGACTTTGCCCGCAAACCGGGCGCGCACCGGGCCCATGCGCAGCAGCACGCGTGCATGCATTTCCTCAGGCGAAATTTGCTGCACTTCCTCACAGCCAGGAATGCACTGCCGCAAAATTTCCGGGTCATTAAGTGCATTCCACACCTGCTCTGCCGATGCAGGAATAGTCACGCGGCCTTGGAGTTCCATGTCTGATGCCTTGTCCGTAAAAGCTGATCAATTGGGGGTGGGTTTGTCCGAATGTCCGATTATTGACCAGGCGTTAAATTAGCGTTCTTACTGTCGACCAACTGTTCAATGTCATCCATCCGGAAAAACCCTGAAACACCAGCTGACGTCAAAACCGCGCCGACAGGAACTCGCAAGCGGCTGACGCCTGGCGACAGGGAGCGGCAGATTGTGATGGGGGCTGTGTCATTTTTTTCAGAGCACGGATTGGGTGGTCAATTGCGTGATTTGGCCAGGCAACTGGGCATCACCCACACCCTGCTGTACCACTACTTCCCGACCAAGCAGGCCTTGATTGAGCGGGTCTATACCGAAATGTTTGAAGGCCGCTGGAAGCCTGAGTGGGAAGCGCTGCTGGACAACAAGAAGCTGGACGCTCAAACCAAGTTGACGCAGTTCTACAGCGACTACGCCAAAGTCATTCTTCAGTCTGACTGGGTGCGCATCTTTATTTTTTCAGGTTTGTCAGACCGCTACATTACAGACCGCTACTTTGCACTGTTGCGAGAAAAACTGTTCCCCCGTCTGGTACGCGAATCCCGCAAACATCGCGGTGTTGTCAGCCGCAGTAAGCCGAGCGCTCGCGAGCTGGAACTGCTCTTGGGCCTGCACGGCAATATTTTTTACATGGGCATTCGGCGCTGGATCTATGGCCAGGCGGTGCACGATGTGCAAAGCGTGGTCATGCTTGACGATGTCGAGGATTACATTCATGACAAGGTGTTAGCCTACCTGCTTTCTGTCAGCCTGGTACTTGCCCGCCAGCCTTTAAAAATGAAAGTTTGAGCATGACATTGTCTTTAAACCATTACTCGATTCGCACCACCGATTTAGAGACCACCAGTCACTTTTATTCAAAAGTGCTGGGTCTGACTTCTGGCCCCCGGCCAGACTTTCCCTTCCCCGGCATCTGGATGTACAACGGCAGCCATGACAACGTGGCCAATGCGGTCGTGCACATCATTGGCATGGATAAAAACGATCCCGAGGGGCTGAAAAAATATTTGGGTGATCGGGATGAATCGTCGCTGCACGGCACCGGTGCGGTCGACCATATTGCTTTTTTTGCGACCGGCCTGGCCGCCATGCTCAGGCACTTGGCAACTGTCGGCATCCCTTGCCGTGAGCGCACCACGCCATCGATCGGGTTGCACCAGTTGTTTCTGGATGACCCGTGTGGGTTGGTAGTGGAACTGAATTACCCGGAGGCTGAGAAAGCAGCGCTGGATGCCGACCGGGCAAAGAGCTAAACGCCATGGCGCGTATTGTGGTCATTGGTGGTTCGCTGGGCGGTCTTATGGCTGCCAATATGCTTTGCCGTGCGGGCCATGATGTCCGGGTGCTTGAAAAAGCCACAGCGTCGCTGGATGGCCGTGGCGCGGGTATCGTGACCCACCAGCCGTTGATGACGGCGCTTGCGCGTTGCGGCTTAACCGTTGATCTGTCCCTGGGTGTCGCCGTCAAACAGCGTGTGGTTTTGGCCAAAAACGGTGCGGTGGTTGAGCGAGCTGAAATGGAGCAGGTACTGACTTCGTGGAGTCGCCTGTACGCCTTGCTGATCAGCGCGTTTGACCCCGCGCGCTATTTGCAAGGCGCTGGCGTGTCGCAAGTCAACCAGACCACCGCCGGCGTGACGGTGCAATGTGACGATGGCCGTGTGTTTGAAGCTGACCTGGCCGTTGCATCGGACGGCATTCGCTCTGCGGTACGTCACCAGTTGATGCCGCAGGTACAAGCCCAATACGCTGGCTACATTGCCTGGCGCGGCGTGTGCGACGAATCTGTTCTGTCTCAGCGAACGCTGGCCACTGTGTTTGATACTTTTGGATTTGGGCTACCGCCTGGCGAGCAACTGATTGGCTACCCCGTAGCGGGCAACGCTAACTCCGTTTCGCGCGGTCAAAGGCGCTACAACTATGTTTGGTATCGGCCCGCCAACGAAGCAGTGCTCAAAAATTTGATGACCGATGCTGACGGTAACTATCATCCGCAAGGCATATCCCCCAACAAAGTAGCATGGCAACACGTGGCCACAGCTCGCCAGGCCGCACGCGACTTGCTGGCGCCGCAGTTCGCCGAAATGCTGGAGAAAACCACACTACCCTTTTTGCAACCCATTTATGACTGCGCCACCCAGCAGATGGCTGTTGGCCGTGTGGCTTTGATGGGCGATGCTGCATTTGTAGCGCGGCCGCATGTGGGCATGGGTGTGACCAAGGCCGCCGAAGATGCGATGGCTTTGACGGACTGTATTAACGATGACGGCGCTACGCCTGGTGCACTTTTGGCGTTTGAGCAAAAGCGCTTGCCAGCGTGTACAGCGGTGGTGGCCAGAGCCCGCGCATTAGGTGCCTATCTGGAGGCAGGCCATCAAGCTGGGGAGCGCAACGCCCGCACCGTCATGCTGCAAACCGCGATCGATTTATCTAAGGAAGAGCTGGCAGGCCTTGCAGAGTTTTCAGCGTGACTTGTAAGATTTTTATACCCCTCAACAGGAGACAACCATGAC
This sequence comes from Polaromonas sp., assembly GCA_025363315.1. Lineage (GTDB taxonomy): Bacteria > Pseudomonadota > Gammaproteobacteria > Burkholderiales > Burkholderiaceae_C > Polaromonas. Next base: position 8,390 of record JANYED010000295.1, read on the forward strand.
CTTATCAACGACAACATTTAACACCAACCGCCGCGCCATTATCGTTGGTGGTGCGGCTGTTGCGGTAGCGCCAGCCTTGCTGGGCGTGGCACGAGCCCAAAGCAACGCCATCAAAATCGGATTTCCGGTACCGCTGACCGGTGCATTTTCGGCGGAAGCACAAGACCAGGTGCGGGCGGCTGAAATCGCGATCAAAGAGTTCAATGAATCGGGCGGCTTTAACGGCATGAAGGCCGAGCTGCTGGTACGTGACGACAAGCTCAACCCTGGCGAGGCAGCCACCCGCACGCTGGAGCTGATTGAAAAAGACAAGGTAAATTTTGTCGTCGGCTCGCTGTCAGCCGCCACCCAGTTGTCTATCAACGCCGTGTGCCGTGACCGTAAGATTATTTTCAATTCCATCAGCCAGTCAGACGCCATTAACGAGGCCAAAGACTGGAGTCTTTATACCTTTCACGAGGCACTGAACCCGCACCTCACGGCAGGTGCCGTAGCACGCTACGCCTTCCCCAAGTTTGGTAAAAAAATTGTGTATCTGACGGCTGATTACGCCTACGGCCATGAAATGGTGCGCGGCTTTCAGCGTGCTGGCCAGGCCCTCGGCGCGCAAACGCTGGCAGACATTCGCCACCCTCTGGGCGCGGCTGATTACTCGGCCTTTCTACCGCGAATTCAATCCCTCAAACCTGACGTGCTGGTGCTGGCCAACTTTGGCCGTGACCTGGTTAATGCTGCCAAGCAGGTGACGGACTTCGGCCTGAAAGCCAGCACCAAAGTGATTGCTCCCGTGCTGCTGTACACGGCTCGCCAGGCGGGAGGCGCGGACGCTTTTGAAGGCATTTTGGGAGGAACGTCTTACTACTGGGGGATGGAGGACAAAATTCCTGCAGCAAAAGCGTTTAACGACAAGTTTCGCAAGGCGCATGGCGGTTCAGTGCCGTCAGACTACGGCGCTTTGGGTTATGCCGGTGTACGCAGCGTGTTGCAGGCCGTGCGTGATGCCAAATCAACTGATTCGGTCAAGGTCAGCATTGCGCTGCGCCAATTGCGTTACAACTGGTACAAGGGCGAACAGTTTTACCGCAAGTGTGACCACCAGTCGATTCAGTCGGTGGTGATTGTTGAGTCCAAGTCCAAGAACATGAAAGACAAATACGATGTATTCAATGTGTTGTCGGTCGAAGCACCTGATGAGAAGAATCTGCGGACCTGCGAGGAAATGGGTCACAAGGTCAGTACTTGATGCATAAAGGTCCTGTAGCCCAATATTAACGGGCACGAGCTGCTATGACTTTTGAACTTTTCTTGCTTCAACTGATGACGGGTATTGCGCTGGGCGCTGTCTATGCGCTCCTGGCCATCGGCCTGTCGCTGATTTTCGGCATGCTGACAGTGGTGAATTTTGCCCACGGTGCGTTTTTCATGGTAGGTGCGTTTTTTGGCGTTTACGCCATGGCCTTGACGGGCAGCTTCTGGTTCAGTCTGGTGCTGGTGCCGATTGCCACTGGGGCGCTCGGCTTGGTGTGCGAGCGGTTTTTGGTACGGCCCCTCTACGGGCGCGGTATTGACTACCCACTGTTGCTGACGTTTGGCCTGTCGTATGTGCTGATTGAAGCGATGCGGATCATTTTTGGGATTGAGGGTTTGCCATCGTCAACACCAGCCGAGCTCAAAGGCTCGGTGAATTTGGGCTTTGGTTTCTTCCCGCTGTATCGCTTGTTTTTGATAGCAGCTACTGCAGTCATTGTGCTGGCCCTATGGCTTTTTATTGAAAAAACGCGCTTTGGACTGATCATTCGCGCGGGCTCACGTGACCCTGAAATCGTTAAGGTGCTTGGCATTGATATTTCCAAAGTCTGGCTGCTGGTGTTCGGTATTGGCACGGCCATCGCCGGACTGTCGGGCTTGCTGGCTGCACCCACGCGCGCAGTGAATCCCGAAATGGGCATTCCCATATTGGCTGAGTCATTCGTGGTGACGGTGGTGGGCGGCATGGGGTCATTGCCCGGCGCAGTCATTGCTGGTCTGCTGGTGGGCATTGTGTTTGCCATGACATCACTGTTCGCTCCTGAATATTCCGAGATGTCTATTTTTGTGTTGATGGCGGTGGTGCTGCTTATCCGGCCGCAAGGCTTTTTCGGCAAAGCCGGTTTGATGAGCTGAGCATGAGCACATTTATCAACAACGCGATTGAGCGCATTCGCCAGCACCGCATGGCCGCGTCGCTGCTGTTTCTCTTGGTATTTCCTTTCTTAATGCCGTACGAAACGCTGGCCATCAATATTTTGATTTTTGGTTTGTATGCTGTGGGTTTCAACTTGCTGTTTGGCTACACCGGCATGCTGTCGTTTGGCCATGCGGCTTTCCTCGGCGTGGGCGGTTATTTGGCCGGTATTGCCGTGGTGCATGCCGGCTTGCCTTGGTGGGCAGCGATTGGTGTGGGCGTTATCGCATCGTGCTTTGCAGGCTTGGTCATTGGGTATCTGGCCATACGCACGCGAGGCATTTATTTTTCAATGGTCACGCTGGCGCTGGCGCAAATTGTGTACTACGGTTTCTACAAGGCTGAGCGCTGGACCGGTGGTGAAAACGGCTTGCGCGGTGTGCGGGTTGAGGCCATCAATCTGCCTGGTATCACTATTGATTTTCTGAATCCATTGAACAAATATTATGTGATTTTGGTGTTCGTGGCGCTTGCCTTGTGGTTTGTATCGCGCCTGCTGGATTCGCCTTTCGGCGCAGTGATTGAAGCCATTCGTGAAAACGAAAAACGCGCCGCTGCTTGCGGTTACGACGTGGCGCGCAGCAAGTTGCTGGTGTTTGTGTTGTCGGCAGGCATTTGCGGCCTGGCGGGTGCGCTGCGGGCGCTGCATCTGTCCATCGTGCCGATTGATTCGCTGCACTACCTCCAATCAGGCCAGGCTGTCATGATGTGCATTCTGGGCGGCATGGGTACTTTCTTGGGGCCGTTTATCGGCGCTGCTGTGTTTTTGTATCTTGAAGATGTGGTGACCAACGTCACCCGCTACTGGATGGGCGTCGTTGGCATTATTTTCATGATCTTCGTGCTGTTTTTCCCGAAAGGTGTGTGGGGTACAGCGCTCGATTGGGTGGCGCGCTGGCAACGCAAGCTGAAGTCTGGAGACCTTTGACCGTGAGCGCAACACCCATTCTTCAGGTCACAGCGGTATCGCGCTACTTTGGTAAATTTCAGGCTCTGCACAATATCACCACAAGCTTTCAGGCGGGGGAATTGACGGCCATCATCGGGCCGAATGGTGCGGGTAAAAGCACCTTCTTCAACGTCATCAGCGGCGGCATCGCGGCCAGCAGCGGTGCTGTCCGCTTTGAAGGTCGTGACATCTCGCACATGGCCCAGCATGACTACGCGCGCGCAGGCATTGCCAAGAGCTTTCAGATTACCAACATCTTCAAGCACCTGAGCGCGCATGAGAACGTGCGCGTTGCGCTGCAAATGCAAACAACGCGCTACCAAATTTTGCGTGCGCGCGGTGCTTATGCTGAGCTGGGCGATAGGGCTGATGCACTGCTTGCCAGAGTCGGCCTGACCAGTAGCCGCAGCAAGCTGGCAGCCGATTTGGCCCATGGCCAGCAGCGCTCGCTTGAAGTTGCCATGGCACTGGCTTGCGAGCCTAAATTGTTGCTGATGGACGAGCCCACAGCGGGCATGTCGCCGCAGGAAACAGTGGTGATGATGGATTTGATTACTCAATTGTCGAGTGAGCGCACCATCGTTTTGGTCGAGCACAAAATGAAGCTGGTGATGGGCTTGTGCAAGCGCCTGCTGGTGCTGCACCACGGTGAGTTGTTGGCCGAAGGAAGCCCGGAAGACATTCGCAGCAATGCCGAAGTCAAGCGCGTTTATTTGGGGCAGAACTGATGACACCGAACGTATTGCTGAAAGTCGAACAGCTCAACGCCTGGTACGACCACAGCCATGTGGT
>JANYED010000349.1 GCA_025363315.1 Polaromonas sp.
ATAGATGTACATCGCTTGCGGGTCATTGCCAAGCAGTACGGTGTGGTCAAGGTTGATGCAGCGCCCGGTGTCATCAACATCACCTTTAAAAAAGACCCGCCCATCGACTCCATGGCCATCATGCATTTGATTCAAAAAAACCGGCACATCAAGCTGGCGGGCAATGAAAAGTTGCGGATTGAAAAAGAACTGCCCGAGGCCAAAGACCGGGCGCAGATGGTGCGGGATGTGCTGCGCAGTTTGGGGCAGCCGAAAGTAGCAGAAACGTCCACGTGAGTTTGACATAGGCCGCAGCATATGCCAAACTCGCGGCATCCGATTTTCAGGAGCGCATCATGAACCACGTCTCTGACATCATTCCGCAATATCTGGGTGAAAACCTCAGCCAAAGCCCGACCCAAAACATTGGCCGCAAGGTCAGCCTGTTCCGTAACGGTGCCAACCAGGCCGTTCGCATCCCCAAAGAGTTTGAGCTGCCCGGCAACCAGGCCACCATGCGGCGTGTGGGTAATCGGCTGATTATTGAGGCGGTAGCGGAAAAGCCAGCAAAAGGCACGGTGGGCTCGTTGGTAGCTGCTTTAGAAAGCATGAAAGACTGGCCTGTCGTCACTGAACCTTTTCCAGACGTAGATGAAGGCTTGGCACCGTTAGATGAGATCGAGCTATGAGCAGTCCAAGGGGCTTGTACCTGCTTGACACCAATATCATCTCGGACTTGATGCGTGACCCGCAAGGGGCTGCTGCACAGCAGTCAATGGCCTTGAACCGAATCGACAGCCAAATCAGGTTTGTAACCAGTGTGGTTGTCGACTGCGAGTTGCGATATGGCCTGGCACGCAAACCGCAGGCGCGTCTGCAAGCGGCCTATGACAGAACCATGCAAACCCTCACGGTTTTGCCACTAGACATTGAAGTGGCACAAACCTACGCTGAAATGCGTCACGCCATGACCAGCAAAGGCTGGGGGCTAGATGCAAACGACACCTTGATTGCCGCTCAAGCACTCACACTGGGTGCCACTTTGGTCAGCGCTGATATGGCCTTTGGTCGAGTACCAGGTTTACAGGTAGAAAACTGGCTGGAAGGCAAAGAGCGTCAGCAGACAATCTAAAATGACTGAAACAGGCTAAAAATGTCCAATAAATAGGCCTCAAGCCCAATGAATACGTGCGCAAGCAGCTCCTAAAATAATAGTAACCAAAACCCTCCACAACACATGACCCAAGCCAAAGATCTGCTGCAGGGACTTAGCGGTTTAAGCGCTCCGCAGCTGCGCCGCCTGCTGACGGAGCACCTGGCCAAGCAAAAACTTGGGCTGTATTGGGAAGCCAGCGCGATTGAGCGTGACGAGGCGCTGAATGCCAACATCGTGTTGCCGCGCGTGGTGGAGGAAAACTCACACAATTTGAATGAAGTTGCCGGGCCAGGCACACCCAACCTGATCATTGAAGGCGATAACTTTGATTCGCTGCGGCTGCTCAAAACCACCCACGCCGGCAAAGTGCGGGTGATTTACATTGACCCGCCTTACAACACCGGCAACAAAGACTGGGTGTACAACGACCGTTATGTGGGCGCAAACGACCGCTGGCGGCACAGCCAGTGGCTGGAGTTTTTATACCGCCGCTTGACGCTGGCCAAGGATTTGCTCACGCAAGACGGCGTGATCATGGTCAGCATCAACGACGAAAACCGGGCGCGGCTGGAGTTGTTAATGGATGAGGTGTTTCCGGGGCGGCGTGTGGGTAGCTTGGTGTGGCGTACGCGTGACTCAACAAGTGCAAAAACTTCAAACTTTAGCGACGTTCATGAGCATGTGTTGATATATGCAGCCGCTGGATTTGCGTTTAACGGTCGCGACAAGACACAAAAGAAATATAAGAATCCTGACAACGATCCTAGGGGGCCCTGGAACGGCGACCCGCTGACATTGGCCTTTGACAGATTTGATCGAAAAAATCTGTACTACCCAATTACGAACCCTTCAACTGAAGTTTGGTATCCGTGCGACGCCAATCGTGTTTGGTGTTATGCAAGCGAAAAAAATCTTAAAGATGGCGCGGTCGTACGAACCGAAACAATGGAAGAGTTCATACGCCAAGAGAAGATACTTTTCCCCAAAGATGAGCAAGTTAAGGTTTGGATTTCATTGGACGAACTTTTAGCTGACATTGACAAAGGTGAGATTCCAGTGACACCGAAGCGAAAAAGACCATTACTAAATAGGGACACGCCTAACTTAGAGTTTTGGTTACATAAAAAAGTTGGCTTTGGTAGGCCCCTGTTTAAAAAGCACTGGAAGGATCTTCAAAGCCACACCAGTCCATTGAGTTCGTGGATTGCACGTGTAAATGAAGATGAAGTTGATGAGGATACGGTCACGCTTAACTCGCCACAGGCTGGCGAAGGCTCAGAAATAATTCAAGAAATCTTTGGTAGTAAGGTTTTTCAGTATCCCAAACCACCAACCCTCATACGTGAATTGATTCGTCAAGCAAGCCGCGAGAACGACACCGTTTTGGATTTTTTTGCTGGCAGCGGTACAACAGCGCAAGTCGTTTTAGAGCTCAACGCCGAGGACGAGGGAACGCGCAAATTTATTTTGTGTTCAAGTACAGAAGTAACAGACAAAGAACCAGAAAAAAACCTTTGCCGTGACATATGCGCTGAAAGGGTTCGGCGAGCAATGGTCGGATATGGAACAAAAGAGGGTCTAGGAGGCAGCTTTGCCTACCTGCAACTCGACAAAATCGCCCCGGGCGATGCGCCCTTTGACTCCAACTGCGCACAAGCGTTTCAGTTGCTCACCATGCGGCTGGGCCAGGTGGCGCGGCCTGTGCCTCACGTCGTCGATGATGCTGACAGCGGCGTGAAAGTACTGGTGCAAAACGCCGGTGGCGTGCTGACCGTGTTGTGCCACAAGCTAACACGCGCCGCGCTGGACGCGCTTAGCGCTTTGCCCGGCAAGCAACTGCGGGTGTATTCAGCCCGGCCAGCTACCGTGCGTGAGCACTTCAATGCCCAGGGGCGGGAGGTTGAAAGCCTGTCGCTGGCGCGGGCACTGCTGCATGGGCAGCAAGTGCGCAGGGCCAAGGTTCGCAGCCCGGTCAACGCTGAAGGCGCGGTATGAATCAGCCGACGAAAACGACCAAAGCGCCCCGCCCT
>JANYED010000350.1 GCA_025363315.1 Polaromonas sp.
TCAGCAGCGAATTGACAGCGCCACCGCAGACCAGCGTGGCACCCTTCTCAAGCGCATCGGCGATCAAGGCGTTGCAGCGCTCGACCGTCGACTGATCCACCACGGCACCCAGCACCTTGGGGCCGGCTGCGGTGTCGCGCGGGTCGCCCATGGGCAGACTCATGGCTTTGATTTTCAGCTTGGCAACAAACGCATCAGCAATACTTTCGTCGACAACCATGCGCTCGGTAGACATGCAAATTTGTCCAGAATTGGCAAACGCACCAAATGCTGCGGCTGCAACGGCGGCGTCGATGTCGGCATCATCAAGAACCACTAGCGGGGCCTTGCCGCCGAGTTCGAGTACGGCTGGTTTGAGGTGCCGCGCGCATGTCTCGGCAATGATGCGTCCCACGCGGGTAGAGCCGGTGAAATTAACACGACGCACCGCCGGATGACTAATCATCGCGGCAACTACAAGACCTGCATCAGCGGGCGCATTGGTCACAAAATTAACCACACCCAGTGGCAAGCCTGCGGCATGCAGAGCCTCTGCAATCAAGCTATGCGTGGCAGGGCACAGCTCAGAGCCTTTAAGGACCACCGTATTGCCGCAAGCCAGTGGCACAGCCAATGCGCGCACCCCCAAAATGACAGGTGCATTCCAGGGAGCAATGCCAAGCACCACCCCTGCTGCTGTTCGCAAACCCATCGCCAGACTGCCTTGTGTGTCCGACGGAATAACTTCACCACCTATCTGAGTGGTCAGTGCTGCCGCTTCCAACAGCATGGCTGCACCCAGGTGCACGTTAAAGCCAGCCCACAAACGCGAAGCGCCTGTCTCGGCAGCCATCGCATCCGCAAACGCATCAGCGCGAGCTTCCAGCTCATGCGCCGCTTTTGTCAGCAAAGCACGCCGAGCGCCAGGGCCTAAAGTCGACCACGCCGGAAAAGCGTTCGCAGCGGCAGTCACGGCTGCTTTTGCATCTGCGGCACTGGCAGCAGGTGCGCGTGTTGCTACATCTTGCGATAAAGGATTGCGGCGTTCAAATACAGCGCCATCACTGGCACCGACCCAGTTGCCATTGATCAGCATTTTTACGTTGTTCACGGGTTTCATCAACTCTTTAGACTTCAGGTTTAAACAAACATCTTCAGCAACCCCAGCGGCGTGGGCGGTCGGGGAATGGAGAACTTGACGTCTTTCCAGTCGGCTGCTGCGTCTCTGCTTAAACAGCCTTCGTGCCACCTCTTCAAGTGCGGCCAGGCATCCAGTGCAATACCGCACTGAGGCGCCAAATCCATCACCGTGGCAACGTTCAAATCAGCCACTGTGAACCGTTCACCCAGCAAATACGGCTGCCTTGCCAGATGTGCGTCTAGTACGTTGAAGGGTCGAGCCAACTTGCTGATAGCCATGAGCGCCTGCTCTTCATCCCGCGCTTCTTGTTTGAACAAGGCACGATTGGCAGAGGCAAACAGCAAAGGTTTTTCAACTTCTGTGGTGACCCAAAAGCTCCACTGTGTGGCCAGTGTTTCTTCACGCAACCCGTTGGTTGCCAGCGGACCGCCGTACTTTTTGGCCAGGTACAAATTGATAGATAGAGACTCGCACAGCAGCAAACCATCGTCATCTAGGGCAGGCACGCGGCCGTTAGGGTTGACGGCTAAAAATTCTGCCGTGTGTGTGCTGCCGTCCATGAAGCTGGTTTGGATATGCTCGAAGGGCAAGTTCAACTCTTTGAGCATCCACAGCACACGGTGTGCCCTGGATGCGGTTGCGCCGTACAAAGTCAACATGGGTATTCCTTAAGCGTGAGCAGATACAGCTGGCAAGGCGCTGGCTGGAGTCGGCAAGTAGCGACGTACTTGGAACATGGCCAAAACTGCCACCACCGACACCACGCATGCGGCCCAGCCCAAGCCCTGGTAGCCCAAGCTTTGCACCAGTGCGCCACCCAGCGCTGGACCAATGCAGGCGCCCAGCATCATCATGGCAGGGGTGGCAGCTGATGCGCGGCCGCTTGGGTCAAGCTGCGACAGCAGTCCAAACAAAAAGTTATGCGTAAAAATCACCATGAACACATACAGACTGACTGACACCGCATAAGGCAAAAAGACAGCGGTGCTGGACATGATGAGCGCCAGGCTGGCCTGGCCAATGGGGCCTGCTATGCCCACCGCCACGGGTGACCATTTCTTTTGCAACATGGCAGCCAGTAGTCCGGGTGTTAAGTTAACCAAGCCCAAGGCAATCAACACGCCGTTGACACGTTCAATACCGAAGCCACGTTCAGTACCCATGCGCTCGACAAACGCAAACACCATGGACTGGTTCAGTGTCAAGCACACGACTACGCCAATGACAAACCATGAGGCTTTTGGTAAGCGTAATTTTTCTGTGGATATATGCTCACTACGAAATGTAGGCTCGGTTTTCATCTCAGGAAAAGCCAACGCCATGACAAGCGCTGCAAGTGCCATCGTGCAAGCAATCACCGTGAAAAGAATCGATGCCGAGACATGCGCGATCAACTGAGGCATGCCGCCTAAGAAAAATATGGCAAAAATACCGAGTGCAACATTGACAACTGCAAATAGCCGATGTGGGTTACTGCTGCGGCCAATACTGCCGTGGGTGAATGTCAAGGCACAACCCACACCAAGACCGGCTACCGCATGCAGTAGTGCCAATGTTTGAAAACTGCTGACTGCTACGGTCAGCTGGCTAGCAAAGAAAAATGCCACTGCTCCTAGCGCAAAGCCGCTGGCAGTCGCAACTTTCCTTGGAATGCGGTTAAAGCGTGGTGCAAAAAAACCGCTGGATAGCACAACGCCAAGCAAAAACAAGGTCACTGTGATGCCCGCTTGCGAGGCACTGTACTGGTAGTGCTGCATCAGTGCGCCAACCCATATGGGGAGCGCCACCATATCGACCATGCCCACCACATGGGCAAGGGTTAAAACGGTTTTTCCACTCAAAGAATCGGGGAAAATTGTTTTCAATTTTTGTCTCCTGCATGCTTAAATGTGTGCAAGCCCGAACAGTAATCGTGGTGCTTGAAAATCAGAAACAGTTAGTTTTAATGACTGCCATCGCTGACACCAATACAAAGGGGAAACCCTTGACAAAGAGACAACAGCGCTATGAGACTTGACCGCTTTGACCTGAATTTGCTGGTGGTACTGGACGCTTTGCTAGAGGAACGCAACGTGACCAAGGCCAGTCACAGACTGCACATTGGCCAGTCGGCTGCAAGCGGTGCGCTGGCGCGTTTGCGTGACTATTTTGGTGACGAATTACTGGTGCCTGTTGGTCGTCGATTGATGCTGACGCCACTGGCTGAAAGCCTGGTGCAACCAGTTCGTGATGCCTTGCTATCGGCACGTGCAGCAATTGCGCGCAAGCCAGACTTTGACCCGGCAACTGTCGAGCGACGTTTTTTGATTTCAGCGTCTGACTACGTCACCACCGTACTGATGGCCGAAGTTGTGCGCCGCGTTGCTGAACTGGCACCCGGTATCGTGATCGATATTCGCAGCCCATTGCAGGACGTATTTGATATTTTCGAACGCGGAAATATTGACCTGCTGGTATTGCCAGAGCAATACATGGCACGCTTTACAAACACCAAAGTCAAACTGTTTGAGGACACGCAGGCTTGCGTGGTGTGGACGGAAAATACCCAGGTCGGCGAGTCGCTGACATTTGATGCTTACATGGACATGGGCCATGTCACTATCAATCTGGGTGACGAACGCAGTCTGGCGTTTGAAGAATGGTTTTTACCCAGTTACGGTAAGCAGCGCCGCATTGAGCTGAGTGTTGACAACTTCAGTATCTTGCCGTTGGTTGTGGTGGGTACTCAGCGTATCGCAACATTGCATCGCAAGCAGGCGGCGTATTTTTCACGCCTGTTCCCGTTGCGTATGGTCGAGACGCCATTTGATATGCCACCTGTCGTCGAAGTGATGTCCTGGCCCAAGCACCTTGAAAATGACCCTGCGCACCAGTGGCTGCGGCAGATCATCACGAGTTGCGCGCAGCCTTGACGTTGATTGTCTTGTCTTAGTTATCGGCTGAGAAACCTGATGCTTTGACAATAGGTCCCCACATGTCCAGGTCAACCCTTCCAAGCTTGTCCAACTCTTGCGAAGTTGAGCTTGCGGCTTCAATGCCGCCGACAGCCAGGGCCCGGCTGTACTCAGGTGAGGCCAACGCGGCACGCACGGTGGTGGATACTTTGCTCATCACCTCAGGCGATGGTGTGCCAGCAACGTACACGCCAAACCAGTCGCGCTGCGCCAAGCCAGCAATTTTTTGTTCGGCAAATGTTGGCAGCTCAGGCGCAAATCTGGACCGCGCAGGCCCACTGGCCGCCAGTATCCTGAGACGGCCTGCCTTTGACTGCTGAATCAGGTCGCCCAGCGTCAACACCAGCGCACTGATCTGACCCCCCATCAAGTCATTCAGCGCAGGGGTTGCACCCCTGTAAGGCACATGTGTCATACCCAAACCTTGCGAGCGGCTCAGCACGTCACCCACAAAATGCGGTGGCGCACCTGCGGATGGCGAACCGAAGGTGACCTTACCCGGGTTAGCTTTGGCCCAAACCGCAAAGTCAGCAATAGTTTTGACATCGGGCGGAACACCCGGCCCTACTGCAAAACCAAAATCAATCATGGCTGCCAAGCTGATGGGCGTAAAGTCTTTAAACGGTTCGTAATTCAGCTTTTTGAAGCTGTGCGGATTGATGGTTAGAACGCCTGCTGGGTTCAACAGCAAGGTCAAGCCATCCGGGGGGCTTTGACGTGCAATATCAACTGCAATGCGGCCACTGGCACCGGGCCGGTTGTCCACGATCACCACCTTGGCCAGCTTGCCTGCCAGTTGATCAGCCAAGCGACGCGCCACCAGATCAGGTGCGCCACCTGGAGGAAAACCCACAACGATACGGGCCGTCTCTGGTAGGATCTGCGCGTTGATAACCTGCGCCGCGAGGCCAGTCAAAGCCATAGCAGCAAAGCAAAATTGAAGTGTGATCCGGCGATTCGGGTAACGCATGGCTGTCTCCATTGATGTCGTTGTTTAACGTGATTGAGAAACTGAACCATAAGCGCTGATGCTAGGCGTGAAAAACAGTTTGTTGTGATGTAGGCCATCTATTGCATCAATACCAAGGGCTAACCCTTGCGTTGTTTAAAGCACGCCTACACTGGGAACCATGGAAATCTTCATGGTCGGTGGTGCAGTTCGCGATGCCTTGCTCGGCTTGTCGGTGCAAGACCGCGACTGGGTGGTGACAGGCAGTACACCGGAAGAACTGGTGGCCAGGGGCTTTTTGCCAGTGGGCAAGGACTTTCCGGTGTTCCTCCA
>JANYED010000359.1 GCA_025363315.1 Polaromonas sp.
GTGGCGCGCACGTCGCTGGCAACGCCCTTGAGCGCTTCTTTGAGCTTGTCAAGCATAGGCTTGAACTCGGTTTGCGCGAGTTCAGCGGCTTTCTTTTCGTCTTCATCTTGCAGCTTGCCCAAGTCAACCGCGCCCTTGGCAACGGATTGCAGCGGCGTGCCGTCAAACTCGTGCAGGTAATTGAGCGCCCACTCGTCCACCCGGTCGGCCATCAGCAGCACTTCGATGCCTTTTTTGCGGAAGATTTCCAGCTGGGGGCTGCTTTTGGCGGCAGCCAACGAGTCAGCAGTGATGTAGTAAATCGCGTCCTGGCCGTCTTTCATGCGGGCTTTGTAATCGGAAAAACTGACGGTGGCGGTGTCAGTAGTGCTCGATGCAAAACGCAGCAGTTTGGCAATGCGGTCACGGTTGGCAAAGTCCTCGCCCAGGCCTTCCTTCAGCACCGCGCCAAACTCGCTGTAAAAAATATCGAACTTGCCGACAAGTGCCTTGTCCTCGTCACTAACCACATCCGTTACACCATCTTCAGCTGCAGCAGGCAGCGCATTGTGTTTGGCCAGGTCTTCAATCATGCTCAGCACGCGCTTGGTGCAGCCTTCACGAATGGCTTTAACAGCGCGGCTTTCCTGAAGCAACTCACGGGACACATTGAGTGGCAAGTCGCTTGAATCCACAACGCCTTTGACAAAGCGTAAATACACTGGCATCAGTGCCTGCGCGTCGTCCATGATGAAGACGCGCTTGACGTACAGCTTCACACCCGCCGCCTTGTCGCGATTGAACATGTCCATCGGCGCTTTGCTGGGGATGTACAACAGCTGCGTGTATTCAGTCGAGCCTTCAACCCGGTTGTGTGTGCTGGCCAGAGGTGCCTGCTGGTCGTAGCTGATCTGCTTGTAGAACTCGTCGTACTGGTCTTGCGTGATGTCTTTTTTGGCACGCGTCCACAACGCCGCGGCCTGGTTGACGGTTTCCCACTCGCCCGTCTTGGCCATACCGCCAGGTTGGCGTCCGCCTTCAGGGTCTGTAGCCGAGATCAATTCACCGTCTTTCCATTCCTCTTTTTCCATCAGGATGGGCAGCGAAATGTGGTCTGAATATTTGTTGATCACGCCTTTGAGTTTGTAAGCGTTTAAATACTCTTGAGCATCGTCTTTTAAGTGCAAAGTGATTGACGTACCGCGATCAGCGCGCTCAATCTGCGCGACTTCAAATTCGCCCGTGCCCTCACTGGCCCAGCGCACGCCCTGTGCTGCTGGCAAGCCCGCGCGGCGGCTTTCGACTGTGATGCGATCGGCCACGATAAAGCCAGAATAAAAACCCACACCAAACTGGCCAATCAATTGCGAATCACTTTTTTGGTCGCCCGACATGTTGGCCACAAAGTCGCGCGTGCCGCTTTTGGCAATCGTGCCCAGGTTGTCAATCGCTTCCTGCTCTGACAGGCCAATGCCGTTGTCGGTGATGGTCAGGGTTTTGGCATCCTTGTCAAAGCTGATACATACTTTTAAATCGGGGTCAGATTCGAGCAGTGCCGCGTTGTTCAGCGATTCAAAGCGCAGCTTGTCGCAAGCGTCCGACGCGTTGGACACGAGCTCGCGTAAAAAAATCTCAGGGTTGGAATAAAGCGAATGTGTGACCAGCTTGAGGAGCTGAGCGACTTCGGCCTGAAAGGCCATGGTTTGCGATGGATTTGCTGCGTCCTTAGCTCCAGCTGGTTTTACGTGTTGGGTGGTTTCGGGGTTAGGCATGTGACTTAGTTCCTGTTTTATGCTTATTCGGACGGGCCAAAAAAACGATGTTTATTGCAAATTCGGGCTTTGCGCAACAAATTCAAGTGTAATTTACCTCTTATCAGTTCTCGGTGTCCACCAGTCATCACCGCTTGACCTTGGTTGTGACATTTGCCGCAAGAAGTTAAAACTTCCAGCAATTTGTTGATTCTGTGCACTTTTCCCTTGCCGGCATCAACACCGTTCTTTAAAGTGACGGTTTGGGGAAGTTAATCATTTTGCTTAGCTGATTGAAATCTGAACGTTTGAACTTTATTTAGGAAACTCATCATGAAGAAGATTGCACTGTTGGCTGCTGTTGCCGCACTGACCGCTATACCAACGCTGTCACAAGCTCTTACGGTAAACGCAGGATTTTCTGTCACCGTTACTTTCACGCCGTCTTGCACCGTTACGGCCGCAACCAGCGTGATAGCGTTTGGCAACTACACGGCGTTTGGTCCAACTATCAGCAACATTCCGGTTAGCTCAGCAATAGCTCTCACCTGCTCGCGCGGTATCGGCGCTACAGCAACGGCTGCCTACGGTGAAAACGGAGCCTCTGGGGTGTTTGCCACTAGCAACTTACGTTATACCCTTTCGGCACCAGTAAAGTCATTTTCTGCAACCTCAGCTGG
>JANYED010000177.1 GCA_025363315.1 Polaromonas sp.
TATCCAGCGGTTTTCTATGGGCCGCTGGCGCTGGCGTGCCACACGTTCCTGGTGAATTTCATCGTTAAAGAACGAGCGGTTGTTGCACACCACCACCAGCATCGGTATATGGGCATTGGCAGCTGTCCACCAGGCATTGACACCCATCATGAAGTCGCCGTCGCCAATGACGGCAACAGGCAAGCGGTCGGTACCTTTGAGCGCCAGGGCCGAGCCAATCGACATGCCGGGACCTGAGCCAATACCACCGCCGCCATCCGTACCCAAATAGTCGAGCGGATGATTGAAGTCCCACATCTCGCCGCTCCAGCTCAGCGGCAGGCGCATCAGGCAGATTTTTTGGTCGCCAACAGCGCGGCGCAATGTAGCGGCCAGGGTGGTCACCGTCATGTTGCTGGCACCCGAAGCACCGGGCACGATTTGTATCGGTGCAGCCGAGGGCAGTGGCCGCTTGACAGGTGCTGGTGTGCTTCGCGGTTTGACATGCTGGTTGAGCAAAGTCACCGCAGGCTCGGGCTCACACAACAAAAACAGATCAACCGGTGGCAGGCCCTGGTGGTCCATGCTCCAGCCGTTGTGGCTGTAGTGGTCTACCGACACCTGAATGACTTTGCTGCCCACGGTTTTGTCGCCCCAGGCCTGCTTGAGCGTGCCTGACAAGTCCAGCCAATCGAGGCTGAGCACGACATCGGCCTCACGCAACACGGCCTGCGCATTGGGCGTCAAAAAAGCGCCTGCGGGTGCAGCATGCAGCGCGTGGTCGGTGGGAAAAGATGCGCCTATGCGCAAGTCAGTCAGCACTTCAGCATTCAGCGTTTCAGCCAGCTTGATACGCTCTGCCCAGGCTGCCTCGCTACGCGAAACACGGCCCATCAAAATCACCGGGCGGCCAGCCTTTGACAGCATGGTGGCTGCCTGCGCAACCACCTCATCTGAAGGCCGGGCGGGTGGTGGGGCCAGGTAACGTGCCGGGTCGGGCAGCGTTGGGCGTTCGCTGAGTTTTGACTCCTGCAACGCAGCGTCAAAACACACATACACCGGCCCTTGCGGGGCGGTGGTAGCAATTTGCCGCGCACGCAGCAGCGCTTCTTGCGCTGACGCGACAGACGCAGGTTGTGCGTCCCATTTGATGAAGTTGCGCACCAGCGCCGCCTGGTCTTGTGCCGTGTGTATCCAGTCAATCCAGGGGCGGCGCTTGGATGCATCCACCGGGCCGGTAGCGCCCAGCACAATGACGGGCACGCGGTCTACCCAGGCATCAAAAATGGCCATCGAGCCATGCATCAAGCCCACGTTGCTGTGCAGAATAGCGATCAGCGGCTTGCCCGTGACTTTGGCATAGCCATGTGCGATGGCGACCGCATGCTCTTCATGCAGCACCACCACCATTTGCGGTTTTTCATTACCCAAGTGATTGACGATGCTGTCGTGCAAACCGCGAAAACTGGCACCTGGGTTGAGCAGCACATACGGAATGTCCATGACGCGCAGCATGTCGGCAATGACATCGCTGCCCCACACGGTGTCGTCAGGTGCTGAGGGCAAGGGGATGTCGCGGCGCAAGGCAGCGCCAGTCGGTACGGTCATAAGATCTCCAATAAAACTATTCAGGCACGATGTTGGCCGCTTTGATAACAGCCGCCCAGCGTTTTTGGTCGGCGGCAATCAGGCGTGTAAATTCAGCGGGTGTGCTGGTCTCAACATAAATGCCCTGCTCTGCCAGCTTGCTTTGCACATCTGGCAGGGCCAGCGAGCGACGCAGTTCGGCGTTGAGCTTGTTGATGATGGCAGGCGGTGTTTTGGCTGAGGCAATCATGCCAATCCAGATATCGCTTTCGTAGTTGGGCACGGCCTCTGCCACTGTTGGTACGTTGGGCAACAGATCAATACGCTTTGTGCCTGTGGTCGCCAGCGCGCGCAGCTTGCCGCTGCGTATGTGCGGCAGCGCTGAATTGAGCGGACAAAACATGACATCCACCGTGCCGCCCAGCACATCCACCAAGGCAGGCACAGAACCCTTGTAGGGAATGTGCGCCATGCGTGTCGCAGTCATAGACTTGAACACTTCAGCCGCCATGTGCTGAGGGCTCCCGGAGCCAGCGGATGCATACGACAACTTGTCGGGGTTGGTTTTGGCAATTGCAATCAGTTCGGCCACATTTGTAGCAGCCACCTTGCCAGGCGACACCACCAGCACCATGGGCACACGGCCCAGCATGGAGATACCCTGAAGGTCTTTGAGCACATCAAACGGCAGCTTGGGGTACAGCACCGGGTTGACAGCCACCGTTTGGTTGGGCGCAATCGCAATCGTGTAGCCGTCACCTTCAGACTTGGCCATGAAGTCGGTTGAGATGTTGCCAGCGGCACCCGGCTTGTTGTCAACAATCACGGGCTGACCAAAAGCTTCCGACATTTTTTGTCCCAGCAGTCTGGCCATCACATCGTTGGAGCCGCCGGGCGGCAGCGGCACCACAATGCGGATCGGCTTGCTGGGGTAGTCCTGCGCATGCGACAGCGTCATGGCCACCGGACTGAAAAAACCTGTCAACGCCAACACCACTAGCGTTACAAAGCGCCTCTCTGCAAAACTTTTAAATTTCATGTTTGTCTCCTGTATTTACGAATCATCGAATGCATAGTAATCAGGTGTTGGCAGAGATGCAATCGTGGCGCGACTCAGTCTGTATTGATGCTTGTCCTCGGCACTAGCGCAGCACCACAATCGCCATGCCCAGCAGTGTCAGAGTGCCACCAGTCATCACAGACCAGGTCAGTCGCTCCTGGTTTTTAAACAGCCAGTAACTGAGTGGAAACACCAAAAGTGGCGTGCACAGGCTGACCAGTGCGGCTATCGACAAGGGGATGAACCGCATGGACGCAATGGTGGTGATCTGACCCGAAATATTGGCCATGCCCACCAAGGCATACAGCCACAGGCCACGACTTTGAGCCGCGCGAAGGCGGGATACCAAACTGGCTTTGTCTTTGCTCAGGAGGTAATGCAGTACCAGCCCGGTCAGTGCACCAATCAGTGCGCCCGCTATGGGTTCAGGCCACGTGCGCACGGCAGCGCCGCGCAACAAATTACCCACCGCGTAAGCGGCTGAACTAAACAAGCCTAATAAAAAAACCGATTGCAAAATGCGCGCTAAAAAGCTGACGTGTTTGGGTGCTGTTTCAGCTCTGCCAGGAGAAAAGAAACCTGGCTTGTAGGCGATCAAGGCCAGACCCATGATGGCCATCAGCATGCCCATGGCGACCCAGACACTGAGGCGTTCGCCCAGCACCAACCACGCGAATAAGGCCACAAACAAGGGGCTGCTGACCTGAAAAATACTGGCTTTGGCGGGGCCAAAGCGAACCACTGATTCATAAAAAAACCAGCGTCCCAAATACGTCGCAAAAACCCCTGAAGCTGCAAACAGGAAAAACGCCAGCGTGTTCCACTCCAGACCAAAGCCGCGTATCGCCATCTGCACAGCAAGGGCGCAGCTCGCAAAAACCACATTGACGACCAGCGCCACAAAAAACCCCAGCTCAAGATTAGCGCGATTTGACGCTGCCTTGGTAGCCAGCACCGCCGTGGCAAAACACGCCAGAGCAGCGGCTGACAGCACATAGCCCCACATGGCCTGGCCTGCCAGCGGTGCGGCAATATCGTTCAAATCAATC
>JANYED010000382.1 GCA_025363315.1 Polaromonas sp.
GTCGCCACCGCCTTGCCGGCGTGCAATACGCTCTTTTGCATCAGTCAATGCGTTTGACGAGATTCTGGCTGCAGCAAGCAGGGTTTCCCCCGCTGGGGTCAAACCAATCGGCACACTGGCACGGTTGACAAGCTCTGCGCCCGCCCACAACTCAAGCGCCCGAATGCGACGTGAGAACTGCGGCTGCGTGACATGTCGCATCGCCGCTGCTTTTGAAAAGTTGCGCTCGCGTGCGAGCATTAAAAAATCTTCAAGCCATTTGTGGTCCATGGCGGTATTTCATCACGTTACTTCATCAGCTTTCCGTTTGACGAGATGATGGTCAGATCAGAAAAACTGGAGCCATTTTTTGTTTGCGGATTGAAGTTGACAATGAATCCGCCCAAATCCGTCGATGGATAAGCATCCAGCGCCGCTTTGACGCTTGCAGCACTAGGATTAGTACCCGCTCTGCGAATCGCATCCACCAGCACCTTGGCATAGACATAGCCTTCTAAACTGAAATAGTTGGGCTGTGCCTTAGCATCAACTTTTTTCAATGCTGCCCGATATTCCCGGCTTAAAACCGTGCCGTCTGAGAAGGGGAACGGAAACACTTGCGAAAACCCCATGCCTTTGGCAGCATCCAAACCCACTTTTTCAATCACGGCAGAGGGGTTGACGACCGATATAGAAAACAATCTGATCGCAGTCGATTTGACCTTGGCTTGCTTGACAAAGGTGTACACGGGGTCGCCCACAGCCACCATAACAACGGCTTGCGGTTTGGCCGTTACTAACTTTTCAACCGCCGCTTGAATGGTCGCTTCAACCTTGTCGGCGGCTTTGTCATAAGCCGCCTCAACCGTCACTTGTGAGCCAGTGCTTTTGGCGGCACTCAGCACCGCCTCACGCCCAGATTTTCCAAATGCATCGTCAACATAGAACAGGCCCAGACGCGTCATGCCCAGGCGTGACAGCTGCAACACAAGCTGGGAAATCTCTTGCGGGTAACTGGTGCGCACATGAAAAAGCATGGGAGCACCTTGAATCTCTGCCGCGCCCGACAAGGTGCCGATGAGTGGCACACCTGTTTGCTCAAGAACTTTTGATTTGATCAACGCAAGCGTATTGGCCGTGCCACGATAGCCCAAAAGTGCCACCGGCTTATGCTGTTCAATCAGCTCGCGTGTCAGTTGCACTGTTTGGTCGGGCAGGTACTGGTCATCGAGTGATGCCAGACGCAGTTTTTTACCCTGCACGCCGCCTGTGGCGTTTACTGAATCCAGGTGTGCACGGATACCGAGCTGTAGACCCTGTCCTAGGTCGGCACCGTTGGAACCACTCAGTGATGCCACTTGGCCAACGATGATGTCTTTGCTTTGCGCGAAGCCATTGTTTGAAAAACTCGCTAGACCTGCAAGGGCAGCGGCATGAAAGTTGCGGCGATTGATAGGCATGTTGTCTCCAGTTTCTAGTTTTTTGCTTGCAAGTTCACAAGTTTGAAACTTGTCTTATCAAGGTGAAATCACAGCTCCCAAACTTGTTTTAAGACTTTTGCAATTACGGCTATGGGTTTGTCGGACTGGCGCAGTCGGTCATAAACAAATGACAACAGACATGGGCGCACATGCTCGGGCAAAACATACAGCTCGGCCTGATTCGCAGCTAGTACAGCAAGCTCTTCGCGCATGATGCAAAGCGCAGCGCCTGAGCGCACCAACGACATCATCGATGCCTCCTGGTCTGCTTCGACGGTAAAGTTGGGCACCAGGCTGTGTTCTGCAAACATTTCTTTGACGATACGATGCTGCGAGCTGTAGGGTGGCGTACCCACCCAGGGCATCGAGGCCAGGGTAGGCCAGTCGGCATCTTGCAGTCGTGCCTGCCAAGCCAGGGGCGCAATGATTCGGTAATTGACTTGTTTCAGCGCGATAAAGTCCAGCCGTGGGTCTGTGACTGGGCCCAAATAAAACCCAGCATCCAGTTCACCCGACAGCACGCGCTGCAAAACCCAGCCTGATATGCCGTGCTGCAACTTGATGTCAATCAGCGGGTAGTCTTGCAGTACTTGCCACAGCATGTCGCCCAAACGCAAAGAGTCGGGGTCAATGATGGTACCCAGCCGGAGTATGCCTGCCATCGCGCCGCCCATCTCGCGCGCCACGTTCATCAAGATGGTGGCTTGCTCCAGTGTCTTTTCTGCATGCGGGATTAAAGTTTGACATGCTTTGGTGGGCGTCATGCCTACAGGGGTGCGTTCAAACAGCGTCACGCCCAGTTGTTCTTCAAGCGCGCGGATTTGTTTTGACACGGCAGGCTGCGTCATGTGCAGTTGCTCGGAAGCGCGGGTCAAGTGCCCCAGCCGGGCAACGGCTAGTAATGTGCGGAGTTGGTAGATTTCCATGACGATCAATGTAGCGCAGTACGGAGGTAACGACGAACGCACGGCAGCGCCGCGCTTAGCCTGCCGTGCGTCCACGCGAGGTCGTCATGCTTGCATACAATGCCTTCGAGCGGATCCCACACCTCGATCAGTTCAGAAAATGCCCATAGGTAGGATTCGGCCTTGTTTGCGAAGCTGTAGAAACCACTATCAGGCACATTGAGCAACACCGCATTTGACGCGCAGGCCCAAGCACCGCACAGCACATGCAAGCTCAGTTGTTCATTCGTCTTACCGGGCGATCGCCAGCTAAAGCGGTAGCCTGTTTGTGGTGATTCATCACACGGATCAGAGTCTGGTGTCGTATCGGCAAACGCAGCGGTATGTAAGCCCACTTGCGCCAGCAGCGTACAGGACTTGCGCCAGCAGGTGGCGCTTGCCATGCGCGTTTCTTTGCGGGAACCCCAGTACAGCGCAGCCAGCATGGTGGTGTCAATCTGCCTGCTTTTAAACGCTGGGGAGCGTCACCAACCGCAACAAGTTAGTCGATCCCGGCGTGCCAAACGGCATACCCGCGACCACGATCAGTGTTTGCCCCGGCACAGCGCAACCCATGGCGCGCGCGGCGAGTTCTGCGGTATCCACCATTTCTTCCACGCTCTCGGCGTCTTTGGTTTGCAGTGGTTTCACCCCCCACACCAAACTCAGGCGACGCGCGGTGGACTGTTTGGGCGACAGGCCAAGGATGGTCGAATCAGGCCGCTCGTGAGCCACCCGCAGCGCGGTCGCGCCTGATGAGGTGTAAGTCACTGTGGCGCAGACATTCACCACATCGGCAATACAGCGTACGGCTGCGCCGATTGCTCCGGCGCTACCAGCTTGGCGCACAGGTGCGGCGGCGTGCATGGTCTGTCGCTGCAAGGGGTCAGCCTCAACCTGCGCGATGATGCGCGCCATCATGCTCACAGACTCAACCGGGTACTCGCCCGACGCAGATTCAGCCGACAACATGACCGAATCAACACCGTCGTACACGGCTGTTGCAACATCTGAAGCTTCTGCACGTGTAGGCGTGGCCTGGGTGATCATCGACTCGAGCATTTGCGTGGCTACCACTACCGGTTTGCCAGCAGCACGGCACGCCCGCACGATGCGGCGCTGCAATATCGGCA
>JANYED010000019.1 GCA_025363315.1 Polaromonas sp.
GGCGCTCACCAGCCAGGTACAGGCGCTGCGCCATCGGCTGGCAGCGCAGAATTTGTAAATTTCAACATCATTTTTAACCCGTTTTTTACCGCCTCAATTTCGGGGCATTTCAACCCAAGAAGGAAACACCATGACCAAACCATCAAAAATCGTTTACACAGCCCACGCCAGCGCCACGGGCGGCCGCGACGGCCACGCCGCATCGAACGACGGACTGCTTGACGTCAAGCTGAGCACCCCCAAAGAAATGGGCGGCGCAGGCGGCGGTGTAAACCCGGAGCAGCTTTTTGCGGCGGGTTACGCGGCTTGCTTTTTAGGCGCGATGAAGTTTGTCGGCAACATGCAAAAAATCGTTATTCCGGCAGACACCAAAGTTGAAGGCGCTGTTGGCATTGGCCCGTTTGGCGCGGGCGCTGCACCTGAAGGCTTCAACATCGCTGTTGAACTGAAAATCAGCGTTCCCGGCATGGACAAAGCTGCTGTAGAGGCACTGGTCGAGCAAACCCACAAGGTGTGCCCGTATTCCAACGCCACGCGCGGCAACATTGATGTCACGCTGACGATTGTTTAATGCAGCGTTAAATCGTCACTGACATGCAAAGCGGCGTGGCCACGCAGGCAGCGCCGCTTTTTTTCGTCTGTCACCCGCGCGAACCTGGAAACTTGCGCGGCAGGCTGAATGTAGTTAGCCTAGTGTCATGACGACAACTCATTTTCAGGTCTTTAAAACCGACCTGCATCAAACGCGATTAACCTATACGGAACCCACCGAGCTAAAAAGCGGTGAAGTGCGTCTGGCGGTTCAGCGCTTTGCTTTCACGGCCAACAACGTCACCTACGCCGCGTTTGGCGATGCGATGAATTACTGGCAGTTCTTCCCCACCGGAGATGCGACCTGGGGCAGCATACCAGTCTGGGGCTTTGCAGATGTGGCCGAATCTGCCTGCACAGGCGTTGCAGTCGGCGAACGCTTTTATGGCTACTACCCCATGGCCAGCCACGTGACGCTGACCCCTGCCCGCGTCAATGAACACGGCTTTGCCGACGCCGCGCCGCACCGCGCCGAGCTGCACCCGGTCTACAACCAATACGTTGCAAGCCGGACTGACCCGCTCTACACCGCAGACACCGAGGACATTCAGGCGTTGCTGAGGCCACTGTTTGTCACCTCATTTTTAATCGACGATTTTTTGGCCGACAACGATTTTTTTGGTGCGGCCACTCTGCTGCTGTCCAGCGCGTCGAGCAAGACCGCTTATGGCACCGCGTTTCAGTTAATGCAGCGACACAAACATCACAAAGCCATTGACGTCATTGGGCTGACTTCACAGGCCAACGTCGCTTTCTGCGAAAGTCTGGGCTGCTACAGCAAAGTGCTGACTTATGAGCAACTTGACCAGATTGCCGCTGACCAGGCCTGCGTGTATGTGGACTTTGCCGGCAACGCCAAACTGCGGCATGCTATTCACACCCGATTTACCCAGCTGACATACAGCTGCTCGATTGGTGGCGCACACGTCTATGACCTTGGCGGGGCCAAAGATTTGCCGGGTGTGTGGGCCACATTGTTCTTTGCACCGGCGCAAATTAAAAAGCGCAGTGCCGACTGGGGCTCGGCAGGTTTGAGAGAACGGCTGGAAGCAGCCTGGCGGGCCTTTACCCAACGAGCAACGCACCCCGATGCGGCATGGCTGCTAGCGCAGCCACACAGCGGCAGCGGCGCGTTTGAAGCGGTATACCAGGAGGTCCTCAGCGGCAAAAGTGATCCGCGCAGCGGTCATATTTTGACATTTTGAATGAGTTTGAGTGTGCTTTCGGCCTGCAGCCCAATATTGACGGGCGCAAGCAGCTTCTTAAT
The DNA here is from genome assembly GCA_025363315.1 of Polaromonas sp. Lineage (GTDB taxonomy): Bacteria > Pseudomonadota > Gammaproteobacteria > Burkholderiales > Burkholderiaceae_C > Polaromonas. The sequence continues at coordinate 1,859 of JANYED010000019.1, forward strand.
TGATAGCGTTCAGATTGAGTAACGCGTAACCGCGACAATCAGCGCATGACCCCGTCTCATGCAAGCCACGCACCCCAGCAACCCATCCACGCTTTTGAGGCGCTCATGCCCGACGTTGTGCTTGACGCACTGGCCAGCATTGGCTTGGCTGGCGATGGCCGCTTGATGGCGCTGTCGAGTTATGAAAACCGGGTTTATCAAATTCACTTAGAGGCCAGCGTGGGCAAAGCGGCTGCAGCGGGCGATGTGGTGGTGGCCAAGTTTTACCGGCCAGACCGCTGGACGGACGCGCAGATATTGGAAGAGCACAGCTTTGCCAACGAGCTGATGGCCGCAGAGGTGCCAGTGGTCGGCGCGCTTGAGCTGCACAGCCATACGCTGCACCACTTCAACGGCTTTGCTTTCAGCGTGTCACCCAGCCGAGGCGGCCGGCGGCCCGAGCTTGAAAATTTTGAGGTGTTGCAATGGATAGGCCGCTTTTTGGCACGCATCCACACCGTTGGCAGCGGCAAGCCTTTTGTGCATCGGCCCGCGCTTGATTTGCATACCTTTGGTTATGCATCGCGCGAGGTGCTCTTGAGCAAAAACTATTTGCCCCTCGACATGGAGTCACGTTGGCTGAAAGCGTTTGAACTCGCCATGCAAACTGCCACTGCCGTGTTTGAGAGCGTTGGTGACATCAAACACATACGTCTGCACGGCGACTGCCACCCCGGTAATATTTTGTGGACACCCGAGGGGTTGCCGGGTGCTGGCCCGCACTTTGTAGACCTGGACGATGCCCGCACTGGCCCTGCGGTACAGGACCTGTGGATGCTGCTGTCTGGTGAGCGCCCGCAATGCCTGCAGCAGCTGGGCGCTCTGATTGACGGCTATGAAGAGTTTCGAGAATTTGACCGACGCGAGCTGGCGCTGATTGAGCCGCTGCGCACGCTGCGGCTAATTCATTACAGCGCATGGCTGGCCCAGCGCTGGCACGACCCGATTTTCCCGATCAATTTCCCGTGGTTTGGCTCAAGCGACTACTGGAAGGGGCAAGTGGACATGCTCGAAGAGCAGACGGAGGCGATGCAGGCTGCGCCGCTAGTGGCTTAGGCCTGCAAATTGTTCAGCGCAGCGGATTTTCCAGAGCGCCAATTCCGTCAATCTCCACCCGCACCACATCACCCGCCACCAAATATTTGGGCGGTATAAACCCGATGCCCACGCCCACTGGCGTGCCGGTGGCAATGACATCGCCTGGGTACAGCGTGATGCCTGCGGACAGAGTTTCGATCAGCTTGGGGATGTTAAAAATCAAATCAGCAGTCGATGCGTTTTGGCGAAGTTCGCCGTTCACGTAGCAGCGCACCATGGTGTTGCTGCCATCGCATTCGTCGACACTGACCAGGTACGGGCCCATCGGGCAAAAGGTGTCAAACGACTTGCCCATGTGCCATTGCTGGTGGCGGTTTTGCCAGTCGCGGGCGGTGATGTCGTTGACGATGGTGTAGCCCCAGACGTGGGCCATCGCGTCTTTGGCGGCGATGCCTTTGCCGCCCTTGCCGATGATAACGGCGAGCTCGGCCTCGTAGTCAATTGCGGTTGAGATGTGGGGTGGCGGCAGGTCGATGAAGGCATTGGGGCCGACCACGCACTCGGGTACTTTGGTGAAGATGATCGGATGCGCCGGGATGTCGCCACCTGATTTGGCGCTGCTGTCAAAGCCGCTGCCGGCAAATTCTTTGGCGTGCGCAAAATAGTTTTTACCGACACAAAAAATATTGCGGCGAGGCTTGGGCAGCGGTGCGGTGGCGCGTACGTCTTTCATCGCTACCGCATCCAGCAGCGTGGGCAACGAATCGCCGCGCGACAGCATCTCAACAATCGGCAGGGCACCCAGCGCGCGTTGCGCCTCAGATAAGTCAAACGGCTGAAGCGTTTTCAGGTCTGGCGACAACAAACCCACGCCGGATTGGTCGTTGAATGTATAGGCAACAATTTTCATTAAGGGTTGTCTCTGTTGTGCGTTTTGGCGAGTTGCGAAGATACTTGAAGTTCAACTAAATGTTAGCATGCAAACCAAAATGATTGAACCGTTGCAGGAGACCATCATGCGGCTCAAAGCCCCATTCAAAGCCCCACTCAAATTTATCACCATACCGATTGTCTTGACGGCAATTTTGTGCAGCGTCACATCGGTGGCCACCGCCCAAACCGCACCCTGGCCCACCCGAGCCATCACCATGATCGTGCCCTTCCCGCCGGGTGGCCTGGCTGACCTGGTGGCGCGGCCCGTAGCCGAAGCGATGTCGCGCGATTTAGGCCAGCCGGTGGTGATTGAAAACAAGGCCGGTGCAGGCGGCGGCATTGGCATGAGCCAAGCCGCTAAAGCCAAGCCAGATGGCTACACCGTGTTGATGGCGCTGTCGTCACTCACCATCATCCCAGAGGCAGACGTAGTGCTGGCCCGCCCGGCGATGTTCGCCCTGGCCGACCTGCGGCCCATCGCCCGATTTACCGCCGACCCGACCGTGCTAGCGGTGCGCGCTGACGCACCCTGGAAGACGGTGCAGCAGTTTGTAGACGATGCCAAAAAGCGCCCCAGTGCAATCAACTACGGCTCATCCGGCAGCTACGGCACCATGCATGTGCCAATGGAGATTTTGTCGCAAACCGCTGGCATGAAGATGACGCACATCCCTTTTACCGGCGCAGGCCCGGCCGTGGTCGCGCTGCTGGGTGGGCAGATTGATGCGGTGTCGTCTGGCCCGGCCACGGTGTTACAGCAGGTCAAGGCAGGCAAGCTGCGGGTGCTGGGCCACTGGGGCACTGCACCACTTGCCGCATTGCCAGATGCGCCGAGTTTGAAAGACGCGGGCTTCAACGCTGAATACGCGCAGTGGTCTGGCTTGTTTATCCCCGCCGGCGTGCCCGAAGCAATAGCCCAGCGCCTGCGCGCGGCGGCCAAGGCTGCGGCGATGGATGCAAAAGTCAAGGAAGTTATCTTGAATGCCGGCAGCCCGGTGCAATACCAGGATTCGCCTGACTTTGAAAAGTATGTTCAGCTGGATGCGACCCGCATGTCAGCTGTTGTGAAACGCATTGGAAAAGTTGAATAAGTCATGACAGCTACAAAATTTTTTATCGTAACGCTCGGATTGGCAGCACTGGTCATTTCAAACTGCGCACTGGCCCAAAGTTATCCAAGCAAGCCGGTCAAAATCATCGTGCCGTTTGCCGCAGGCGGCCCGGCTGACAATTACGCCCGCTTTATCGGCAAGGGCTTGGGTGATGCCTTTGGCCAGAGCTTTGTGGTCGAGAACCGACCCGGCGCTGGTTCAGTAATCGGCACTGATGCAGTGGCCAAATCGGCGGCTGACGGCTACACGCTTTTGCTGATGTCTAACGCGCAAACCGTCAATGAATCGTTGGTACCCGGTAAGCCGTATCAGTTGATGCGCGATTTGGTAGCCGTCGCGCCCATCAACTACTCCGACCTGGTGCTCGTTGCCAACCCTGCGGCAGGCATCTCAACGCTCAAAGATTTGACGGCCCAAGCCAAGGCACGTCCTGGCAAGATCAACTACGCCTCGTCTGGCACCGGCACGCCATACCACATGGCCGGTGAATTGTTTAAAAGCATGGCGGGCGTGTACCTGGTGCACATCCCCTACCGCGGAAGCTCGGGCGCGCGTACCGACGTGATTGGTGGGCAGGTCGAGGTGATGTTCGACGCGGTAACCACCATGGTCGAGCAAATCAAGGCAGGCAAGGTCAAGGCCATCGCCACCACAGGAAAAGTGCGCTCTGACGTGCTGCCTGACGTGCCCACCATGGCCGAAGCAGGCCTCGCAGGCTACGAGGCCACCATCTGGCTCGGCCTGATGGCGCCCAAAGGCACACCTAAAGACGTGGTCGACAAGCTGAATGCGGCGGTGTCCAAAATAGCCAGCCAGCCAGACGTGAAGCAGCTGTGGAACAAGCAGGGTGCGGTGCCTATGGTGATGACGCCCGTTGTTTTTGACAAATACATGCAGGACGACATTGCCAAATGGGCGCGAGTGATCAAAACCGCCAACATCAAAGTGGATTGACATGCAAACGCCCCATCAACTCCATTTGCTGAGCGGCGGCGCAGCGCAGGGCTTCGTTGCGCATTTGCAAGGCAGCTTTAAAGCCCAGCATTTGTGCAGTATCTCTGGCACATTCAGCGCCGTGGGCATGATGAAAGCTGCCCTGCTGGCGGGCGCGCCGTGCGATGTGATTATTTTGACCAACGCATTGATTGCCGAGCTGGTGGCAAGCGGGCACGTGCTGCCGGGCAGCGTTAAAAATATAGGCGTTGTCAAAACCGGCGTGGCCATCAAGTCGGGTGACAAGACTGTCGACGTCAGCACGCCTGAAAAGCTGAAAGCCACTTTTCAGGCCGCGCGGGGCATTTACTTCCCCGATCCTGTCAAAGCCACTGCGGGCATCCACGTGATGATGGTACTCAGGGCTTTGGGTCTGGATCCCGATCTGGATGTAAAGCTGGCCGGCAAACTGCATGTGCACCCGAATGGCGCCACCGCCATGAAAGCGATGGCCGACGCTGAAGCCATACCCGCAGGAAGTGGTCTGATTGGCTGCACGCAAATCACCGAGATTGTCTACACACCCGGTGTTGACCTGGTAGCGCCGTTGCCCAAAGAATTTGAATTGGCCACCACCTACACCGCCGCGGTGTGCGCTGGCGCTACCCAGCCTGAATCAGCGGCGGCGTTGATTGACCTGATGGCCAGCCGTGACACGCAAGCACTGCGTTTAGCCTGCGGATTTGAGCCTTGATTCGATCACCGCTCGCCGGCCACCGATCACCTTTGGCTATTTTATTCATAGCTGCTCGCACCCGCATCCATTGGCTTGCAACCACTTTTACTTCACAAACTGATTCAACTGAATGATCGGCAGCAACACTGCCAGCACAATCAGCATCACGACAAAACCCATCGCCACGATCAGCAAGGGCTCCAAAATAGTGGCCAGTCCCATGGCGCGGCGCTGCACTTCGTTCGACAGCTGAACCGCTGCACGTTGCAGCATGACGGGCAGCTGACCGGTTTGCTCACCCAGCCTGGCAAACATGCTGACCAGCCCGGGGAAGCGCTTTTTTTGCCCCAGCGCGGATGCCAGCGGCGCGCCCTCGCGCACCAGCACCAACGCGTCGAGCGCGTCGGCGCGCATGGCGCGGTTTGACAGCGTTTCAGCCGCTGCCTGCACAGCTTTGAGGATGGGCACGCCGGAGCTGGACAGCATTGCCAGCGTGCCCACAAAACGGGCGGCATTGTAGTCGCGCACCAAGCGGCCGACGAGCGGAACATTCAGGGTTGATGCGTCAAACTTTTCACGAAAAGCGTCTCTACGCAAAGCGATACGGGCGCAAGCAGATCCTATAAAAAGAGCAACCAGCAAATACAAACCATAGCCCCGCACCACGCCGCTGATGGCCAGCATGGCCACCGTTAAAAACGGCAGCGCCCGTTTGGTACCGGCAAACACGCTGGCCACTTGCGGCACCACGTAGCCGACCAGAAACATCACGATCACAATCGCCACCAAAGTAACAATGGCTGGGTACAGCGTAGCGGCAATCAGCTTTGACCGGAGCGCCAGGCGTTCGTCCAGATCGTCGGCCAGCCGCTCCAGCACGCCGGCCAGATTGCCGCTTTGCTCGCCCGCCCCAATCACGGCCTGGTAAATGCTGCTGAACTCCCGCGGATGCTGCGCCAAAGCCCGCGCAAAGCCGGTGCCAGAGTTGACTTCGGCCCGCAACGCGGCGACCAGATTGCGCTGCTTGTCGTCCTCGGCTTCGTCGGCCAGCGCGGTCAGTGCGCGCTCCAGCGGCAAGCCTGCAGTGACCAAACCCGCCAACTGCCGCGTCCAGATGGCCAGGCGCGTTGCGTTAAAAACACGGCCGCCAAACAACTCCATTTGCAGCAGCGACTTGTTGTCGCCCGCGCCTTCCGCACCGCCAAGCACCGTGACGGCCAGCGGCACCAGGGCTTGCAGGCGCAGCGCGGCGCGCGCCGCTTTGGCGGTGTCGGCCTCCAGCACGCCTTTGCTGACCTTGCCGTCAGGCCGCATGGCTTCAAATTGATAGGCGGGCATGGCTGTTAAACGCGGGCTAAATGCTTCGCCAAAAATCAGTCGCGGGTGACGCGCAGCAGCTCTTCACGCGATGTGACGCCGCTGGTCACTAGGCGCTCGCCGTCCTCGCGCATCAGCGTCATGCCGTCGGCCAGGGCTGCCGTGCGAATGTCTGACTCGGCCGCACGGTTGTGGATTTGCGCGCGTATCGCGTCGCCCGCCACCATTAGCTCAAACACGCCGGTACGGCCCTGATAGCCGGTGTAGCCGCAAGTGGCGCAACTGGCGCCAGCACAGGTCGTGCAGAGCTTTCGCACCAGGCGCTGGGCCAGCACGCCCAGCAAGGAAGAGCTGAGCAAAAACGGCTCAACACCCATATCGGTGAGGCGCGTGACGGCGCTGGCGGCATCGTTGGTGTGCAGCGTGGCCAGCACTAAATGCCCGGTCAATGACGCTTGAATCGCGATTTGCGCGGTTTCGAAATCCCGGATTTCGCCAATCATGATGGCGTCCGGGTCTTGTCGCAAAATGGCGCGCAGGGCTTTGGCAAACGTCAAATCGATCTTCGGGTTGACCTGGGTTTGGCCAATGCCCGGCAGCTCGTACTCAATCGGATCTTCAACCGTCATGATGTTGCTCGATGTCGCGTCCAGCCGCTGCAGCGCCGCGTACAACGTGGTGGTTTTACCCGAACCGGTCGGGCCAGTGACCAAAATAATGCCGTGCGGCTGGGCAATCAGGTGTGCCAAGCGGTCCAGCACATCGCCCTGCATGCCGACCGATTGCAGGCTTAACGTGCCGCCGCTTTTGTCCAGCAGGCGCAGCACCGCACGTTCGCCGTGTGCGCTGGGCAGCGTGCTGACCCGCACATCCACGGCTCGGGTGCCAATACGCAGGCTGATGCGGCCGTCTTGTGGCAAACGCTTTTCTGAAATGTCCAGGTCGGCCATGATTTTGAGGCGCGAAATCAGCGCCGCGTGCAGCGCGCGGTTGGGCTGCACCACTTCGCGCAGCGTGCCGTCGACCCGAAAGCGCACACTGGAATGGCGCTCGTACGGCTCGATGTGTATATCACTCGCACCGTCACGCGCAGCTTGCGTCAGCAGGGCATTGAGCATGCGAATGATCGGTGCGTCGTCTGATGCATCAAGCAGGTCGGCAATGGCGGGCAGCTCTTGCATGATCCGCGACAGGTCCGCGTCCGATTCAACCTCGCTGACCACCGCGGCCGCACTGGATTCACCCTCAGCATAGGCCGCGCTGATGCGTTGGGCCAGCGCGTTGGCCTCCAGCGCCTGAAGCTCCAGCGGAGGGCTCCCGGCTGAATACTTGCGCATCACTTCACCCAGCGCGTTGGCGTTCGGGCTGGCACTGTGCCAAAGCGTGCGCACGCCGCCGCTGTCTTCCAGCAGCAGCGCGTGGCTGCGCGCAAACGCGTACGGCAGTGGGTAGCGGACAGCCATGGAGCGTGACCTTATTTGGCAGCCGGTGCTGGCGCGCCCAAAGGCGCAGTCGGCATCAGATTGGGCGGCGAATTAGGCAGTGAATTAGGCACTATGGTTTCCCGTTTCGACTCGGGCAGGGCTGGCAACACCGGCGCTGCATTGATGGGCACCATCGCGTTGGGTACCGGCTGGCCGTCTTGCTGGGCGTTGCGCATGAAGTCATAGCGGTCTTGCGACAAGCGCTCGGTAGACGACGCATCGCGCACCACCACTGGACGCAAAAACACCATCAGATTGGACTTTTTACGGGTACGCGCCTGGCCTTTGAAAAGGTTGCCAAACAACGGCACATCGCCCAGAAACGGCACCTTTTCCTCGCCGCCTGAATATTCGTCTGTCAGCAGGCCGCCCAGCACCACAATGGCGCCGTCTTCCACCACCACGTTCGATTCAATCGAGCGTTTGTTGGTGGTCGGGCCGTTCGGTGAATTGACGGTGGCCGGGTCAACACTGCTGACTTCCTGGAAAACCTGCAATTTGACGTTGCCGTCTTCACTGATTTGCGGCTTCACGCGCAATGTCAAGCCCACATCCTTGCGCTCAATCGTCTGAAACGGGTTGACCGAGCCTGAATTGGAATTGTTGCTGGTGAACTGGCCAGTGACGAAAGGCACATTGCGCCCCACGACGATACGCGCCTCTTCGTTGTCAAGCGTCAATAAATTGGGTGTGGACAGCACATTACCTTCGCCGCTGGACTCTAAAAACCGGGCTAAGAAGCCCAAAACATACACGCCGCTCGCTTGCCGCGTGGCAATGCCGAAGTTGGCGCCAGCCGACGGCGCTTTGACGCTGCCGGCGGCCTGCGTCGCCAAACTGATCAGATTGGCGCCACCCACATTGAAGTTGGTGCCCAGCAGCCCAACCGCACCATCGCCTTTTTTGCCCAAAGCGCCTTGAAATTGAATACCAAACTCAGCCGCCTTGTCCGCATTGACCTCTGCAATCAGGCTTTCCACAAAAACCTGGGCGCGGCGCGCATCAAGTTTGTCAATCACCGACCGCAGCTGGCGGTACTGCGGTTCAGGGGCCGTGATGATCAATGAGTTGGTGGCCGGATCAGCCTGGATTTGTCCGCCGGTTGAAGGCTGGGCACTGGCGGCCAAAGCCACGGTTGCAGCCCCGCTCGCACCCGAAGGAACCGGCGCGCCGCCCAGCAAGCCGCCAGGGGTCGGGCTGCCCCCGCCTGTGCTGCTGCCTGCACTGCTGCCCGTGTTGGCTGCCAAAGCCGCACGCAAGGTGGTGGCCAGCTTGGTGGCGTCTGCGTTTTTCAAATACACCACATAAATATTGCCGCCGGCCGATTCTTTGATGCTGCTGCTGCCGGGCGGGTTGAAAGCGCCCTGGTCCAGCTTTTCAACCAGCGTTCTGACCAGCGCCAGCCGCGCCGGGTTAGCCGCGCGCAAGATCAGTGAATTGCTGCGCGGTTCTGCCAGCAGCGTCGTTCTGACTGACGTGTCGGCCTGGCCCGCTGCCGCAGCACCACCGGCTGTGCCAGAGTCAATCAACCGCGTGACCAGCGGCGCCAGGTCAGTGGCAATGGCGTGCTGAAGGCGGATGATCTCCACACCCGTCGCGTTGGCCATGTCCAGCGACGCAATGATGGTGGCAATGCGCTGAAGGTTGTCGGCGTAGTCGGTGATGATCAGCGAGTTGTTGCCGGGGTTGACGTTGATGACGTTGTTGGGGCTGATCAGCGGGCGCAGCACCGGCAGCAGGTTGGCCGCACTCTCAAAGTTGAGCTTGAAAATCTGCGTCACGATCTGGTTGCCCACGACACCGCCAGACCCCCCCTTGCTCGCACCATCGGCGCTGACGGCGCCGCTTTGCAGCTTGGCATCGGCCTCGGGCACCACCTTGTCCAGCCCGGCCGACTCGACCACGGTAAAGCCCTGCAGGCGCAGTGCCGCCAGAAACTGGTTGTAGGCGCGCGCCGGCGACATCGGCTGGTCGCTGGTCAGGGTGATGGTGCCCTTGACGCGCGGGTCCACCACCACCTGGCGCCCGGTCATGCTGGACATGGCGCGGGCCACGGCCTCGATCTCGGCATTCACAAAATTCAGGGTGACCGGGGTACCCCGCGCCGCCGCACCTTTGGTGGTATTTGCCGCATTCGGTTGCGCCTGCGCCAGCAGTCCACAGGCCAGTGCCAGGGTCACCGCGAGGGCAGTGGCGCGCGTGTGGCGGCGAAGAAGAGAGGGGGGCAATGAGTGGTGCATGCGGCTAGCCCAGGGTAATGACGGAGCGCGCGCCATCGCGCCGCCCCATGATGTTGAGAAGATTGGAAAGCTCGGCTTCATGGTCCGCATCGGCACGGGCCTCGCCCTCAAAGCGCAGATGGGCCGCAGTCCAGTGGCCAACGCCCTGCAGTTGCAGGCTGCCTTCCACAGTGCGCAGGCTCAGGGTGGGCTGCTCGCCACCTTGCACCTGCAGCTGGTAGCTGCCCAGCGGGCGCAGGGTAGACAGGCGCGAACTGATGTGCGGCAAGTCCATGCTCAGGCTGCCTTGGACCTGGATGCGGTCCACGGCGGAGGCCAGGCTCAGGCCCGTGGTGGTGAGGACCAGCGGACCCTGCAGCTGCACCGTGTTCCAGGGCGTGCCCAGACCGGCCAGCACGGCGGCCGGCCAGGTCGATTCACCGGCTGCAATATCCAGGCGCCAGCTGCGCAGGCCCGGCGTCAGTGTGAGCTGCTGCGGCTGGGGGGTGCAGCAGTCGGCCCGCAGGGCCAGGTGCAGGCGGCCCAGGCCCAGGCCCAGATCCCACTGCACACGGCCGGGCAGGCGGGCAGCGTCGTTGCTGCCGGTGCCGCCACTGAAACCGAGCTGGGCCGAGCCATGCCAGAGCGTGCCCCGGCTGTCCTGCAGCACCACCCGGCCATCGCTGGCGGCATAGGCGGCGCGTGCAACCCAGAGGGCCGGCGCAAACAAAAGGGTGGCACCGATCAGGCCGAGCACGCCGCCGGCCGTGGCCCAGCGCCACACGCCAGGGCTGGCGGTCGGGGCGGCGTTGCGGGTGCGGGGGAGGGGGCGGGCCATGGCGGATGGGCGGTTGCTGCGCGTGGGTGCTGCGTGTTACCGCGCCGCAGGCTTTTGTGCCGGCAGACGAAACACCAGGGTGCCACTCCACAGCGGCTCCGCACTGCTGGCATCGCGCTGCAAATGGGTTTCGAAGGGGCTGGGGCCACTGCTGGCCAGCGGCGCCAGCCAGGGCGCCAGGCTTTGGGCGCTGACCTGTTTCAGGCTCAGGGTGGCCTGCTCGCCAATCACCTGCAGGGTGGCGGCTTTGCCCAGGGCGTCGGCGGCGGCCTTCAGGGCTTTCAGGCTTTCTTGCGGCGCCACCAGGGGCGTGGCCTGCAGCGCCAGGGCGCGTGTTTGCAGGGCCTGCATGCGCTCCAGTGTGGATGCCAGCTGGGCGTTTTGCGCGTCGGCGCTTTGCAGCGTGCGCAAGGCCGGTGCCAGCGCCACGCTCCACAGCAGCAGGGTGGCCAGTGCCAGTGCGGCCAGCAGCAGGCCGCGCTGCTCGCGCACACCCAGGGCGGTATAGCGGGTCTGCAACAGGTCTAGCCAGGCCATGGCCGGGCGCTGGGAGGAGCTTGGGGCCATCAGCGGGACTCCTTGGGGGTGATCAGCAGCTGCCCGTCCTGCCACTGCGCCCGCAGGCCGCGAGCATCCAGACTGGCTGTCAGGGCTTGGGCCTGCGCCGGGTCCAGGCCGCTGGCGCTCAGGCGCAGCTCCTTGGCACCCAGCTCAATGGCCGACAGGCTCAGGCTCTTGGGCGCCTGCGCCGAGAGGATGGCGAAGACGCGGCCCACGTCGGTGTCCGCGCCCACGCCATGGGCGCGCGCCAGATCGTCCACGGCACGCTGCATTTGCAGTGGCGCATCAATCACCAGGCGCACCTCGGGGAAGGTCTGCTGCAGCACGCCCTCGATGGCGCTGCGCTGCGCATCCTGGGCGCGGCGCTGCTGCCAGGCCAGGGCGTTGAGGGCCACCAGCTGCACCAGCAGCAAGGTCAGCAGGCCCCAGCGCAGCGGCCGCCAGGCGGGCGCCTGCAGCAGCTGTTGCCAGCCTGCGGCCAGGCGCTTTTGCAGGCGCCCGCGCGGCGAGGCGCTGAGTTCGAGTTGTGCCAGGTTCCAGGGCGACTGCGCCGCCTGCAGCAGGCGCTGGTCGCGGCTCTGCAGCACCACCTGGTTGCCAAAGCTGGCTTGTGCCGCTTCCATGGCGGCGGGTTCGGCAAACACTTCCAGATTGCTCTGGGCCAGGGCCAGGCCCAGGGTGGCGGGCAGCAGGGGCAGGAGGCTGACGCCATCGGCCGTGCACAGCAGCATTTGCGCCGGCTCCAGGGCGTCGCTGAGCAAGGCGCGGGCATGGCCGGCCAGCACCGGGGTGCATTCGGCCACGATACGGTCCACCGGGCGGTCCGCCGCTTCCAGGGCCTGCAGGCTGGCTTGCAGCCAAGCGCGTTCACACACGGCGACCCAGGCGCTTTGCGCCTCGGCGTCGGCACTGGGTGCGGCGGCAAACAGCGCAAAGTGCAGGCGTTCGGGCTCGTCCAACAACTGCTCTTCCAGCACGCCGGCCAGCACCGCACGCACCCGGTTTGGCTCGGCGCGGCTGCCCAGCAGGCTGCGCAGCAGGCGCTCGGGCAGGCTCACCCGGTGCCAGGAGAGCGCCCGTGCCGGCACCACCGCCACCACCTCGGCACCGCGTGTGCCCTGGGTGGGCAGCAGGGCGGCGCTCGCCCGTCCGCTGGAGTCGGCGTGCAGACCATCGCGGCTGAGCACGTAGTCGTATTCGGGCGTGGTGGGGCCACTGGTCAGCGGGAGCGTAAGTATCAGTGTGGACATGGTGCTTGTGGTGCTCATTGTAGGGAAGGCGTG
>JANYED010000056.1 GCA_025363315.1 Polaromonas sp.
CGCCGTGCCGAGTGAAATCGGGTCGAGCCCGGCAAAAGGCTCGTCGTACATGATGAGCTCGGGGTCCAGCACGATAGCGCGCGCCATGGCAACGCGGCGCGCCATGCCGCCAGAAATTTCACTCGGCATCAAGTCGCGCGCGCCCCTGAGGCCTACTGCGTTGAGCTTCATCAGCACAATGTCGCGAATCAAATCGGCGCTTAAATCGGTGTGTTCGCGCAGTGGAAAGGCGACGTTGTCGTACACGCTTAAATCAGTGAACAGCGCGCCAAACTGGAACAGCATGCCCATACGACGGCGCGCTGAGTACAGCGCCTCCTGATTGAAATCAGCGACGTTTTTGCCGTCAAACAGCACCTGCCCGCTGTTTGCTTTTTGTTGCCCACCAATCAGCCGCAGCACGGTGGTTTTGCCGCCGCCGGACGCACCCATGAGCGCTGTGACTTTGCCGCGAGGAACTGTCAGCGTAACCCTGTCAAGAATGACGCGGTCACCGCTGGACCCTGGATACCCGAAGGTGACGTCCTTGAATTCGACCAGGGCGGTAGGTTCTAACACTGTCATGAATGAGAAATTTGACGTTGTAGGGTTTACAAAAGGTCTAACTCAATCATAAAGGGGTTCATTGAGGGTTCTGCAACGTCAAAAAATGAAAAAAGAGTTCGAAACTGACGTTGAACCCTTTTTATCTCGAAATACCTAACAATTAACGCTGCAGCCCAATAGATTCGGGCGCAAGCAGCTCCTGATTTAGGAGCAATTGAAGTGATTACCGTGGCAAATCGCTCCACCCCATCAAAAACTCATCCACCGAGCGGGCTGCCTGGCGGCCTTCGCGAATTGCCCAGACCACAAGCGACTGCCCACGGCGAATGTCGCCCGCTACGAACACTTTCGCCACATTGGTTGCGTAGCCGCCGATGAACGCGTCGCTGGCTTTGGCGTTGCCACGGTTGTCCTTGTCGATACCGAACGACTCCAGAATCGAGGCCACAGGGGACACAAAACCCATCGCCAGCAGCACTAGGTCGGATTTGAGGGTTTGCTCAGACCCGGCGACTTCAACCATTTTGCCGTTGACCCACTCGACGCGCACGGTTTTCAGGCCGGTGACTTTACCCTTCTCGCCGATGAGTTCTTTTGTGGAGATTGCAAATTCACGCTCGCAGCCTTCCAGGTGGCTCGACGACGTGCGCAGCTTGGCGGGCCAATAGGGCCAGGTCATGGGGCGGTTTTCTTCCTCGGGCGGCTGGGGCATCAATTCAAACTGCGTGACACTGGCTGCGCCGTGGCGGTTGCTGGTGCCTACGCAGTCGCTGCCGGTGTCGCCTCCGCCAATCACGATGACGTGTTTGCCATCTGCGCGCAACTGGCCTTTGACCTTGTCGCCTGCATTGACCTTGTTCTGCGATGGCAAAAACTCCATGGCGAAATGCACGCCGTCAAGGTCTCGGCCGGGCACGGGCAGGTCACGTGATTGCTCTGCGCCGCCGGTCAATATCACTGCGTCAAAGTCTTTTTGCAGTTGCTCAGGGGTGATGGTTTCTTTCGCCCAGTTGGTAACTTTGCTTTCTTTGGGCAGGTTGCCAACCATCACGCCGCATTTAAACGTCACGCCTTCAGCAGTCATTTGCTCGACCCGGCGATCAACATGGATTTTTTCCATCTTGAAGTCTGGGATGCCGTAGCGCAGCAGGCCGCCGACACGGTCATTTTTTTCAAACACCGTGACATCGTGGCCCGAGCGCGCCAGCTGCTGAGCCGCTGCCATACCTGCAGGGCCCGAGCCAACGACAGCGACTTTTTTACCCGTTTTAACCTTCGGCAGCTGCGGCGTGACCCAACCTTCAGCCCAGGCGCGGTCGATGATGGCGTGCTCAATCGACTTGATGCCCACCGCGTCATCGTTCACGTTCAGCGTGCAGGCGGCTTCGCACGGCGCTGGGCAAATGCGGCCAGTGAACTCAGGGAAGTTGTTGGTGCTGTGCAGCACGGCAATCGCGTTTTTCCAGTCGCCTTCAAACACCAAATTATTAAAGTCCGGAATGATGTTGTTAACTGGGCAACCGGTGTTGCAAAACGGCGTGCCGCAGTCCATACAGCGGGCAGACTGGTCTTTAGCTTGTTTGTCGTCCAAGCCAATGACGAATTCTTTGTAGTTTTTCAGGCGCTCGAGCACAGGCTTGTAGCCCTCTTCCAAGCGTTCTAGTTCCATAAAGCCGGTGATTTTTCCCATGATTCTGTCCTATGCGATTGAGTGGCCGGCAAGCCTGTTTTGTAGCCGATGTATGTATGAATCAGTGCCACAGCGCAATCAATACGTGCGCAAGCAGCTATTAAATCAGTAGTATTTACTTGGCCCCTATTGGCTCTAGCGTTGCAGCAAATGCTTGCGTCTGCGCTGCCTTTAGCGCCTTTGCCTTGCGTTCTTGCAGCGCCCTCTTGTATTCGTTTGGAAAGACTTTGACGAACTTTA
>JANYED010000066.1 GCA_025363315.1 Polaromonas sp.
GCTCACGCGTGAGCGGGTTCAATTCCGGCCCCGGGCACCATGGCTTTTTACGATGGCTTGCAAAAACCTTTGAGCAAATCCTAATGCGCTCCTGCCGCTGCGTCCTTATCGCTTGCACTGGGCTTGCTCCGCTTGGCCAAAAACACCAACGGAAGCAACAACAAAAAGATTAGCGCCGACGCAAAAAATACATCGTTGGCTGCAAGCATGTAGGCCTGCTGGTCGACAAGCCGGTTAACGGTGATTAGTATCTGATCGGGGGTGAGGCCCGCGCTGGCCAGGCCTGCCATGACGCTGTCGGTCGCGCCCAGCCCGGGGCTGACGTATTCACTCAGCTGCGCATGGTGCATCGATGCGCGGTCTTGCCAGATGGTGGTGGCGATTGACGTGCCGAACGAGCCGGCGACGATGCGCACAAAGTTGGACAAACCGGACGCCGCCGGAATCCGGCTCGGCTCAATGCCTGACAGCGTGATGGTGACCAGCGGAATAAAGAAAAAAGCCATCGCCACGCCCTGAATAATCGTGGGAACGAGAATCGTGAATTCATCAGCCTGTGTGTTGAAGTTTGAACGCATCCACAGCACCAGCGCAAACACCAGGAATGCAAACGCAGCAAACTTGCGCGGGTCAAATTTGGCCAGGTTTTTACCGACCAGCGGCGACAGAATCAACGCGAACAAACCCACCGGAGCCAAGATTTTTCCCGCGTCAGTTGCTGTGTAGCCCATGTACTGCTGTAGCCACAACGGCAGCAACACCACGTTGCCAAAGAACAGGCCGTAGCCAATCGACAGCGCCAGCGCACCAGCCCAAAAATTTCGCCGTTTGAACAGCGTTAAGTCCACCACCGGGTGCTCTTCGGTCAGCTCCCAGATCACAAACGCGATCAAACCGACCAGCGCAACCAGGCCCAGAGCAATTACCTCGCCCGAATGAAACCAGTCCAGCTCCTTGCCCTTGTCGAGCATGATTTGCAGCGCACCGACCCAGATCACCAGCAGCGCCAAGCCAATCGCGTCAATCGGCAATTTTCGGGTTTTGCTTTCGCGCTTTCTGAAGATGCTCCAGGTGATAAACGCCGCGCCAAAACCGACCGGAATGTTGATATAAAAAATCCATGGCCACGAGATGTTGTCGGTGATCCAGCCGCCCAGCAGCGGGCCCATGACAGGCGCGATCAGCGTCGTCATGGACCACAGCGCCATGGCCACCCCGGCCAGCGCCTTGGGGTAGCTTGACAGCAGCAGCGCCTGCGACAGCGGGATCATCGGCCCGGCGACCAGGCCCTGCAGCACGCGCAAAAAAATCAGCGTGGTCATGTTGGGTGCCAGCCCGCACAGCCATGACGTGATGACAAACAAAATCACGCTGGCCGTGAACAGGCGCACCTGGCCAAAGCGTTGCGACAGCCAGCCCGTCAGCGGCACGGCAATCGCGTTGGCCACACCGAAGCTGGTAATGACCCAGGTGCCCTGGTTCGGGCTGACGCCCAGGTCACCAGCGATGGCGGGCAACGAGACGTTGGCAATCGACGTGTCCAGCACGTTCATGAAAGTCGCCGCTGAGAGGGCCAGCGTGCCCCACAGGCGGGCCGAGCCGCTCAGGGGTTGCAGTTCATCGGGGGCGATTGAATTGGCGGGGCCTGGCGCGCCAACGGAGGTTAAGGAAGTTGAAGCCATAAACGATTGCCGTGCGTGCTAGCAATTCAACCTGCTTTTCAGCGCGCCACCGCAACACGGCTGGCCATGGGCGCCGACTTGTTAGTCGCGCCACTTCGCGCGCCTTTGCCCATGTTGGCCGCAATTACCCGGCGCACGTCCTGACTGGCGGCATCGTCCATTGAATCCACAGCAGGCATTGCGCTGGGCGCGAGCGTTCGCGCTGCGCTAGAGAGCGTTTTACCGTCCTTGTTGCTCACATCAACTTCGGCGTCCATTGACAGGCCGACACGCAGCGGGTTGTCCACGATCTGTTTGGCCTCCAGCGCAATGCGAACCGGCACGCGCTGCACCACCTTGATCCAGTTGCCGGTGGCGTTTTGCGCTGGCAGCAACGAAAACGCTGCGCCGGTGCCCACGCCCAGGCCAGTCACGGTGCCTTTGTATTCAACTTTTTTGCCGTACAAATCAGCCACCAGCTTGACTGGCTGGCCGATGCGGATGTGTCTGAGCTGCACTTCCTTGAAGTTGGCATCCACCCACACTTGATTGAGCGGAATGATCGCCATCAGCGGCGCACCAGCAGCCACCCGCTGGCCCAGTTGCACAACTCGTTTGGCCACATAACCGTCAACCGGCGACACGAGCCCAGCGCGCTGCGTGGCCAGATAAGCCTCGCGCACTTTGGCAGCTGCCACCTGCACGCTCGGGTGCTGCTCAACGCTGGTGCCGTCGGTAAGCGCCTGGTTGCTGAACAGCTGCTCGCGCGCGGCAACTACACCCGCCTCAGCGGCTGCCAAACCGCTTTTGGCGCTGGCCAGTTGCGACTGCGCATGGCCCAGCTCCTCTTTAGACACCGCGCCATTGCCGGTCAGCGACTGGCGCCTGGCCAGGTCGTCAGCGGCCCGCGTTATGTCGCTTTGCGCCTTGACCACATCAGCGTTGCGCAACGCAACCTGCGCCTGCAGCGAGCCATTGTTGGCGTACAGCGTGCGCACCTGCCGCACCGCCTGGGCCAGGGCGGCCTCGGCCTGGTCTAGCGCGACTTTCGCATCGGCCGGGTCCAGTTGCACCAGCGTTTGCCCGGCTTTCACAAAATCGGTGTCGTCAGCCATCACGCTTTTGACGGTGCCGCCAATCTGCGGCGTGATCTGGATCACATTGCCCTGCACGTAAGCGTTGTCGGTCGATTCATAGTGGCTGGCCACCAGATATTCATACGCACCCCAACCCAGGCCGCCCAGCACCAGCACGACAGCCAGCGCGGTCAGGGCTTTTTTGCGTTTCGGGTTGGTGGGCGGGCGGGCCTGCGCGGCTGGTGGCGTCTGGTTGGCAGGGGCAGCAGTGGATGGCGCGTCGTTCATGGTGAGGTGCTTTAAAAAAGGGGCTGTTGAAGTGGATGATGACCGCCATAGGGCAACCTGACCACACTGTAAAACAGCCTTAATTGGTATTAAATTGGCCTGCAGCCCTTGTTTCACGGGCGCTAGCAGCTATTACTTTTGTAGTTGCTTGCGAATCATTGAGCACGGCTGCACCGACCGTTGCACTTGACATCTGGCCGGCAATTGGCTGGTAGCCGCCGCCCAGCGCACGCATCAGCGCCACCTGGGTGTCTAGCGCCCGCGCGTCCAGGTCAACCGCGGCGCGGCGCTGGGCCAGCACATTGGTCTCGGCGGTCAACACATTTAGGTACGTGCCCAGCCCAGCCTTGTAACGCTGCACCGCGATGTCGTAAGCGCCTTCGCTCGATGCCTGCGCCGCACGCTGTTCAAGCTGCTGGCGCGCTATCGACTGCGCCGACGCGAGCTGGTCAGCCACGTCGCGCACCGCGTCGATTACCGCAGCGTTGTAGCTTTCAACTGCCGCATCCAGGTCAGCGGTTTTGCCGCGCAGGTTGGCACGCAGCCGGCCCGCGTCAAAAATCGGCAACCGCAGCGCCGGGCCCACGCCCCACTGCTGGCTACCCGCGTCTAGCAGGCGGCCCAGGCCGATGCTGGAAAAGCCGGCGAAGGCCACCAGATTGATGTTTGGGTAAAACTGCGATTTGGCGTTCACCACGTCTTTGCCAGACGCTTCAACCCGCCAGCGCGCAGCAGCAATGTCAGCGCGGCGGCCTAGCAGATCGGCGGGAATGGTTGCTGTAATCGCTACATTTTTAATAGCTGCTAGCGCCCGTATTTCCTGGGCTACAGCACTATTTGGCTGCCCAACCAGGGCGGCAATGGCATTGCGGGTCAGCGCGGTTTGTTCTTGTAGCGCTTCCAGCTGGAGGCGCGCTTCGGGCAGGCCGCCTTCGCTTTGGCTGAGTTCGAGCCGCGTGTCCAGCCCGGCCTGCACGCGGTCTTGCACCAGCTTGAGTGTTTCGCTTCGCTGCGCCAGCGTGCGGCGCGCCACGGCAGACTGTTCATTCAACCGCACCAGCTGAAAATAGGTGCGCGCTACGTTGCTGGCCAGCAGCACCCGCGCTGCTTGGGCGTCAGCCTCGGCGGCATGGGCGCTGCCCAGTGCGGCATCGAGTGCGGCGCGGTTTTTGCCGAAGAAATCTAGCTCCCAGCTGGCATTGAGCTGTGCGGTACCGCTGCTGCGCGCACTGCCTGCCAGCGGCGGCGGCACCGCACCGTTGGCGGTGTAGCGCTGGCGCGTGACGTCAAGCTGACCGCTGACTTGCGGGCTCGTAGCGGCGTCGGCGATGTCAGTCACGGCTCTAGCCCTGGCCAGACGCGCCTCGGCTTGCTTTAGCGTCGGGCTGTCTTGTAGCGCCTGGGCGATCAGCCGGTTCATCGTTTCGTCGCCAAACTCGCGCCACCACTCGGCGGGCACACTGGCAACTGACGGGCCTTGCGCCGTCAACCCCAGCGATGCAGCTCCGCGCAGTTCAGCTTGGGGAGTGATGCCGGACATGTCGGCGCAGCCCACCAGTCCGGTTGCCATGACCACGGCGGCCGCCACACTAACGGCCGTTACCGCCGCCATGCGCAGCGACGCCTGCCAGACGGGGATGCCGCTGGCAATTCGGTTTGTTGCCATCGGTGTGGAGGCGGTGATGTGATCGTTCATGATGTGTGTGACTTTTTTACTTTTGAGGCGGCGCGTACTGCATCAAGCTCGTTGCTTGCACTCGGTTGGGGCAGCTGCCCCGGCTGCAGTGATTGGGCGGTGTCCAGAATGCGGCGAAGGAAACCTTTCAGCGTTTGCCATTCGTCGTCAGTAAACCCGGCCAGGTGCGCGTTTTGCACGCTGCACAGCACCTCGGGGATGCCCCGGGCGGCGGCTTGCCCCGCGTCTGTCAGCTCCAGATTGACAACGCGCCGATCGTCGCTTGATCGCGTGCGATTAACGAGTTGCTTGGCCTCTAGCCGGTCAAGCAGCCGCGTCATGGAGCCGGCGTCCAGGTTGCACCCACGCGCCAGCTCTGCAACGGTCGACGCATGGCCCATGTACAGCTTGAAGAGCGGCATCCACTGCGCGTTGGTCAGGCCCCTGGGTTCAAATTCGCGCTCAATACCCTGCGAGACCAGCGTGATGATGCGGCGCATCATGTAGCCCACGCTTTCGCCTGGCTCGTAACCCTCGGCTTTGTAAAAGTCAACGCATGCGGGCGCTGCCAGCCCAGGCGCAAACTTTGCAGCTTTTTTGGGGTGGGTTGTCTCGTCAGCCGTATCACTCATAGCCCCATAATACCTGCCTAAGCAAATACTGTCAAGGCGATGATTGTATGAGCAGGCATTTCACGCATTTCGCCGTCATCCAGGCATATAAAAGGCCTCTAGCCCAATAGATACGGGCGTGAGCAGCTCCTGAATCAATAGTAAAAACCCCCTTCAGCCAGCCGTTAAACGTCTTTCAATCCTTCGTTGACCGTCGGGTAACGCAGTTTTAGCCGCAGTTCACGCTTCAATCGCCGGTTATCCAGCCTGCGCGACTCGCTCATAAAGCTCAATTGCATGGCAGGCAGTTGACCCTTGGCCTCTGAGCGGGCCAGGCGCGGTGGACGGGGCACCCCATACATATCGGCGGCCAAGTCAAAGTAGTCGCCCATCTTCAAATCGGTGTCGTCGCTGGCGTGGGTGATGCGCTGCGGCTTGCCGCGCCGCATGGCGGCCAGGCAGGCGCGCGCTAGGTCGTCAGCATGGATGTGGTTGGTGTACACGTCGTCACCCGCCGCCAGCACGGGTGTGCCTTTGAGCAAGCGCCCACGCGGCGTGCCGCCTTCGCGGTCGGGTGCGTATATGCCGGGGATGCGCAAAATATGTATCGGCACACCCGCGCTGCGGCCAAACCAGCGCAGCTGCGCTTCAGCATCGACCCGGCGGTGAGCGCGTGATGTGTCGGGCTTGACGCGCCGGGTTTCGTCCACCCACTGGCCCTGGCAGTCGCCGTAGACACCGCTGGTCGAGCCGTATACCAGCATTTGCGGCGCACTGCGAAGCCGCAGGGCGCGCAGCAGCGCCTGGGTGCGCGGGTCGGTGCGGGCATGGGGGTCGTCATTCGGCGGCGGTGCCAGGTGCACCACCTGCGTGGCCAGGCCTGCCAGGCGCCCGAGGGTAGCGCTGTGGTCCAGATTACCCAGCAGCGGCGTGATGTTCAGCCCACGAAACTCCGCCACACGGGCGCTGGACGAGGTGAGCGCCATCACGTGGGTGCGGGCAGGCAGCAGACGCGCCACGCGCAGGCCCACATCGCCGCAGCCGACAATCAACACGCGCTGACGCCGAAAACGCGAAGGCAGCGCACCGAGGGGGTTTAAATTTGAGGGCAAAATTGAACCAATCGTAATAAATCGCCGCAAACTGCGACCAACGAGAATTAGCACTGAAAAACCACGACCGATATCGCCAAGCGTCGCCAAGCGTCGCCGAGCATAACGAACAGGACCACAGACCATGAGTTTTACCATCACCGTGCAGCCCAGCGGACGCACTTTTATCGCTGAGCCAGACCAGCCGCTGCTGTCTGCTGCTATTGGCCAGGGCATTGGCATGCCCTACGGCTGCAAAGACGGTGCCTGCGGATCGTGCAAATGCAAAAAGCTGGAAGGCACGATTGTGCAAGGCACACATCAGCTCAAAGCGCTGTCGCTTGACGAAGCCGCGCAGGGTTTTATTTTGACCTGCTGCGCAACCGCGCTGTCAGACCTTGTGTTGGAGTCGCGCAATGTCACCGACGAAAGCGCTTTTCCGATCAAAAAAATGCCAAGCCGCGTCGCCAACCTGACCAAAGCGTCACACGACGTGATGGTGATGCGCCTGCAGCTGCCAGCGGCTGATGTTTTTAAATACCACGCGGGTCAATATGTTGAATTCATGCTGGCCGGTGGCGCCCGGCGCGCTTATTCCATGGCCAACGCGCCGCATACGCAGGCAGACATTGCGCAGCTCGAACTGCATGTGCGCCACACGCCGGGCGGCAAGTTCACGGACCACGTGTTTGGCAGCATGAAAGAAAAAGAAATTTTGCGGGTAGAGGGCCCGTTTGGCAGCTTTTACCTGCGCGAAGACAGCCCCAAACCGATGGTGCTGCTCGCGTCAGGCACGGGCTTTGCGCCCATCAAGGCGATGATCGAGCACATGCAGGTCAAAAACATCACCCGACCCGCGGTGCTGTACTGGGGCGGCCGACGCGCCGCTGATTTGTACATGCACGAGTGGGTGCTGGGCAAGGTGGCCGAGATGCCAACTCTGCGCTATGTGCCGGTGGTGTCAGACGCGCTGCCAGAAGATGCCTGGACGGGCCGCACCGGCTTTGTACACAACGCGGTGCTGCAAGACATCGCTGATTTGTCTGGCCACCAGGTGTATGCGTGTGGCGCGCCGATTGTGGTCGATTCAGCGCAGGCAGCCTACCGCAAAGCAGGGCTGCCTGACGATGAGTTTTATGCCGATTCTTTTGTGACCGAAAAAGACAAGGCGCTGGCTACAGCGTGAAGCCAGCCCAAGCGACGCACGCCAACAAAAAAGCCCTGAAGTCAAACTTCAGGGCTTTTTTACGCTTTAGTGCGCTTACTTGGCGGCAACTGGCGCGGCGGTTTGACGATCATGCTTTTGGCGATAAATAGCTTTGCTGGCGCTATTTTGCTCGCGGTTCAGTTTGCGGCGCTCCGCCTTGGTCACTTTGCCGTCTGATTTGGCCGCCAGCTTGTCGGCTTCGATTTTCGTTTCGCGTTTGTCCAGCTTGGTAGCTTCTTTTTGCGTCAAAGCGCCAGAGGCAATGCCCTGGTCAATGCGCTTTTCCTGATTGGCCTGGCGCTGGTCAATCTTCGGTGTGGCCAACGGGTCTTTTGGGGCCACAGGTGCAGCAGGTGCCTGAGCAAATGCAGAAGCGCCTACGGTCAATGCGAGGGCGGCAATCAGGGTTTGAATCTTCATGATGTGTCTTTCAAAAATAAGTTAAGTAACAAAACATGAAGCTTTAAAAATCATTTGTAGCCTCATGTGTAGACAACGCCATTCGGGCAAACCGGGCATACATACGGCTTGTAAAGCTTTTGTAATGGAATGCGATAAGCCGGCGCGCAGCATCTTTTGCAACAATAGATTCATGATTCAAAAATACCTCAACCCATTCAAAATCGTGGCGACCGTCGCGCTCGCTTTGGCCGCCAGCACGGCGCTTTCCCAAACCAAAATCACCCGCATCATCGTGCCCTATGCCCCCGGCGGCCCAATTGACGTAACGGCCCGCCTGATGGCCGAGCGCGTCAAGGACACGCTGGGCACAGTCATCATCGACAACAAGCCTGGCGGTGGCGGCAACATTGGTGCCGACGCGATTGCCAAGGCCGCACCGGACGGCCTGACCATCGGCATTGCGGCGGTGGCCACCCACGCGATCAACCCATGGCTGTACACCAAGATGCCTTACAACGCAGCGACCGACTTTGCGCCCATCACGCAAATGCTGCGCGTGCCGAATGTGCTGGTGATGAATCTAGAGACCGCCGCGCGATTAAAAATCAACACCGTGGCTGACCTGATCAAATACGCCAAAGCCAACCCCGGCAAACTCAATTACGCCAGCGGCGGCAACGGCAGCGCCGGACATTTGGCGGGTGAAATGTTCAAGGCACAAGCCGGTATTTTTGCGGTGCACATCCCGTACAACGGCGGCAATCCGGCACAGCTGGCGCTGCTCAGCGGCCAGGTTGACTTTAACTTTGACAACTTGGCCACAGCGTCCGCCAATATCAAGTCCGGCAAACTTAAGGCCCTGGCTGTGACCACTGCCAAACGCAGCGCGGTGTTGCCTGATGTGCCTGCGGTAGCCGAAACGTTAAAGGGCTTTGAGATAGACACTTGGTGGGGACTGGTGGCGCCAGCGGGCACGCCTGCTGATGTGGTGACCAAGTTGAATGCTGCGTTTGTGGCGGCACTCAATTCGCCTGAAACGAAGACGCGGTTTGCGTCGTTGATGGCTGAGCCTGTGGCCTCGTCGCCTGCGGAGTTTGGAGCGTTTATGAAAAGTGAATTGGCTAAGTATGAGAGGGTTGTTAAGGGTTCTGGAGCTAAGGTTGATTGACGCTTCAGCGCTGTGAGCCAATGATGACGTGAATAAGCAGCTCTTGAATTTGTAGCGCCAGCCCTTCACGCAGATGCCGGGCTCCGCCCCGGCGGGCGACCCCGACACTCAAAGCGGGGAGTGTATGCTATTGATTCAGGAGCTGCTCGCGCCCGAATCCATTAGCTCCCAGCCCAATTTACTCCCCCAAATAAGCCGCCCGAACCCGAGGATCACTGAGCAGCTCTTTGGCATCCCCATTCATCGTCACCGCTCCAGACTCCATCACATAACCACGGTCAGCAATGCCCAGGGCCCGGCTCGCGTTTTGCTCAACCAGCAGTATGGTGACACCCTGACTGGCCACATCGCGCACTACTTCAAAAATCTTGTCCACCATGATGGGCGACAAACCCATCGAGGGCTCGTCGAGCAACAGCACTTTGGGCCGGCTCATCAACGCGCGGCCCATCGCCAGCATTTGCTGCTCGCCGCCGCTCATGGTGCCGGCCAGCTGGTCTTTGCGTTCACGCAGGCGCGGGAAGATGGTGAACATCTTTTCCATGTCGGCGGCAATCTCGGGCTTGTCTGTCCTGATGTACGCGCCCATTTGCAGGTTTTCAATGATGGTCATGCGCGCAAACACGCCGCGGCCTTCAGGCACCATCGCCAGGCCATCTTTGACCAGGTCCCAGGCGCCCTTGCCTTTAATGCTTTTGCCTAGGTATTCAATGTCGCCCGAAGCCATCGGCAACGAGCCGGTGATGGCTTTCATCGTCGTGGTTTTACCCGCGCCATTAGAGCCGATCAAGGTGACGAGTTCGCCTTCATTGACGTGCAGGTCAACGCCTTTAACCGCCTTGATACCGCCATAGGCCACTTGCAGGCCGGTGATTTTTAAGAGTGTGTTGGTCATGATGTTCAGTGCCCGCCGCCCAGGTAGGCAGTAATGACTTTTTCGTTTTTTTGTACGTCTGCAGGCTTGCCCTCAGCAATTTGCTTGCCGTAGTCCAGAACGGTGACGCGGTCGCACAGCCCCATCACCAGTTTCACGTCGTGCTCAATCAGCAAAATGGTGCGGTTGTCTTTGCGGATGCGGTCAATCAGCTCGCGCAGCTGGATTTTCTCCGTCGCGTTCATGCCAGCGGCTGGCTCGTCCAGCGCAATCAGCTGGGGGTCGGTTGCCAGGGCGCGCGCGATCTCCAGGCGGCGCTGGTCGCCGTAGCTCAGCGTGCGGGCCTTGAAGTCGGCGTATTTACCAATGCCAACATAGTCGAGCAGCTCCTGCGACCGGTTGGCAATAGCCAACTCTTCATTTTTAAAGCCGGCGGTGCGAAACACCGCCCCCAGCAAGCCCGAGTGCGTGCGCACGTGACGGCCGACCATCACGTTTTCAAGCGCTGTCATTTCGGCGAACAGCCTGATGTTTTGAAACGTGCGGGCAATGCCAGCTTTGGCCACCTGGTGCACTGCGGTAGGCTGATAGGCCTTGCCCGCCAGCTCAAACGTGCCGCTGTCGGGTGTGTACAAGCCGGTTAGCACATTGAAAAACGTGGTCTTGCCAGCGCCGTTCGGGCCGATCAGGCCATAAACCTGGCCGCGCTCAATATGAATGCCAACGTCGCTCAGCGCCTGCAAGCCGCCAAAGCGCTTGGACACGCCGGAGACTTTTAAGATGGTGTCGCTCATGTGCGCGGTCCTTATGGGTTGATCGTGTTGCTAGGCACTTTGCCCACGGGTCTGTTCAAGGATTTGCCGTGCTCAGGCGACGGCCACAAACCCCGCGGGCGCAGCAGCATGATGGTGATCATGGCCAGCGCGATCAACAGTTGCCGCAAAATGGCAGCATCGATGCGGCCATCTGTCATGATTTGAAGCGGCCCGGCAACATAACGCAGCACCTCTGGCAAGGCAGCCAGCAGGAGCGCACCCAAAATCACGCCGGGCAAGTAACCAATGCCGCCAAGCACGACCATCGCCACGATCATCACCGACTCCATCAGGCTGAAAGATTCTGGCGAGACGAAGCCCTGAAACGATGCAAACATGGCGCCCGACACGCCGCCAAACGTTGCGCCCATGCCAAACGCCAGCAATTTTAAATTGCGGGTGTTGATGCCCATGGCTTTGGCCGCAATTTCATCTTCGCGGATCGCCATCCAGGCGCGGCCAATGCGGGAATTTTCTAACCGGTGACAAAGCACCACCGCCACTAACACCAATGCTAAAAACAAGTAGTAATACATCGCCACTGAGTTGACAGTAACGCCAAAAAACTGGTGGTCAGCGCCCAGGTCAAAGCCAAAAAACTTGATGGAGTCAATTTGGTTAATGCCTTTTGGCCCATTGGTGATGTTGAACGGCCGGTCAAGGTTAGCCAAAAACACGCGAATGATTTCGCCAAAGCCAAGCGTGACGATGGCCAGGTAATCACCGCGCAGCTTGAGTGTGGGCGCACCCAGCATGATGCCGAAAAGACCTGCCAGTGCAGCTGCCAACGGAATCACGATGTAGATAGGCAAATGCAAACCGTTGGGAAACATGGCGGCCAGCTCAGGAAACGCCTGCAACAAATGCGGCGAACCCAGCAGCGCCGCCAAATAGGCGCCCACCGCAAAGAAAGCCACATAACCCAGGTCAAGCAAGCCCGCATAGCCCACCACGATGTTCAGGCCCAGCGCCAGCAACACGTACAGAAGCGCCATGTCAACAATGCGCACCCAGGCATTGCCGCCCATTTGCAAAAACAGGGGCAACACCAGCATGGCCAGGCCCATCAGAAGGTAAGTTATGGTTTTATTTGATTTCATGGTGATCTCTGTAACTTGAGTGTCTGGCGTCAAGCCCGGTCGGCTACACGTTCACCCAGCAAGCCGGATGGGCGCAGCGTGAGCACGAAAATCAGCACGATGAACGCAAAAATATCGGTGTACTGGCTGCCCAGTACATCGCCTGTCAAGGGGCCGATGTATCCAGCGCCGATGGACTCGATCAGCCCCAGCAAGATGCCTCCCAGCACCGCGCCGCCCAGATTGCCAATTCCGCCAAAAACAGCCGCGGTGAAGGCTTTGAGCCCCGGCAGAAAGCCCATGGCGTGCTGCACCGTGCCGTAGTTTGACGCGTACATCACACCGGCCAGCGCAGCCAAAATAGCGCCGATGATGAAAGTGGCAGAAATCACCGTGTCTGGCCGCACGCCCATCAGGGCGGCGACGCGGGGGTTCTCTGCCGTGGCGCGCATCGCTCGGCCCAGGCGCGTGTAATGCACCAGCCACATCAGCACGGCCAGCGAAATAGCGGTGGCGCCCAAAATAAATATTTGCGTGACGGTGATCACTGCACCGCCGAACTCGTAGGGATCAGATGGCAACAAAGTTGGGTAGGACTTGTAGGTGGGCTTCCAGATGATCATGGCCAGCGTCTGCAGCAGCAGCGACATGCCGATGGCGGTGATGAGCGGTGCCAGCTTGGGCGCATTGCGCAGAGGGCGGTACGCTACTTTTTCAATCACAAAGTTCAGCGCCGCACACACCACAAAAGCAATCAGCATGGAAATCAGCAAAATAATCCAGCCGGGCGTGCCGGGCATGGATGTTTGCATGACACCGATGATGGTCCAGCTGGTGAGCGCGCCCACCATCAGCACCTCGCCATGGGCAAAATTGATCAAATTGATGATGCCGTACACCATGGTGTAGCCCAGTGCGATCAGGGCATACATGCTGCCAAGAACCAGACCGTTGATGATCTGCTGCAGTAATACGTCCATTATTTATCTCCCGAAAAATTCTCAACAACTGACATGATTGCCAAAAGTGGCGCTAGCACGCCACTTAGCCTGTTCGCGCAAATTGTATTGAAAGACACCTAGCGAGAATCGCGCCAGGGCTCCGCTTTTCGCGGGGTTTACCCGTGGGCGACCCGTAAGTAATTTTTATGGCGCGTCCTTTTTCTGGGTATTTTTCAGCTTCAAGGCACTGAGCCGCTCAGCAATCTTGATCTCCAACCCCCGCGCCACGGGTCGATAAAAATCAGGCGCTGACATGCCCTCAGGAAAATAGTTTTCACCCTCGGCAAAGCCGTCTTCTTCATTATGGGCATAGCGGTAATTTTTTCCGTAATTAAGCTCTTTCATGAGCTTGGTCGGCGCGTTGCGCAGGTGCATGGGCACCGGGCGTGTGCCGTCTTTTTTGATCAGCGCTTTGGCTTCGTTAAACGCCTTGTAGACGGCATTCGATTTAGGTGCGATGGCCAGGTAAATCACGCATTCGGCCAGCGCCAGCTCGCCTTCGGGTGAGCCCAGTCGCTCATAAACATCGGCAGCGGCGACAGCAATGGTTAATGCACGCGGGTCAGCCAAACCTATGTCTTCGCTGGCCATACGAATCAATCGGCGCGCCATGTACTTGGGCTCGGCACCGCCATCAAGCATGCGCATAAACCAGTAAAGCGATGCGTCCGGATCAGAGCCGCGAACTGATTTGTGCAGGGCAGAGATGGTGTCGTAGAAAACTTCGCCTGCTTTGTCATAGCGGCGCATTTTTTCACCCAGCACAGTCATCAGCCATGCATCAGTCACAACCGTGATGGGCCCTGACTTGTCGTTACCAGCGGCTACCGCCAGCGATTCCAGCGTATTGAGCAGCCGCCGCGCGTCGCCATCAGCGTACGCCACCAGCCGCTCAATCGCCTCAGGCGCTATGCTTTCAATAGCTTTTAGCACCCGTTTTGATTGGGCTACAGCAACTATTAGCTTTAAGTCAGACTCTGAAAGCGGTTGCAGCACATACACGGCAGCGCGCGACAGTAGCGCCGAGTTGACCTCAAAAGACGGATTTTCTGTCGTTGCGCCAATGAAGGTGAAGAGCCCGCTTTCAACATGCGGCAAAAAAGCGTCTTGCTGGCTTTTGTTAAAGCGGTGCACCTCGTCAACAAAAACGATGGTTCTTTTGCCACTACTCCCACCACCCTGCCCCAGCCAGACGTTGGCCTGCTCCACCGCCTCGCGGATGTCTTTGACGCCGCCCAGCACCGCCGACATGGTGATGAAATGCGCATCGAAGCTGCTGGCCATCAGCCGCGCAATTGTGGTTTTGCCCACACCCGGCGGCCCCCACAAAATGCAGCTGTGCGGCTGACCTGATTCAAACGCGATGCGCAGCGGCATGCCGTCGCCAAGCAAATGCTGCTGGCCGATGACCTCACCCAGCGTTTGCGGACGCAGGCGCTCTGCGAGCGGGATATTTATTTTTTTCGCAGCGGCAGTTGCCATCACGTCACGACTATTGACGGCTGACGTCTGCGCCAACTGGCGGTTTGAACTGAAAGCTGGCCGCAGCAAGCGCCGGGTTGACCTCAAACTGGGTAAACGTCATCACTGAGCGCTGGCCAAAGCTGTCCAGAATCTCAAGCGTGGCCAGCTCGCTGCCCTTGTCTGTGCTTTTCAGCCCCACGGTGATGCTTTGCAGCTGGCCTTCTTTGGTTTTAGGCACGGCTTGTACCCACTGAAGTCCCGACTTTTCAGGTAACGCAGTCAAAGTGAAATCGGCCTGCAGACCTTTCAAATCAGCCGCAGCGGCAATGACTGCGGCCGGCGTGCCATTGAGCACCTGCGCAAGCTTGCGCGCTGTGACCTGGTTTAAATCCATGTCGTGCAGCCACAGGGTTTGGCCGTCAGACACGATGGCTTGTTCAAACGGTTTTTTGTACAAAAACTTGAAACGGTTTGGCCGCAAAAACTCAAACGTGCCGGTTGATGTTTTTACCTTGGGCGTTTGGCCTTCTTTGGCCGGGCTGGTCACGACCTGGGTGAAGGCAGCACGGCCGCTTTTGGTGTTTTTGACGAAGTTTTCGAGGTCTTTTAAGGCTGCAGCCCCCTGTTCTTGTGCGCAGGCAGCTCCTAAAATAATAGTAAATAGAACGCCGAACAATATTTTTTTCATGATCACTCCGCTCTGGCTGGTACCAAAATCTCCCGCTGGCCGCTGCCCGACATCGCGCTGATCAAACCCGCCTTTTCCATCTCTTCGAGCATGCGGGCGGAGCGGTTGTATCCGATTTTCAAATGCCGCTGGACGAGTGAGATCGACGCCTTGCGGTTTTTGAGCACCACCTCAACGGCCTGGTCGTACATCGGGTCTTTGTCACCGCCTGCCTCGCCCAAGTCGCCTTTCAGGTCACCGTCTTCACCATCAGCCACGCCGCCTTCAAGAATACCGTCGATGTAGTTGGGCTCGCCCTGCTCTTTGAGGTAAGCCACCACACGGTGCACTTCATCATCACTGACAAACGCGCCATGCACCCGAATCGGGAACCCGGTGCCGCTGGGCATGTACAGCATGTCGCCCATGCCCAGCAGCGCCTCGGCGCCCATCTGGTCCAAAATTGTGCGGCTGTCGATTTTGCTTGAGACCTGAAAGCTCAGGCGAGTCGGAATGTTGGCTTTGATGAGGCCCGTGATCACATCCACGCTGGGGCGCTGGGTGGCCAGTATCAAATGGATGCCAGCAGCGCGCGCCTTTTGCGCCAGCCGCGCAATCAGCTCTTCAATTTTTTTGCCCACCACCATCATCAGGTCGGCCAGCTCGTCAATCACCACCACGATGTACGGCAGGCGCTCAAGCGGCTCGGGCTGGTCAGGTGTCAGGCTGAACGGGTTGCCAATCAGCTCACCTTTGGCTTTGGCGTCGTCGATTTTGACGTTGTAGCCGGCCAGGTTGCGCACACCCATTTTGCTCATTAATTTGTAGCGCTTTTCCATCTCGGCCACGCACCAATTAAGGCCATGCGCAGCCTGGCGCATGTCTGTGACCACCGGGCACAGCAGGTGCGGAATGCCTTCGTAAACGCTCATCTCCAGCATCTTGGGGTCAATCAGCAGCAGGCGTACGTCGCGCGCGTCGGCCTTGTAAAGCAGGCTCAAAATCATGGCGTTGATACCGACGGATTTGCCCGAACCGGTGGTACCTGCCACTAGGCAATGCGGCATTTTGGCCAGATCAGCCACCACTGCATGGCCTGCAATATCTTTGCCCAGACCCATGGTCAGCATGCTCTTGGCCTCGTTGTAGACCTGCGAGCCCAAAATCTCGCTGAGTTTGATCGACTGGCGTTTGGCGTTGGGCAGTTCCAGCGCCATGAGATTTTTACCGGGGATGGTTTCAATCACCCGGATCGACACCAGACTGAGCGCGCGCGCCAGGTCTTTGGCCAGCCCCACAACTTGTGAGCCTTTGACGCCGGTGGCAGGCTCAATCTCATAACGCGTGATGACCGGGCCAGGCGCGGCGGCGACCACACGCACATCCACGCCAAAATCTTTCAGCTTTTTCTCGATCAAACGCGACGTCATTTCCAGCGTTTCAGGCGCAACGCCCTCCTGCTTGGACGGCGCACCGTCGAGCAAGTCGACCTGGGGCAATTTAGAGTCCGGCATGTCCTTGAACAGCGGCTTTTGCCGCTCCTTGATGACGCGCTCGCTTTTGGGAATGTCGACAAAGGTGGGCTCTATCAGCACCGGCACCGGGTGGTGCTCTTCAATCTCGACGCGCTCGTCTTGTAAGGTGGCTTCTCGCTCCATGGCGGCTTTTTTACCCACTGCCAGATCTTCAGCGATTTCCCGCTTTTCACGCCTTGACTCAATCAGCTGGCTGATCCATTCACCCAGGCGCTGCGCCGTATGTGCCCATGAAAAACCAAACACCAGGGACGCCGCCATCACACCCACCACGATCAGCACCAGGCCAGAACCGGCAAAGCCCAGCCACTTGACACCGCCAACCCCCACCAGGTAGCCCAGCGCACCGCCCGCATGGTCTGGCAGACGCGCCTCAAAACGGTACAAGCGCGACCATTCGAGCCCGCAGCTGGCTATCAGCAGCAGCAGCAAACCCAACCAGAACCTGACGCGGTGGCTCGCGGCAGCAGCTGCGGCGCCGGGTGATTCAGCCCGCAACCACCGCGCCAGGGACGCCAGCCAGCTGGAGACCGCAGCGGCCAACAACCACCAAGCAGAAAACCCGAGCAGAAAATAACTTGCATCGGCCAGATAAGCACCGAGCCTGCCGCCCCAGTTGGTCACGGCTGCTTGTGCGGCTCCCATGGCCTGGGCGGTACCAGAAGTGGACCATGCACCGTCTTGCGCGTTGTAGCTGAGCAGAGCCAGCAGCCAGAACATCAGTCCCAGTGCGCCAGCTACTAAGCCGAGCTCGTGAGCGAAGCGCTTCAAGCCGCTTTGCGGCGCTACGGCCTGGTTGTGCTGGTTAGTCTGGTTCGGCTGGTTATGGAAAGTGTCTAAGGAATAAGTCATAAGCTGCGTTAGAGCTTAACTTAGTTCGTTGTGTGATTTGGTTCGCCAGATCAGCAGTTGGCCGCCCAGGCCGTGGGGCCGGGACGCGCCGGCATCGACATTATTCAAGGGTGTTCAGGCGCTCTTTAACTATCGTCGAACCGTCGCTGCGGGTTTCGATAAAACCCCGCTCCTCCAGATCTTTCATCACCCGGCTGACCATTTCGCGCGATGCGCCCACCATTTTGGCCAAATCCTGGCGCGACACTTTCTCGCGAATGACCGCATTGCCTTGCCCATCGACGACTGCAAATTCAAGTAGTGCCCTGGCCACGCGGCCGTAAACGTCCATCAGCGCCAGCGATTCAATTTTGCGATCGGCATGACGAAGGCGCTGCACCAGGCCCTTCATGACTGCATAGGCCATCGAGGAGTTTTCGGGCAGGCAGCGGGCAAATTCAAGCCGCCCCAGCACCAGCACATCAGTTTGCACTTCAGCGCGTACCGTGGCCGAATGCGGCTCGTTGTCAATCAGGCTCATCTCACCGATATAGTCGCCAGGTTGCATCGTCGCCAAAATGACTTCTCGGCCCCGTGCGTCGCTGGTCACCACGCGGGCGCGCCCTGTCAAAATGATCGCCAGCGAGTTTGACTTTTTACCCTGCTCAACAATGGCTTCCCCACGTTTGAACCTGGACTTGACAACCGCCTGAGCTACAGAGTCGGCCTGGCTGGCAGTCAGCATGGCGAACAACGGAACCCTGCGAATCAGCTCAAGATTGGAAACCATTGTGGACATTGTTTGCTCCTCAACCTTTTGACCGCCGGGACAACATCAAGTCCCTACAATGAAGAGTGTCGTTAAGTTTAAGAGGCTGCTTATCAATGCGGCATCTCGTGTCTACAGACTTTAACTGACTTATTCCGCCTTACACATCAGGTTTTTTACGCATGAAACATTCAAAAGTGCTGATTTTGGGCTCTGGCCCCGCAGGCTACAGTGCCGCCGTTTACGCAGCCCGCGCCAATCTGAATCCAGTCCTGATCACTGGCATCGCCCAGGGCGGTCAGCTCATGACCACCACAGACGTCGACAACTGGCCAGCTGACGCGCAAGGCGTGCAGGGCCCTGAACTGATGCAACGTTTTTTAGAGCACGCCGAGCGCTTTAAAACTGAAATTATTTTTGACCACATTCATACGGTTGACTTTTCAAAGCGGCCTTTCACACTCAAAGGCGACAGCGACGTTTACACCTGCGATGCGTTGATCATTTGCACCGGAGCATCGGCCAAATACCTGGGACTGCCTTCAGAGACTGCTTTCATGGGGCGGGGCGTGTCCGGCTGCGCAACCTGCGACGGGTTTTTCTACCGTGAGCAAGAGGTGTGTGTGGTCGGCGGCGGCAACACGGCGGTTGAAGAGGCGCTTTATTTGTCCAACATCGCCAGCAAGGTGTATCTGGTCCACCGCCGCGACAAATTTAAGGCCGAGGCAATACTGGTTGACAAGCTGCATGAAAAAGTCGGTCTGGGGAAAATCGTTCTGAAAACCTTCAATACACTTGATGAAGTGCTGGGTGACGCAGGCGGCGTGACAGGCGTGCGTTTGAAAAGCACCACTGACGAGTCGACGCAAGACATCGCCCTGAAAGGATGCTTCGTTGCTATCGGCCACCAGCCCAACACGGATATTTTTGAAGGCCAGCTGGACATGAAAGGCGGCTACATCGTCACCAAAACCGGGCTGGATGGCTTTGCCACCATGACCAGTATTCCGGGTGTGTTTGCAGCGGGCGATGTGCAGGATCACATTTACCGGCAAGCCATCACCAGCGCAGGGACGGGCTGCATGGCAGCGCTGGATGCGCAACGCTTTTTGGAGCAAACCTCCTAAGTTCGCGCGCACAGCCCCAGTCACTAGGCGAGGATTTCAGGCTATAATCAAAAGCTTCGCTGAAAACTCATAAGAGCTTTTCCACATTCCATTTTAATTTTTTAACGGAGCTGCTCATGGCACGCGTCTGTCAGGTAACGGGCAAAGGCCCAATGGTAGGAAACAATGTTTCCCACGCCAACAACAAAACCAAGCGCCGGTTCATGCCTAATTTGCAGTACCGTCGCTTTTGGGTTGAAACGGAAAACCGTTGGGTGCGTCTGCGCGTCACTAGCGCTGGCTTGCGTTTGATTGACAAAAAAGGCATCGACGTGATCTTGGTCGATCTTCGTGCCCGTGGTGAAGTAAATTAATTTTTTTGTGTAGGAAAAATCATGGCTAAAGGCGCACGCGAAAAAATCAAGCTGGAATCAACTGCCGGCACTGGTCACTTTTACACGACCACCAAAAACAAGAAAACCACGCCTGACAAAATGCTGATCATGAAGTTTGATCCAAAAGCACGCAAGCACGTGGAATACAAAGAAATCAAGTTGAAGTAATTCAACTTTCTCAAAAGAAACCGCTGGCAGTCGTGCACAGCGGTTTTTTTACGTCCGATACGTCTGCTGAGGATGTTATGGCCGCCTTTGCTGCGCCGACCAGGCACGCAACAAAAAGCCGCCTGGATGAGCGTGCATCGAGGCGGCTTTCGAGCTGGCGAAACTTTAAGCTCGGGCCGCGCGCAACTTCAGCGAAAACTCATGCAGCGCAGCAATGCCGCTTTCTTCAGCACGGTGGCACCAAGCTTGCAAATCAAGCGTTAGCTGCTCGCGCGTAACCGACGTGCTCAGCCACATCTGACGCAACTCTTCACGCATGGTGACCATTTTGTCCAGCACTGGGTGCTCGGCCCTAGCCTGAGCCAGTTGCGGTTTGGCAGCGCTTGGCACTTTGTCGTCATCGCGGTGCAGCCAGCGGTTGGCTTTGCGTAAAACAGACGAGTCAGCGTTTCTCGCTTGCAATGCCTGAATTTCTGTCTTTCCGGTGTGCCGCAAGGCGCGCGCAAACCCAGCCATCACCTCGTATCGATGGGCAATCAATGCTTCCAAAGTTTTTTCATCTGCCACAGGCTGGATACTGCCCAATTGCAGCTTGGGCGGTACTTTTTTGACCCTGGCCAAACCCATCACTTCCAGTGCGCGAATGTAGCCCCAACCAATGTCAAACTCATACGGCTTGACCGAAAACTTGGCCGACGTTGGATAGGTATGGTGGTTGTTGTGCAACTCTTCGCCGCCAATCATGATGCCCCATGGCGAAATGTTGGTACTGGCATCCGGCGCTTCGAAATTGCGGTAGCCCCAGTAATGCCCAATGCCGTTGATGATGCCGGCAGCTGTGACGGGAATCCAGGCCATCTGCACGGCCCACACTGCCAAACCGGCAACACCAAACAGCGCCAGGTCAATGATCATCATCAGGCCAACGCCCTGCCAACTGAAGCGGGTGTACAGATTGCGCTCAATCCAGTCGTTGGGGGTACCGTGACCGTACTTGGTCATGGTTTCTTTATTCTTGCTCTCGGCACGGTACAGCTCGGCACCTTGCCAAAACACCTTTTTGATGCCATGCGCCTGCGGGCTGTGCGGATCATCAAGGGTTTCGCACTTGGCGTGGTGCTTGCGGTGGATTGACACCCACTCTTTCGTCACCTGGCCCGTACCAAGCCACAGCCAAAGTCGGAAAAAGTGCGCAGGCAGCGCGTGCAAGTCCATGGCACGGTGCGCCTGATGGCGGTGCAGGTAAATCGTCACGCTGGCAATGGTGATGTGCGTCGTCACCAGCGCGTACAAAACAATTTGCCACCAGCTGGCTGCCAGCAGGCCATGCGCCAACCAATCAATGGCGGCATCAAACACGATCATAAAAATCCTTTATCTAATCCATGAATACTGAATCTGACTTTTTTCAAGTCAGGTTGGGGCGATATCAGATAGCCCACGCTATGCCTTCTATTCTATGCCTATCGGCGAAAAATTCCTAGCATGGGCTATCAACCCATCAGCTGGGGACTAAACATCTAAATTCACGCAAAATTCGCTAACTTTTATATATTTGTCGCTAAATTTCATTAAAAATATCACGACTTCTGCCAAACAGCTGCGAAGAAACCATCCGTCTGATGCAGATACGGCCACAGGCGCAGGTAGGCGCCACTGCACAGTTTTGCTGTATTTTCGACACCGGCATGGGTCAATAACGGGGCTACATCGAGCACGTTAAATTCTTTGTTAGCAGCTGTAAACGCTTCAGCAATTTCTTCATTTTCCTCGCGGAGAATGCTGCAAGTTGCATAAACCAGTCGCCCCCCCGGCTTCAGCAACCGTGCGGCGCTTTGCAAAATGGCAGTTTGCTTGGCCACCAGCTCAACGATCGCTTTGGGGGTTTGTCGCCATTTCAAGTCAGGGTTGCGGCGCAAAGTGCCCAAACCAGAGCACGGCGAGTCCACCAGCACCCGGTCTATTTTGCCGGCCAGGCGTTTGATGCGGTCATCGCGCTCATGCGCAATGGCGACCGGATGCACGTTAGACAAACCGCTGCGCGCCAGGCGCGGTTTTAGCGCCGCCAGCCGGTGGCCGGATGTGTCAAACGCATACAGCCTGCCCGTACTTCGCATCGTCGCACCGAGCGCCAGGGTCTTTCCGCCCGCGCCAGCGCAAAAGTCCACCACCATTTCACCGCGCTTGGCTTCGACCAGCAGCGCCAGCAGCTGTGAGCCTTCGTCTTGCACTTCAATCGCACCACGGGTAAAGGCATCCAGCTTGCCAAGCTGCGACTTGTCAGCCAGTCGCAAACCCCAGGGCGAATACGGCGTGGCTTCAGTTTTCAGACCCGCCTTGCTGAGTTCCTTTTGAATGTCAGCGCGCTTATCTTTGAGCGTGTTGACACGCAAGTCCAAGCCAGCAGGCGCGTTCAGGCTTTCAACAAGCGGCCAAAAATCGTCACCAAGCTGCGTTTTGAGCGGTTCCACCAGCCAGTTAGGCAAGTTATGCCGGTGCAGTTCCATCAGGTCTTCGGCCTTGACTTGATCGCAACGGTTGAGCCAGTCAATCTCTTGATCAGTCAACGCCGCCATTAAAAATTCGCGGTCAGCGGCAAAGCCAAGAATTGCCAATCGCCGCTCAGGCGCGCCGTGGCCGTGCTGTGCAAAATAGACGTACAGGTTTTTCTTGCGCAGCACGTTGTAAACCGTTTCGGCCAGCGTGGCACGCTCGCGCGGGCCGAGGCGAAACTCTCGGAAATACTTCGACAACATCATGTCGGCAGGTTGATCGAATTTGAGAACGTGCTTGAGCAGGTCAGAGCAACTGTCGAGAAGGGCTTTAGGATGCATATCGCTACATTGTCCCATCACACCCTTTTTAAAGCTTTGAAACGCATGTCTGAAGAACTCCCGCCTTTAATAACCACCCCGCCCGGCCTATACAAGCACTACAAGGGCATGTTGTACGAAGTGATTGGCACGGTGCGCCATAGCGAAGATTTAAGCCCGATGACGCTGTACTGCGCGCTGTATGGCGAGCATGGCCTGTGGGTGCGGCCTGCGGCCATGTTTAATGAAGACGTTGTGATTGATGGCGTGCGTCAGCCAAGATTCACCAGACAAGCCGTTAAATAAAGCACGTCGTCGATAATCGTGGGTTATGCCTGAAATCACCGAAATCGAAAAACAAGTCAAACGCCGCCGCACGTTTGCCATCATCTCCCACCCCGATGCGGGTAAAACAACGCTGACTGAAAAGCTGCTGCTGTTTTCGGGTGCGATTCAAATTGCTGGCAGTGTGAAAGCCCGCAAAGCCGCACGCCACGCGACGTCCGACTGGATGGAAATTGAAAAGCAGCGCGGTATTTCCGTCGCATCGTCCGTCATGCAGATGGAGTACCGCGACTGCGTCATCAACCTGCTGGACACGCCTGGTCACCAGGACTTTTCCGAAGACACTTACCGCGTTTTAACGGCGGTTGATGCCGCCTTGATGGTGATTGACGCCGCCAATGGCGTAGAACCGCAAACACGCCGCCTGCTGCAGGTCTGCCGGGCACGCGGCACGCCCATCCTGACTTTCGTCAACAAAATGGACCGCGAGGTGCAAGACCCGATGACGGTGATGGACGAGATTGAGCGCGAGCTGGGCATGGCTGTCGTGCCATTTACATGGCCTGTGGGCATGGGCAAGCTGTTCCACGGTGTGTACGACCGCCGTGAAGACCGCATGCGGGTTTTTAGCCCCGGTGAAGACAAAGCCGGTGGCGACGATGAAATTTTGGCCGGGCTAGACAATACGGAGGCAGCCAAGCGATTTGGCGCGGAATACGAACAAGCAAAAGGCGAGATTGAGCTTGTAGCAGGAGCAACGCCAGAATTTGATCGCGACCTTTTTTTAGCAGGCAAGCAAACGCCGATGTTCTTCGGCTCGGCCATCAACAACTTTGGCGTGCAGGAAGTGCTCGATGCGTTGGTCGATTTGGCACCCGCCCCGGCCGACCGCACCGCCATGCAGCGCGTGGTGCACCCTGAAGAGAAAAAATTCTCTGGCGTGGTGTTCAAAATCCAGGCCAACATGGACCCGGCCCATCGCGACCGCATCGCGTTTTTGCGCGTTGCCAGTGGCGAGTTCACACGCGGCATGAAGCTCAAAGTGGTGCGCAGCGGCAAGGAGCTGCGCCCTAATACCGTCGTTAGCTTCATGAGCCAGCGCAGGGAATTACTTGATACTGCATTCGCAGGTGACATCATCGGCATCCCCAACCATGGCGTACTGCAGTTGGGCGACACGCTGACCGAAGGCGAGGCGCTGCAATTTACCGGCTTGCCGTTTTTTGCGCCTGAAATGTTTCGCGCGGTTGAGGTGGCCGACCCGCTGCGCACCAAGCAACTGCGTGCGGGCCTCACGCAGCTCGGTGAAGAAGGCGCGATTCAGGTTTTCAGGCCGATTGCAGGCTCATTGCTACTGCTGGGCGCTGTCGGCCAATTGCAGTTTGAAGTTGTCGCGCACCGGCTGGAGCATGAATACGGCGTCAAAGCCCGCATCATGCCAAGCAACTTCAATCTGGCGCGCTGGGTAACGTGCGACGACCCGAATGAGTTGAAAAAATTCA
>JANYED010000074.1 GCA_025363315.1 Polaromonas sp.
TGCATCTCTATATAGTTGAAATAAGTCTACGTGTGTACCCCCCCAGGGTGCAGGATGTGTACCCAATATTTCCCAAACATCATCAGTAGAAAGTTGGACAATGGGGCGGTAAATTAAAGCACCCAACAGTTCACTGTGAGGAGCCAATCGACTATCGCGATGGTTTTGATGTTTTTCAATAGACCGCTGGCGCGAGTTGCTCTCGTCAGTTCGGACGCCGAGCACCACAATTGCAGCCCCCGATTCAGAAATATGGCGTTTGATGTATTCGCTTGTCGGTTGAATTTTTAGTCTATCCGTACACCATCGCATTGTTTGATTCGGGCTGGGATATCCCTTTCCAATAAGGAGCACCCAGAAGGACTTTTCAATGGCTGGGGTAGTACGAGCGACAGTTATGGGCAGGTCTAACTCATCTGCCATTAGCTTAATGGCCTTGGTCACCTTGTCTAGGTGCGCAATAACAACTGGACTCTCCACAAGCGTGTCGTTTGACACAACATGTACTGGTCGGGTACGCCTTGAGGGCGGCATAGACATTAATGCATCCACTACCGCATGGACGACCAACGTGCTGTCTTTCCCACCGCTAAAACCAATAATCCAGGGAAAACGCTGATTTTCGGCCAAATAATCTTCGCGAATAGTCTTAACAATTTCACGCCATTTGTCGAGAGTTGATTCAGGTTCGGTAACTAGACAAATACTTGTTTCATTTTCTGAACTTGTTGCCAACCCTTCTGAGAAGAAGTCATTTGTCATTGATGAGTTGCCTTTTATAGCGGAGCAGTGATCAAGGAGGCTGAAAATTTGTGCTCGTCCGGGACCCAACAGCGCCTTATATTTTAGAGCAACCCAGTGCAGAATTAAACAGAGGTTCGTTTTGGTAAGCACAAAACTTGTTATGCCTCTT
This sequence comes from Polaromonas sp., assembly GCA_025363315.1. Classification (GTDB taxonomy): domain Bacteria; phylum Pseudomonadota; class Gammaproteobacteria; order Burkholderiales; family Burkholderiaceae_C; genus Polaromonas. The sequence continues at coordinate 914 of JANYED010000074.1, forward strand.
TATATCGAGTCGATTGCGTGGATTGCACTACCTGTTTGCCACGCAGGCAGAGCTGGAGCGCAGTGAGTTCAAGGCGCTGCTGGCGTCAAGTGGCTTGGGCGACAGGCTGGGCACAGCGCAGGTGTCGGCGCTGCTCAAGCGGGGCTTGCTGGCCACCGACAGCCCTCACGGCAAGCTGCGCCTGGGTGTGCCTCAGCATGCGTTGCGGTTTTACTTTCCAAACTTGTGGCCGGAGGCAGAGGCGGGTGCGTGATAACGCGGTCTTGAGCGGTTTTGAGCGGTTTGAGGCCATTTTGAAGTGCCTTTTGTGCCTGTAGCCCATTAAATACGGGCGCGAGCAGCTCCTGATTTAATAGCGTTAACATACTTGATACCCCAACTTGACCATACCCCGCCTTCAATCCTTGGCTACCAGATCTCAAGCCTGAACTGGTCAGGCAGAAGTTTCTCAAGTCTGGCTGTGGCTGCTGTTTGACACGCTTTATCCCGACTGACCAGCGTTGTGTCTGTTGCTGCCGCGTGAGCCGCAATCATCATGTCGAGGTCACTGAGATTGAAGCCCTGCGCTTCCAGCGCATGGCAAAACTGGCCGTAGCACCGGGCAGTGCGCTCATCCCACGGCAACACGTCTACCCGCAGCAACACCTGCAACAGCGCGTTTTGCAAACGGGCTGGTTGGCCTTTTCGGCGCAGGCCATATTCCAGCTCGGCCAGCGTCACGCTGAACATCACAGCCTGCCCCACCGGTAGTTGGCTCAGCCGCTTTAAAAGCCCTGCGTCGCGGCCTTGCATGATGTGGCTGATGACGTTGGTGTCCAGCATGTAACGCTGGGTCATTCTTGCCAGGCTTCAAACTTTATGCCTACAGCCCAATTAATACGTGCGCTAACAGCTATTTATTTAATAGCATGTGGGCTTGGTCGCTACCTCAACTCAACCATCCCCTGCTTTACCACCATGGCCTTGAACTCGCTGTCTGCATGGTTCCAGTCGACCACGTCAACGCAGATGGGCAGGTCTGAGTCTTCGAAGGCGCTTTTCAGGCGGCTGAGGGTGCGCAGAGTCAACGGCTCGGGCTGGATGATGGCCAAGTCAAGGTCTGAGTATTTGCGGGGTGTACCTGCTGCGCGTGAGC
>JANYED010000091.1 GCA_025363315.1 Polaromonas sp.
ACCCGTAGCGAAGCGCAGGGACTCAGACTGCGGGTCGCCTTTCTTTTCCTTAGGTTTCTTTGGCGAAGCAAAGAAAAGTAAGTCGCCCGCCGGGGCGAGACCCGGCAGCTACGTGAAAGTTAACCGCTACTAATTCAGTAGCTGCTTGCGCCCGTATTCATTGGTCTAGAGCTCTAAAACATAAGTAAAATGATTATTTGCAGGTGTTTTCTGGCTTTTCTCCAGAGTTAATGAGGTTCTAACCCTCATTGTTTCGTTCATTTGCTGATTCGCAGCCAGACGCGCTCCCCTCGCGCCAGCATTCGATTCTGTTCGTCATACATCCATGCAACGAGAACCACTAGGACAGGTATCAGTCCAAGACACGCTGCCATATGCCAAACGCTGTAGTAATAAATCGCTCTAGGGAAGGTCTGCACAACTGGCGTTTTCGCAAGAGTGGAAAGCTAAGAACCCACGAAGAGAGAACAAATCGTGTTTTTACCGAACTCCGGGGGCATCGTGTCCCGCAGTGGCAGGCTTTTCTGGCTGCTTTTGGGCGGTAGCCCGCACTGCAGACGCACTCATGCCGTGGCTCTTTGCATGAGCGAGCGTCTAGCCATCCACAAATTGCTCAGCGCAAACAGCGTCATCAGCTGAGCCGTATTCTTGGCCAGCCCTTTGTAGCGTACCTTGGTAAAACCGAACTGGCATTTGATGACTCGAAACGGATGCTCCACTTTGGCCCGCACACTGGCCTTGAGCTGTTCGGCCTTGTCCAGCAATGCGCCCAGCTTCGTTTGTTTGTCCAGTGCGCGGCGTTTACCCGGGCGCATGGCCACCTGCCAAGCCACACCCGTTGCTTCCGGCCGCTTGGCAGCCCCCTGGTAGCCAGCATCGGCAAACACCACCGACTCGTATCCATGCAACAGGCCATGGCCTTGGGTCACATCATTGACGTTGGCTGGCGTTCCGATGACGCTGTGGACTAGGCCGGACTCAGCGTCCACCCCGATATGGGCTTTCATGCCGAAGTGCCACTGGTTGCCCTTTTTGCTCTGATGCATCTCCGGGTCACGCTTGCCAGAGCTGTTCTTGGTGGAGCTCGGCGCAGCAATCAAGGTGGCATCGACGACGGTTCCGGTTTTGAGTAGCAGGCCCCTGCTGGCCAAGGTGGCGTTGATGGTGGCCAGCAACTGGATGCTCAAATTGTTCTCTTCAAGCAGATGGCGAAAGCGCAGGATGGTGGTCTCATCCGGCAGGCGCATGGCGCCGGGGTCCAGCTTTGCAAACTCGCAGTACAGCGAGGTGTCGTGCAGCGCTTCTTCCATGGCCGGATCGCTCAAACCGAACCACTGCTGCAAAAAGTGAATGCGCAGCATGGTCTGAACGGCAAACGCTGGACGCCCGCCCTTGACGCCCGCACTATTTCGCACATACGGTTGAATCAAACCCACCAACTCAGTCCAAGGAACAACAAGGTTCATTTCATCCAAAAACACGCGTTTGCGTGTGCGCTTGGTGACCAGTTCAAATCCGCTGGTGGCAAGGCTAATTTGTTTCATGTCCGTTCAACGACTTTCAGGCAACCACCGTTGTCAGGGTTTTGCAGAGATTCCCTAGTGACTTCTGTGAATTGCATCGGTTGCTTCTTGGCGTGAATACCCAAAAAAAAGTGTGAGCCCTCGATCTTCCCCATGAAGGCGAAGCCCCCGATGACCCCAGCCACGATCAGCCATGCAAAGTAGTTCACTACTAGCAGCGCCACCAGCGCATAGCCCCATCGAAGATTCGTGCGATCATTCATATTGTTGACAATAACCTAGCTTTTTGGGGCATCGCAACTTACACCGCGAACACGTTCTCAAACCACCTTCGCAATACTCGCACAAACATGCTCAATATTCTTACTGTTCAAAGCCGCCACACACATCCGCCCAGCATCCGTTCCATAAACCCCAAACTCACCGCGCAACCTTTGCATTTGATCCTTGGACAAACCCGAATAACTGAACATACCAATCTGGT
>JANYED010000100.1 GCA_025363315.1 Polaromonas sp.
CACTTCAGATTTGATTTCGCCTTGGGCTACGACGTAATTTAGCACTCGGAAATCGCTAAACATAGCTTTTTTAGCTTAAAACCATGCTAAAAGCCTGCTTAAAGACAAATTTCAACTTGACCACATCAATCATATTGACCATAATGATCCACATGATCTCTGAGACGTCCGCCGTTAAATTTCGCCAAAACTTGGGCGACATGCTCAATAGTGTGTATTACCGCAGCGACAGCATCGTCATCAACAAAGACGGCAAGTCCATCGCTGCATTGATTGACGCGCGGCTGTTTGAGCGCATCCGCCGGATGCAAGGGCGCTTTGATGCGCTGTCGCAGCGCTTGGCACAAGGCTTTGCACAAACGCCGCCAAGCGAAGGCATGGCTGACATTGATGCCGCCGTCGCTGCACTGCGCCAGCGCGTTTAGCTTGCGCAGCTAACACGAAACCTGATCGAACAAGGCCTGCAAACTATGGCGCTATGTGTGGTGCTGGACACAAACGTCCTGCTCAGCGGTGTGGCCTATCCCGCCAGTCTGCCGGGGCGCATTGTGGCAGCGTGGCGTGGCGGTTCCCTGCAAGTGTGCCTGAGCCCTTACATCCTCGACGGGCTGCGCAGAGTGTTGCCCAAGTTGCGCGCCAAACACGGTCTAAGCGATGCAGAGATCGCCGATCTGGTCGATTGCCTGAGCTTTGAGGCGGACAGCGTGACCCCAGAACCGCACCATGCGCCCGAGCTGACCGACCCCTTCGATCAAGCCATTTTGGGCACCTTGCTAGCCGCTGAAAAGCAGTTCCAAGCCAAGTACCTTGTCACTGGCGACAAAGCCCTGCTAGCCTGCGCCAGCCGCTATACCGTGTTGAGCCCTGCGGAATTTTGGGCGATACATGGGGCGGGTTAATTCGAATCCGACCCCAATTCTTTCGCTAGCGTGAACGCTCGACCACGTGCGTGACGATCGCTCGCTGCACGCGAAGGAGCATTGCCTTTTGCGCATATCCGATGAATTTCGAGTATGTCGTTGGATCAAGGGCAAGCTCCTTACCGATGAAGAATGGCGGGGTAGGCAACAGTACCGGCATGCCCAATTCGCGCAGAACTTCCGATGAAAGCGACCACTCGGATCCTGGCTCACTTGGCAATGAACTGGACCACGAATCAGTGATGATCACGTCCATGGGGCTGCTTGGCTGTTCCGTGTAGGTGACAAAAGCCTCAGTAGGGTCGTGGTATCGGCGCTCGCAGGCATGCCACATCTCGAACTGCAGAACGTGGGCCATCTGGTGCCATGACCGGAAAACATTTGACGGCGGACCCCATAGGCAGATCCGCAGTCCGGTCAGCGGTCCGAGCCGTTTTTGAAGGGAGAACGCATCCGTCAGCACTTCGCAGGGGTGGCCGCTTTTGGACATGGCATTGATCACAGGACGGGTGGAAGCGTCCGCGAAAGCGCGCAGCTGCTCGTGGTTCGATTCCCGAATCACGTACAGCTGGTAGAACGCATCAAGATAGCCGGCGAGGTCCACCAGTCGTTCGTCGGTTTTCAGCAGGTTCGGCAGCTCAATATGGGCCAGCCCCAGTTCACGAAACGCTTGGATGAAGCTCGTTCGGGTTCGCACCCCGTTGCCTTCGAACGACCAGCCCACTGTTCCAGAAAGACTGCCGCAGGGCTTTTCCGCCTGCTTCCAGATATCTTTGATATCGCTCAGCTGGAGATCCGAAATGTCGATGAGGTTCATGCTTTTCCCCGTTGTTGCTCAGAGCTGAAAAGACGTTATCGCGTGGCAACACACGTCGTCAGGACGTTGCTGGACTTGCCCCGTTTTCACGGACGGTTTAGAGGTTCTTGACCTCTTGGTTATTTTCAATCAAATTGACTTGGCGGTCGCAGTCAATTGACAGCTCGGATTGCTTGTTGGAAAAGAATTGGAAAGAATTGGGGTCAGAAAGAATTGAGAAAGAATTGGGGTCAAGAAAGAATTGGGGTCAGATTCCAATTTAATTCTGGCAAACACGCCCTGCGATTTGCGCTTAATGACATAAATCACAGTGTTGGTGCTCAGCACATATTTCAAAATGAAAGCACCACGCGCTCGGCTTGGGTTTGCGAATCGCGCTGTAGCAAAAAGTCATCGCTGGTCTTGCCGCCGTCGAGAAAAAAGCTGTCCCAAGTTTGTTTTATGGGGCTGATCAGGCGCTCTGCACCGGGCACCCTGACTTGAACCTTTTTGACGTCATCAGGACTGCGCACGTCAACTGGCAGACGCACCGCCTGCCAGTGGTTGTTGGTTAATACGGTCGTCACGGGCATCAACGACTCCCAAAGTTTTGAATAGGAATGAAGGATATAGCAAGGTTGATGGCTCGGCACTAAGGGATACAAACAGTAAGACTCGCAGTAGTGTTGCACCGCGTTTTTCGGCAAATTAGCACCTCAAGCGTACCAGTCCGCCATGCAACAATTGCACCATGACCCCAAAGCAATACGTTGAGCAAAAAGCCGCATCGTCTGGCAGCAGTTTTTATTACGCTTTTTTGTTTTTACCCAAAGAGCGCCGCGCGGCCATTACCGCGTTTTATGCTTTTTGTCGCGAGGTTGATGACGTGGTTGACGAAGTGCAAGACCCGGGTGTGGCAGCGACCAAGCTGGCATGGTGGCAGTCTGAGGTGGCCAAAGCTTATGTGGGTCAGCCTAGCCACCCGGTGATGAAGGCGCTGATGCCATTGGCTGCTGCCTACAAAATTGAAGCACGCCACCTGCTGGCTGTGATTGAAGGCTGCCAGATGGATCTGGCGCAAAACCGCTATTTAGACTTTGCGGGCCTGCAGCGCTATTGCCACTTGGTGGCGGGGATTGTGGGCGAGGTAGCTGCCAATATTTTTGGCCAGACGCAGCCTGAGACCACTGCCTACGCGCACAAGCTGGGGCTGGCTTTTCAGCTGACAAACATCATTCGCGATGTGGGCGAAGACGCCCAGCGCGGCCGCATCTATCTGCCTGTCAACGAGCTGCAGCAGTTTGAGGTGAAGGTGCATGAACTTTTAAAGCGCGAGCGCGCGTTCGGTCTGGAACTGCATCAGTGCGATGAAGCGGTCAGAGTACTGGCGCTTCAAAATCTCGTGCGCCTTGACGTCAAACTGCTGCAACTCATTGACGGGCAGGTAAATGCGGCCACGCAGCGCATCTTCACCCACGTCGCGGATGATGTTGGTGAGCTGAAAAGCCAGCCCCAGCTTGTGCGCGTAGGCGGTGGTCGCCTCGTCGGTCTGGCCAAAAATACGTGCGGCCACCTCGCCGACGATGCCCGCCACCAGATGGCAATAGCGCTGCAGGCCTGGAAAGTCGAGGTAACGGTTTTGCTCCAGATCCATCTGGCAGCCTTCAATCACGGCGTGCAAATGGCGCGCTTCAATCCTGTAAGCGGCAGCCAGTGGCATCAAGGCCTTCATGACGGGGTGGCTGGGCTGGCCCGCAAACGCCTTGGTGACTTCACTTTGCCACCACGCAAGCTTGGTTCGTGCGACGCCGGGGTCTACCACTTCATCGACGACATCGTCAATCTCGCGGCAAAAGGCGTAAAACGCCGTGATGGCGGCGCGCCGCTCTTTGGGTAAAAACAAAAACGCGTAGTAAAAACTGCTGCCTGAGGCTGCGGCTTTTTGCTGGACATACTGCTCAGGGGTCATGGATCGGATTGTTGCACGGCTCCAGTAGAGTCTTGGCTTACATCCAGAGCGTGCGCCAA
>JANYED010000127.1 GCA_025363315.1 Polaromonas sp.
TCTGGTGTTTTAACGCCGCGCGCCGCATACAGTTGCGCCAGCAGCGGGTGCACGCCTGCTTGTTGCAGCGCCCATGCGGCTCGAGGTGGAACATCTCTGACGTGTATTTTCATATCGCTCTTATTTTTATAGCTGCTTGAGCAGGTAGGTTGTCGACTGCGGCGTAAAAGCACCCTTTAATCTGGCAAATAGGCTACGCGGCACGCTCTCGAAAGTCACTGAATTGCTTTCACCGCACAGGCTGATGCGAACGGGTTTGCCGCTGTTTTGCTGGGCTAAAAGTTGCGCCACATCGTTTGCATCAAGTTGCGCCCAGGCCGCTGCGTAGGTTGTCCAATCGTTTGCAAAAGCTGACGGCGCCAGCGCTCTTGTGACCTTGACCTGCAGCGCCTCAGTTGCGGTGTTAGTCAAAGCCCCAGAGCCACTGACCCAAAACGAATTGACGCTACGCTGTCCCCGCAAAGTACGTTCGTCATTGACGGCGTGGGTATACAGCAGCATCTGCATTTCGTTTTGCAGCAGCTTGATCTGCCTGGATGGCGGCAACCATCTGTCGACATTGCGGCCCAGCACACGGTCAAGCGACGCGGTGGGCAAGCTGCGAAGCACATCGCCCTTTGCCAGCCAGCGGGTGGGTGCAGCGTAGTGCAGTGTGATGCCCTCAGTTGCAAAGTAGGGCTGCATGGCTGCAAGTAAGGTGCGCGATTCATCTTCAGTCAAGTCAAGCGTTGCCGGGTCAGTCAAGGTTGCGTGCTCGCGCCCCATCGCCCAGTGGCAGGGGATGACGGTCGCCCAAGCTTGGCCAGGCATCGCCTTGGCCTCAAGCGCTGCCCAAGGAATGAGGCCATCAGCGGTTGTCAGCCCAAAAGCTTTGGCCAGCACCCGCTCATGTGGCGGGCTCAAGCTGTCCGCTTGACCTGCATGGGTATCAAGCAACTTCATCCCGCGAAGCAAGTGGTCGAGGTTTTTAAGCTTAAGCGGGCTAACGGCCCGCAACCAGTCTTCGCCCGAGCAAGCAGCAAAGGGAACGATCAAGTGGGGCGTTGAGTCTGTAGGCATCGTCCTATTGTCCGGGATGACACAATTGACGGTTATGCAATTACCTTATGAACTGGTTTTGGGCTGGCGCTACACCCGCGCTGGCCGTGCCACCCGCCGCAACGGCTTTATCTCGTTTATCTCCGGCGTGTCGATGCTCGGCATAGCGCTGGGCGTGGCGGCACTCATCATTGTGCTTAGCGTGATGAACGGCTTTCAAAAAGAAGTGCGTGACCGCATGCTGGGTGTCATCTCGCACATCGAAGTGTTCGCCCCCAATGGCGCGGCGCTGCCAGACCCGCAAAAAACGCTGGTCGAGATCAAAGCCAACGAAAACGTCGTCGGTGCAGCGACTTTTATAGCAGCACAAGCCCTGTTGGCAAGGGGCGAGGACATGAAAGGCACGCTCGTACGCGGCATTGACCCGACGCTGGAAGGGCAAGTCACAGACCTGGCCGCCACGTCAAGCACAACGCTGGCCAGGCTGGTGCCCGGTGAATTTGGCGTGGTGCTGGGCGGTGAACTGGCGCGCGCCATGGGTGTGCGTGAGGGCGATACCGTCACGTTGATTGCCCCCAGTGGACAAGTCACGCCAGCAGGTGTGGTGCCGCGCTTAAAGCAAATGAAAGTGGTGGGCACCTTTGATTCAGGCCACTATGAATACGACTCGGCACTGGTCATGCTCCACCAGGACGATGCAGCCAAGATCTTCAGGTTGGAAGGGCCAACGGGCATTCGCATTAAATTAAAAGACCTGCACCAGGCGCGTGAGGTGGCTCAAGAGCTGTCACGCTCCCTCACCGGTGACCTCTTGATACGCGACTGGACGCGGCAAAACAAAACCTGGTTTGCCGCTGTGCAACTTGAAAAACGCATGATGTTCATCATCCTCGCGCTGATTGTTGCGGTGGCGGCGTTTAACCTGGTATCAACGCTGGTGATGACCGTAACCGACAAGCGAGCTGACATCGCCATTTTGCGCACGCTGGGCGCCAGCCCCAAAAGCATCATGGGCATTTTTGTTGTGCAGGGCGCGATGGTCGGCGTGATTGGCACGCTGGCCGGCCTGCTGTTGGGGTTGGGCATAGCTTTTAACATCGACGTGCTGGTACCCGCGCTGGAGCGGCTGCTGAACGCCAGCTTTTTACCAAAAGACATTTACCTCATCAGCCGCATGCCGAGCGAGCCGCAGTACGCCGACATCATGCCGATTGCGGTGATTGCCCTGATCCTGGCTTTTCTGGCGACGCTGTACCCCAGCTGGCGCGCCAGTAGAGTCAACCCTGCGGAGGCTTTGCGTTATGAGTGACCAAGTGTTGCAAGCAACGGGCCTGACCAAGCGATTCATTGAAGGCCGCCTCGATGTCACAGTGCTGCAAGGCGTAGACCTGACCGTCAACCCAAGTGACACCATCGCCATCGTCGGCGCATCGGGCTCCGGCAAAAGCACGCTACTGCATTTGATGGGCGGGCTGGATGCACCCACCAGCGGGCAAGTGGTGCTCAAGGGGCAAGACCTGTCCACGCTGTCTGCCGAAGTACAAGGCCAACTTCGCAACCAGCACCTGGGCTTTGTCTACCAGTTTCACCATTTGCTGCCCGAGTTCAGCGCGCTGGACAACGTCGCCATGCCACTTTGGATTCGCCGTATGGCACCCGAGAAATCTGCACAAATTGCGACCGACATGCTAGCAAGTGTGGGCTTGCAAGACCGCCTGCATCACCGCCCGGCAGAACTGTCAGGTGGTGAGCGCCAGCGTGTGGCTATTGCACGCGCATTGGTCACGCAACCTGCCTGCGTGCTGGCCGACGAGCCTACAGGCAACCTGGACCGTTCAACCGCAGAAGGTGTGTTTGAACTCATGCTGCAACTGGCTCGCGACCAGGGCACAGCTTTCATCATGGTCACGCATGATGAGTCGCTGGCGGCGAGGTGTGCGCGTAAGTTTCGTTTGGTTGAGGGGCGGTTGTCTGAGTGGGCTGATTCGCCTGCCGTATCAAAAGGCGGCAAGTACGCTGAGTTGCTGTGACCGACCACTACACAACGCTAGGCCTGAACAGCGCCACCACGCTGGCAGATATCAAAAAAGCGTTTCGCCAAAAAGCCTCGTTTTATCACCCGGACAGAAACGCCGCTGACGATGCGGCGGCGCGGTTTCGGGCGGTGCAGCAAGCCTATGACATCTTGTCAGACGCCGACAAACGCCAAGCGTACGACGAC
>JANYED010000137.1 GCA_025363315.1 Polaromonas sp.
ACCTGCGTGAGCCCGTCAAGACCTATTCGGCCGGAATGCGCGCACGCCTGGCGTTTGCCATCAGCATGGTGGTCGAGTTCGACTGCTTTTTGATTGACGAGATCGTTGCTGTGGGCGACAGCCGTTTTCATGAAAAGTGCCGAATTGAGCTGTTCGAAAAGCGCAGTGACAGGGCCATGATTATCGTCTCGCATGACCCGGGCTACATCAAAGCGCATTGCCAGCACGCCGCTGTGCTGGTTAAAGGCAAGTTGTCGGCTTTCAATGCAGTTGACGAAGCGTTTGCGTTCTACCAGGAACACGCGGCAGAATGAGCCGCGCTGCCAGTCAGGTTAACCGTGCGGGCTATGGGCAATGGATGCCTGCCTGGTTGATCAAACACCTTCCGGTGCGGCTGGCCCGATCACTGGTGCAACCCTGGGGGAATCGAGCTGATTCAGCCGCTCCCGCTTGCGCGTCAATCACCTTAGCGCACCTGCAAGCAGACACATCGGGTGCACCAGGCACCGGAACAACCCGCCAATTGCTGGTTGACGTTTCTGTGATTTACCAAAGTGACGCACGCACCGGTATTCAGCGCGTGGTGCGTTCGTTGCTGCTGCAACTCCTTGCTGCGCCCCCTGCCGGATACCGGGTATGCCCCGTCTTTGCTACCCGACGCCAGCCCTACGCCCACTCGCACCCTGGCTTCATGACCAGCTCGGTTAATCCCGAGCCACACGAAGCCGTACCCATAACGGTTCAAAAAGGCGACCTTTTTTTGGGGCTTGATCTGGCCGCCCATCTGCTGCCGCGCCACCAGTCGCAGTTGCTCGCCTGGAAAAGACGCGGCGTGGCCCTCAACATCATGGTTTATGACCTGCTACCGCTGCAGAACCCGGAATGGTTTAACGCCAAGACCACCCGAAACTTCAGCCGCTGGATCAAATGGGTGGCGGTGTATGCAGACAGCGCCATTTGTATCTCGCAATCCGTGAAGATAGAGCTTTCAGCCTGGCTGGGCGCACGCTTCGGGTTGCCCGCCGGATCGCTACCCACCAGTACCATCGTGCTGGGGGCTGACATTGAGTCCAGCGCTCCCAGCGACGGCCTGCCAGCTGATGCCGACTTTTTACTAGCGCGGCTGCGCGCTACGCCGGCGGTGCTGATGGTCGGCACGTTAGAACCGCGCAAGGGTTACGACCAGTCGCTGGCCGCGTTTGAACACCTGTGGCAACAGCCGGGCAAGTCGCCACTGCTGGTCATTGTGGGCCGCCCCGGCTGGAAAACCGAAGGCTTACAGCAGGCACTTCGAAATCATCCGCAAGCGGGCAAGCGGCTGTTTTGGCTCGAAGACGCCAGTGACGAGTATTTGGCGCGCCTGTACGCGGTTTGCAGCGGCGTGCTGGTGGCGTCGCGCGCAGAGGGTTTTGGTTTGCCCTTGGTAGAAGCTGCCCGTCACGGCAAGCCGGTGCTGGCGCGCGACGTGGCGGTTTTTCGTGAGACGGGAGTGGCGGGGGTTGCGTACTTTCGCAGCGAAACGCCGCAAGCGCTCGCGGCCTCCATTAAAGACTGGCTTAAAGCGGGTCTGGCGGCCGGTCAGCCGATGCTGAACCAACGCCCGCCCACCTGGCGCCTGGCTGCCGCCCAGCTTGAATGCGCGCTCGGGCTGACACCAGGCACTTATCCGCAGGCAAACCAGGCCCAGCGCGCTCCCAATCAAAGAGCCGACGGAACTGCCGCATGAGCATTGTTTCGTACGCGCAGAACTTTGAAGACGTCATGCTGTGGCGGGCGCTCGGCCATATCGAGCGCGGCCTGTACATTGACATTGGCGCACAAGACCCGGTGGTCGACTCAGTCAGCCTGGCGTTTCATGAACACGGTTGGCGCGGCGTTCACGTAGAACCCACGCCGCACTATGCCGAGCTGCTCAGGCAACAGCGGCCCGGTGACAAAATTATTCAGGCTGCCGTCGGAAGTAGAAAAGGCACATTGCCGTTTTTTGAAATACCGCACACCGGAATTTCCACCGCAGATGCCGTTATTGCAGACCAGCATCGGGGACGCGGGTTTGATATTCACGAAATATCAGTGCCGTGCATCACCTTGGCAACGGTTTTCAAAGACTGCCAAGTTCAAGAAATTCATTGGCTGAAAATTGATGTGGAGGGGCTTGAAGAGCAAGTATTGCGCAGTTGGGGTGCCGCCAAGGCAAAGCCGTGGATTGTGGTGGTTGAAAGCACCCTGCCCCTGACCCAGACCGAAAGCCATGAGCGATGGGAAAAGCTGCTGCTGGACCGCCATTACAGCCCGGTATATTTTGACGGTTTGAACCGCTACTACCTATCAGAAGCGCACCCTGAACTAAAGCTGGCTTTTGCGGTTCCACCGAACGTATTCGACGCATTCAAGCTGAATGGCACCGCCAGTTCGACCCTTCATCAGCTAATTGAATCGCGCCACCAGACAGCGACCAGCAAGACGTTCGAACTGCACAGCCGGCAACAGCAGGATTTGCAAGATGAAATTGAACGCCTTTCCGCAGGCGTCGCCACGCTGAGCGCAGCCCAACAAATAGATGAAGCCGCATGGGCTGCGCGCGAACGCGAATTAGCAACCGCCCTTCAAATCGCGAACACACAGGCCGAACAGGAAAAGGTCACCCTGGCGCTAGCGCACGAACACCACGAGCATGCGTTGCACGCCGAACACACCAGGCAGGAAGCGGCGCTGACGCAACGACTGAAAGCGCTTGAAGGCGAACGAAGTGCGCTAGAGCAAGAGTACGCAAGTCGCGAACGCACACTCCTTGAACAAGCGGAAGGCGCCAGCGAGAAAATAGCTGTCCTGCTACAGACGCAGGCACAGCGTGAACACCAGGCTCAGGCGCTCGCGGAAGATAGTCGTGCGCACCTGGCCCAGTCAGCACAGCGAGAGAACGTCTTGCAAGCGCAGCTAAAAATAGCGCATCAGAAGTTACGGCGCGCGCAAAACGCCGCTGCACGCCTAATTGCCATTTACCGGCAAGCGACTAAACAAAAAGCGGAGCTGGCTGAAGCCTACATGGCCGAAAAGAGCCAGCTACAGCGAAGCTACGCTGAGCAGGAAAACTTATTCAAAGAGCAAATGGAAGCGTCAGGACTGGAGCTTGTTCGCTTGCAGTGGCATGCCGAAACACTGAAAGAGCAGCACGCCGAAGCCGCCGGAAAATTGCGTGGTCAGCTCGAGGCTGCGGAAAAACTTCATGCGCAGCGCGCACTGGAACTGACGGGTCTGATGCTGAAAGGCCAACAACAGTCCGCCCGCGAAAACGCAGAACAGGCCCAAAACTTTCTTTTGCAAGAACGCGTCCTGCAGCGCCAGCACGCAGACCAGCAAGGGCGGTTGACAGGCGAATTGAAAGCGGCACAGTCAGAGGTAGTACGGTTGCTGAAGTACCAGGCGGATCGTGAAGCCCGGCATGCCGCACTTAAAGATGAACTAAAAGTCCAATCTGACAGCGTATTAGCTAACTACGCGGCGCGTGAGCGAGCTTTACTCGCTCAAC
>JANYED010000138.1 GCA_025363315.1 Polaromonas sp.
CCGGCCTCGGCACTATCGGTATTCGAGGCGGGCTGGTAGGCTCAACATCGTCCGCAGGCACGCTCACCGTCAACAACAGCTATGCAACAGGCAATGTCAGCGGTGTTGCGGGCTACAGCGGCGGCTTGATTGGCCTGGCGGATACAAACACCATCATCAGCAAGAGCTATGCATCCAACATCGTGGGTGGCGGTGGCACGCGAGGCGGCTTGGCGGGCTACAGCACCGGCAGCCTCAGCAATAATTTCTGGAACAACAGCACCGCAGCCACCGCGTTTGGTATTGGCGACACCGCCAGTGACACTGGCGCAACGCCACTGACCACGGCCCAATTTCTGCAGGGTGCGGCGTTCACCGCAGCCGGATGGAACATCAGCAACGTGGGCGGTGACGGCAAGGTTTGGCGTATTTACGAAGGCAATACCGGCCCGCTACTGCGCAGTTTATTAACCGCCTATAACCTCACGCCCACTTACGACGGCAGCGGTAGCGCTCTGACCAACATTGGCGCTTACAGCACAGCCGGGGCTGACCCAAGCAAGCTGCTGGGCACTGCGGCAGTCACCGACAACCTGACACTTAGCAGCACGGGCACGGCAGGCAACTATTTGGCGACATCAACCGCATTAGGCCGATATTCAAACCAGCAGGGTTATGACATCACGGCCAATCGCACCATTGCAACGGCAGGTAGCGCAGCGGGCGATGTGCGGCTGGGCAACAACATCAGTTTTAGCAACGGCACGCTGGCCATTCAGGCTACTGGCAATATTGACTTAAACAGCAAAGATATTCTTAATGCCAATGGCACAGCAGCCATGTCGCTCAGCGCTGGCAATGCCATTCAAAACATCGACTACATCAACGTCGGCAAGTTTGACTTGAAGGCAGGCACTTTCAGTCAAATTGCAACGATCTTGCCAACGTTCGTTACTGCTGACTTCCGCATCAGCGGCGGCACATTTATTCGCGCTAAGGGCGGCGACGGAACATCTGGCAACGCCTACCAGATTGCTGACATCTACGGTCTGCAAGGCGTAGGCTCAGCCGGTATGTTGAACAAAAACCATGTGTTGGCTAACGACATCGCCGCGACTGGCATAACCAATTGGAACGGCGGCGCGGGCTTCAAACCAATCGGCGATGCCACCACCAGCTTTAGCGGCACTTTCGACGGTAACAACAAAACCATTGACCACCTGACGATCAACCGCCCGACTGAGGACCGTATTGGTCTGTTTGGTATGACTGACACGGGCAGCACAGTTGCCAACGTGGGGCTGACCAACGTCGGCATCACTGGTAACAACTTTGTTGGCGGTTTGGCGGGTGTCAATAACGGCAGTATCAGCAACAGCTACGCCACAGGCGCTGTCAGTGGCAGCAGCTATGTTGGTGGTCTGGTGGGCGCCATCACATTAAACGGCAGCATCAGCAACAGCTACGCCACAAGTTCTGTCAGCGGCGGCAGCTTTGGCAACGGCTATGCAGGCGGTCTGGTGGGCGTCATCACCGACGACAGCAGCATCACCGACAGCTACGCCACAGGCAGCGTCAGCGGCATTTCTTATGTAGGCGGGTTGGTCGGTTATAGCCAAAGCACCGGCAGCATCAGCAACAGCTATGCCACTGGCACAGCAACAGGTAACACCAATGTGGGTGCGCTGGTGGGCGCTTTGTTTGGCGGCACGGTCAATGCATCGTTCTGGCAAGGCAGTGCAACCCCTGGCTTTGGCACTAATACTGGAACCGTGGACAGCTTAACACGCGGCCTGAACAACGTTGAATTTAAAAGCACAGCCACCTTCACCGCCGCAGGCTGGAACGCCAGCAACGTGGGTGGCGACGGCAAGGTTTGGCGTATTTACGAAGGTAATAGCGGCCCGCTGCTGCGCAGCCTGATGACCGGCTTGACGCTGGCTGATACCACTGTCACCTACAACGGCAACACCCAACAAGGCGCAACCACCGCTGACGCTCGCGTGCTAGGCGGCAGCAACGCCAGCGGGCGTAACTTTGGCTCTTACGCCAACAGCTATTACTCTAACCAGCAAGGCGTGGACATCATTGGCGGCGGACTAACGATTAACAAAGCCAACCTGACGCTCGGCACCAGCGACATCACCAAGACCTACGACGGCACCACCAGCGCACTAGGCACGGCCGTCATCAACAGCGGCTCAGTCATGACTGGCGACAACATCAGCGGCGGCACATTTGCCTTTGCCGACAAGAACGCTGGCACGGCTAACAAGACAGTGACCACCACTGGCGTAACCATCAACGACGGCAACAGCGGCAACAACTACAACGTCACTTACGCCAACAACACAAGCAGCACCATCAATCGTGCAGCGCTGACAGTAACGGCCAACTCTGTGACCAAGACCTACGACGGCAACACCAGCGCCACAGGTACGGGCAGCGTCGGCAGCCTGGCAGGTGCAGCCGCAGGCGAGACTGTCAATGTCCAAGGCAGTCAAGCCTTTAGCTACAAAAATGCAGGCACAGGCAACAAAACCGTGGTCGCCAGCGGCGTCACCCTGCAAGACAGCAGCAATGCTGATGTCACAGGCAACTACAACATCAGCTACGCCAACAACAACACCAGCACCATCAATAAAGCCAACTTAAGCCTGGCCGCAGTCGCCGACACCAAAACCTACGACGGCAACACCACATCCAGCGCCGCTGTCATCAAGACTGGCCTGGTCGGTGGCGACACCGCCACAGCCAGCCAAGCCTTCGGCAGCAAAAACGTGTTGGGTACAGGCAACAGCACCCTGTCAGTCAATGCAGGCTACAGCGTGGCAGACGGCAATGGCGGTAACAACTACACCACCTCAACCATCACGGCAACAGGTACCGTCAGCAAAGCCAACTTGGTACTAGCTACCAGCGACATCACCAAGACCTACGACGGCAGCACCAGTGCCGCGGGCACAGCCGTAGCCACCGCCAGCACTGCCCTAGTCGGCGGCGACACAGCCACTGGCGGCACATTTGCCTTTACCAACAAAAACGCAGGCACAGGCAACAAGACAGTCACAACTACTGGCGTCACCGTAAACGACGGCAACAGCGGCAACAACTACAACGTTACCTACGCCAATAACACCACCAGCACCATCAACCGTGCAGCCTTGACAGTCAGCGGCATCACCGCCAGCAATAAAACCTATGACCAGACGACCGCAGCTACGGTCAGCACAGGCAGCGCCAACTTTGCAGGTTTGATCGGCGGCGACGTGTTAACGGTCAGCACCAGCGGCACCTTCACTGACAAGAACGCGGCTAACGGTAAAACCGTCAACCTGTCCAGCACCTACAGCGGCGCAGACGCAGGC
>JANYED010000150.1 GCA_025363315.1 Polaromonas sp.
TTCTTCGGGTCGGCCGTAAATCTTGCCCGCGGTGCTGAAGCCCTTGAGCAGGTCATACGCGCCAATCGCATAAACCAGCGAGGTGTCCTGGAACAAAATAATCGTTTGCGTCAGCAAGATTGGCACCATGTTGCGAAAGGCCTGCGGCAGGATGATCAGCTTCATGTTCTGTGAATAGGTCATGCCCATGGCCCGTCCGGCATTGACCTGCCCGCGTGAGATGGACTGAATGCCCGCCCGCATGATTTCACTGAAATAGGCCGCTTCAAAGGCCACAAAAGTGATGATGGCCGAGATTTCAGCCCGGTTGTTGGCCCCACCCGGTATCAATGCATAAAACCCGGCTGGCACCAGCAAAAAAAACCACAAAATCACCATCACCAGCGGCACAGATCGCATGCCGTTGACATAAACAGTTGCCGGCGTAGCCAGCCACGCTTTGCCTGACAAGCGCATCAAAGCCAGAACAGTGCCCAAAATAATGCCGCCGATGGTGGCAATGATGGTGAGCTGGATGCTGAACCAGAACCCCTTGATCACGAACTTGGAAATAATTTCCCAGTTCAAAAAACCCATGTCCAATCCCAGCATGTCAGTGCCCTCCGCCTGACGCACCGGCCAGAACAAAGCCCGGAATTTGCGCCTTTTTTTCAATGACTGCGCAAATCCGGTTCACGGCAAAAGCCGATACAGCGTAAAGCAGCGTGACTGCCAGATAAATTTCAATACCGCGTGAGGTTTCTTCCTGCGCCTGCATGGCAAACATCGTCAGTTCGGCAATCGACACGGCAAAAGCCACCGATGAATTTTTCAACAAGTTCATTGACTCGCTGGTCAGCGGCGGAATGATGATGCGAAAGGCCATTGGCAAAATAACATAGCGATAGGTTTGCGCGGTGGTAAACCCCATCGCCATGCCTGCATAGCGCTGACCTCTGGGCAAGGCCTGGATACCGGCCCGAAACTGCTCGGCAATACGGGCCGATGTGAAAAACCCCAGTGCAAACACCACCAGAATAAAACTGGGCAACTCCTTCATGGCCGGAATCATTTTTGGCACCACAAAATACCAGATGAAGATTTGCACCAAAAGCGGGATATTTCTGAACAACTCCACCCAGGCATTGGCCAGCCTGACCAGCCCCGGGCTGTTTGGCAGCGTGCGCAATGTGCCTACCAGTGCACCGACCAGCATGGCCACCACCCATGAAGCGCCTGCAACAGCCAGTGTCCAGCCCCAGGCATCAAACATCCACTGCAGGTAAGTGCGTCCACTGCCGTCGTCGTTTAAAAATACTTTCCAGTCCCAATTCATGGAGGCTCCAGGGTGTTGTTGTTGTTGCTATTGGCTGTGTGTGCCAAATGTCAGGAATGCAGCGCTTGAACGCCCTGAAACAACAAACCCCGCTGATTCAAATTCATGGCGGGGTTTGTCGTCAAGCTGATGCGCTGTGCTGCAAGATTACTTTTTGGCGTAGTCTTCCATGGGCTTTTCATTCGGCGTAGCCCAAGCAGCTTTGGTGCTCTCACTGGCAACGTAACCAACCTTGGCATTTTTCGGCGGGATGGGCTGCATGAACCACTTGTCATACAGCTTGGCTACTTCTCCGGACTTCATCATTTCCTTGACGGTGTCGTCACCAATTTTCTTGAACGCAGCATCGTCCTTTCGGATCATGATGGCGATGGGTTCAACGCTCAACACTTCACCTACGATTTTAAAGTCAGCAGGCGTTTTTGATCCTGCAATTTGCCCTGCCAGAAGTGCTCCGTCCATGACAAAAGCTTCAGCTCTGCCCGATTCAAGCAGCAAAAAACTGTCAGAGTGGTCTTTGCCAAATACTTCCTTGAAATCAATGTTGCTGGCACGTTCGTTTTTACGCAATGTCTGAACGGACGTTGTACCTGTTGTTGTGGCAACGTTTTTACCGTTGAGCTGAACAATTGACGTGATGCCAGAGTTGTTTTTAACAGCAATGCGCACCTCTTCAACAAATGTGGTGGGCAAGAAGGCCACGTCTTTTTGACGGGTTGCATTGTTGGTGGTGGAGCCGCACTCAATGTCGACTGTGCCGTTTTGGACCAATGGAATGCGGTTTTGTGAAGTCACTGGCTGGTATTTGATTTCCAGCTTGCGGCCAGCCGCTTTTTCAAGGTTGGCGACTACCTTGTTGCAAACCTCAATGTGGTAACCGGTGTATTTGCCTTCACCCAGCGTGAAAGACAGTGGGCTGGACGAGTCGCGCACACCCATGGTGACAACGCCAGAGGCCTTGACCTTGGCAACCGTGTCTGTGGCCTGCGCAAATGCAGCGCCGGACAGGCCTGTTGCAAAAACGGCCAAAGCAAGGGAAGCGAGTTTGAATTTCATGATTTCTCCGAGGGTTAAATGAAAACTGAATATGAATCTATTTTAGAGAAGCAATTTGCGCACCATGCCCAAGGTTTACCCGAGCCTGCATTGCGCAGACTGCAAGGAACAAGGCAGCATGTCTGATTAGAATTTTTAAATGCTTTTCGAAAATTGTGACTGACACCGTCAATCGTCAATCGTCAACCGTCACTGAATGAATCCAGCGCATCAAGCAGACTTTGTGCCAAAGACACACATCTGGACGACTGATAAATGCCAGCAACCAAACTTTAAATTCAAACACATCTGCTTGCAAATGCTGTCTTCAAAACGCGTTATGCAATTTATTTATAAGCGCCTAGGGTTGCTACTTAGGACGTGTTCGGGGTTGAATTTGCGATTCCAGGTAGGTCCATAAAGCTTGTGCTGATCGTTTGACAGCTGCGTTTGACGCAGGCCGCTCGCGGTAAACACGTATGTCCATTGTCATTTCAAGGGGCAGAACCGTCTGGGACACAGCACTGACCAGCTTTTTGGCACGCAACTCTTTTTTCACTGCGCTCATTGGCAAAAACGCGATGCCGTGGCCTTCCAGTGCCATGGCTTTCAGGCCTTCGGCCATGTCGGTTTCATACACCCGGTCCAAATGGATGGCGGTGCTCGATTGCTTCAATATCAAGTCCACCACACGACCCAGATAAGCACCCGGCGCGTAACCCAGATACGGCAGGGGCTGGCCAGATCGGCCCGGCAATTTATAGAGTGGCCCACCTGCCAGATCAGGTTTGACGAATGGCGACAGCACTTCCTGCCCCAGTGTCACCATTTCATAGCGATTGGGATCGAGCTGAAAAGGCTGCGAATCATGGTGGTAAGCAATCAGCAAATCGCAACTGCCCTCAACCAGCCGCAGCACGGCATCGTGCACATTCAATGCAATCAGTCGGCTTTTGATGGGCCCAAACTTTTCACGCAAACTGCTGACCCAGGCGGGGAAAAACGTGAAAGCCAGCGTGTGCGGTACCGCAAACTCAATGACGTCTTGGCCGGCAGATGTGTGGCCGCGCAACATGGCTCGGGTCGACTGCAGGCCTTGCAGCATTTCCAGTGACTGGCTGTAGAGCGTTTCGCCTGCGGGCGTCAGGCGCGTGGGGTACGAAGAGCGGTCCACCAGGTCGGTGCCCGCCCAAGCCTCCAGTGCCTGAATGCGCCGTGAAAACGCCGGTTGGGTTACATGCCTTAGCGTCGCTGAGCGGCTAAAACTGCGGGTTTCAGCCAGGCTGACAAAATCTTCGAGCCATTTGGTTTCCATGCGGCATTATGCGAGTTTGCAAACGCAAGCAAGCTACGGGAATTCCCATAGACCAGCAGCCATATGCTATTTATTTAATAGCTGCTAGCGCCCGAATCAATTGGGCTGCAGCACTAAGTAGTGCCTTTTACTCGCTGTTTTGCTGCAAATTCCACATCCTGGCGTATTTTTGGTCTTTGGCCAACAGCTCGGCGTGCGTGCCGCGCTCCACGATGCGGCCGTCCTCCATCACCAAGATCTCATGCGCATCCACCACTGTAGACAGGCGGTGGGCAATGACCAGCGTGGTTTTGTTCTGCGCGGCGGCTTTCAGTTCGCCCTGAATGGCACGCTCGTTGGCTGAATCGAGTGCCGAGGTGGCTTCATCGAAAATTACCACTGGCGGGTTTTTCAACAGCGTGCGGGCAATGGCAACCCGCTGCTTTTCACCCCCCGACAGCTTCAAGCCGCGCTCGCCCACCATGGTGTTGTAGCCCAGTGGCGTACTGGTAATAAAGTCGTGAATGCGGGCAGACCTAGCGGCCTCAATGACCTGCTCTTTGCTGGCGCCCGTCTGGCCGTAGGCGATGTTGTACTCGACCGTGTCGTTGAACAGCACGGTGTCTTGCGGCACGATGCCAATGGCATGCCGCACACTGGCCTGCGCGACGTGCTTGATGTCCTGCCCGGCAATGGTGATGCGGCCTTGCTGGACGTCGTAGAAGCGAAACAGCAGCCTTGCCAGCGTGGATTTACCAGCGCCCGATGAGCCCACCACGGCAACGGTTTTGCCTGGCGGGATTTCAAAGCTCACGTCCTTCAAAATCGGCCGCGATGCTTCATACGCAAAGCTGACGCCTTCAAACTTGACGGCCGGCGACGCGTTGATTTGTATCGGCAGCGCACCGGGTTCGTCAGCAATTTCACGCTCTTTTTCCATCAGCGTGAACATCTTGTCAAGGTCGGTCAGGCTTTGTTTGATCTCGCGGTAAATCACCCCCAAAAAGCCCAGCGGAATGTACAGCTGGATCATAAAAGCGTTGACCATCACCAAATCACCCAGCGTCATGCGGCCGTCAACCACGCCCTGCGTAGCGCGCCACAGCATGGCAACCAGGCCGACGGCGATGATCAGCTGCTGGCCGGTGTTAAGCATGCTCAGCGTGCGCTGGCTTTTGATGGCGGCCTGACGGTAGCGTTCGAGGTTTTCGTCGTAACGCGCCGCTTCGAAGTTTTCGTTGTTGAAGTACTTAACGGTTTCGTAATTGAGCAGCGAGTCAATCGCCCGGCTGTGGGCTGACGAATCGAGCTCGTTCATTTGCTTGCGAAACTTGGTACGCCATTCGGTCACTGTTACTGTGAAGGTGATGTAGCAGGTCAGCGCTATCAGGGTGATCCAAGCAAACCACACGTCAAACTTGACCGCCAGAATGCTCAGGACCAGCGCCACCTCAATCAATGTAGGAATGATGCTGTAAAGCGAGTATGAAATCAGCGAATTCACGCCGCGTGTGCCGCGTTCAATGTCACGTGTCATGCCGCCGGTTTGGCGTTCCAGGTGAAACCGCAGGCTCAGCGCGTGCAAGTGCCTGAAGACCTGCAGCGAAATTTTGCGCGACGCGCCCTCGGTGGCTTTGGCAAACACCAGTTCACGCAGCTCGGTAAAAAGCGATGTGGACAAGCGCAGCAAGCCATAACCCAGCAGCAGCGCTGCGGGCACCACCAGCAACGCCTTGGTGTCACCGGGCTTGATGTTCATGGTGTCCACCAGATTCTTCAGCAGCAGCGGCACACCCACATTGCCGAGCTTGGCGCCGAGCATGAAGCTCAACGCGGCAAGCACCCGCCATTTGTAGTCCCACAGATACGGGAAAAGGCGTTTTAACGTGTCCCAGTCAGACCGGGTGGGGGGCGGCGGACCGCTGGCCGGGGTGGCCAAAACAAGTGGCGCAGAAACGCCGGAAGCCATGGAACGCATAGGGGACAATCACCAGTGTTGATTAATTTCTTTGTAGATTGTGCCTATGCCGACCCAAACAAGTGCCCACGCAAGCAATTCCCCCAGTCCGGGTGACGGCGTCGTGCTTATGCCGACCGACAAGGAGCTGGTGCTCAAAGTCATCACCATGCCAGCAGACAGCAACGTCAACGGCGATATTTTTGGCGGCTGGGTTATGGCGCAAGTGGATCTGGCAGGGTCGGTCATTCCAGCGCGCATCGCCAGGGGGCGCATTGCCACCGTGGCGGTGAACCAGTTCATTTTCAAGCAGCCTGTGAAGGTGGGCGACTTGCTGAGTTTTTACGCTGAAATTGAGCGCATCGGCAACACATCCGTAACGGTCAAGGTCGAGGTGTATGCCCAACGCCTGCGCCAGCCCGAGCCGATCATCAAGGTGACCGAGGCGAATTTGACGTATGTCGCCATCGATGATTCAGGCAAGCCGCGCAAAATTCAAAAAGACCCGGACTGACAATCCAGCAAAGTAACTACCCCAGCAAAGACCAGCGTGGTCAGGAAACGATGTAAGCCGCTGCTCCGGTCGACAGCAGCTTGCCGTCAGCGCCCAAAAACTCCATGCGGGTACTGGCCACGCGTGAACCCAGGCGCATGACTTCGGCGCACAGCTCAAAATAATCGTCAATACCAGGACGCAGGTAGTCAACCCGCAAATCAATCGTGCCCAGCTTCGCAAACCGCTGTAAGCGCTGCGCAGGCAGCTCGTCCAGATGCCGCGCGCCAATGGCTGCCATGACCGCCAGGCCGCCCACCGCATCCAGCCCGGCGCTGATGGCACCGCCGTGAATACGGTTGTGCGAGTAATGACCGACCAGCTCATGGCGCATGTCGATGCGGGCGGTGACCCGGTGAGGGGTGAGCGAGGTGATTTTCAAGCCCAGCAGCTTGTTGAAAACAATTTTTTCTTCAAAAATATCTTTCAGGCCGTCGATGAATTCAGCTTCAAATTCAAGGGTTTTGTTCAGCGACGCAAGTGACGGGGACAATGATTTAGGCATGGGCCTGATTGTCGCCCGGCAAGCCGCCCACCAGCGGCACTGTTTGCTTGCCCTTGATGCGGTGTGACCGCCCGCGAAACACCGCTATGCAGTCGGCCTTCTGGTTGAACACCATCACGTCGTATACCCCAGTGCGCCCGCTCAAAGACACTTCCACCGCTTTGGCAGTCAGGACCTCACCCGCAAAAGCGGGCGCAACAAAATCCACGCTCAGGCCTGATGCCACGGTGAGTTCGTTGTAAGAATTGCAGGCAAAGCCGAAGGCCGAATCAGCCAGCGCCGTGATCATGCCGCCGTGGCAGGTACCAAAGCCGTTGATCATGTCCGGGCGCACCTGCATCTCCATCTGCGCAGCGCCAGGGCTGATGTGCATCAGGCGGATGCCCAGGGCGATAGAGGCATGGTCGGTTGCCATCATGCCTTCGCCCACCTTGCTGGCGAGTTCTTGTGGGCTCATGGGGCGACTCTTTTGTCGATCACGCGGCGCGACTTGCCGGTTTGCGTTCGTTCGATGGCGCCCGGCATCAACACGGCCACTTTGGCGCTGATGCCGATGAGGTTCTTGATGCGAGATTCAAGCGCAACGCAAATCTCTGCGATTTGCCCAGCAGGCAACGCCGCAGCGGAGCTTTGCAACTCGGTGAGCACCTCCACTTCATCCAGGTGACTGGTGCGCGTGACCAGCACCTGGTACAGCGCGGTCAGCTCGGGGTGGTCCAAGACCAGCTCTTCAATTTGCGTGGGGAACACATTCACACCCCGAATGATCAGCATGTCGTCCGAGCGGCCCACAATTTTGCCCATGCGCCTGAAGGCCCGGGATGTGGGCGGCAGCAGGCGCGTCAAGTCCCTTGTACGGTAGCGAATGATAGGAAACGCCTCTTTGGTCAGCGACGTGAACACCAGCTCGCCCTCTTCGCCATCGGCTACCAGCTCGCCGGTAACGGGGTTGATGATTTCTGGATAGAAGTGGTCTTCCCAAATCACCGGGCCGTCTTTCGATTCAACACATTCGCTGGCCACCCCTGGGCCCATGACTTCAGACAAGCCATAGATGTCCACTGCGTCAATGTCGGCGGCGGCTTCAATGTCGCGGCGCATGGCGTTGGTCCACGGCTCCGCACCAAAAATGCCAATTTCAAGCGACGACTTTTTAACATCCAGCCCGAGCCGCGCGTATTCTTCAATGATGACCTGCATATAAGACGGCGTGACCATGATGATGCGCGGCTTGAAGTCTTCGATCAGTTGCACCTGCTTTTCGGTTTGCCCGCCCGACATGGGGATGACGGTGCAGCCCAGCCGCTCAGCCCCATAATGCGCGCCCAAGCCGCCAGTGAACAGCCCGTAGCCGTACGAAATATGCACCATGTCGCCCGCACGTCCACCCGCCGCGCGTATCGACCTTGCTACCAAATCAGCCCAGTGGCTGATGTCATTTGCCGTGTAACCCACGACCGTCGGTTTGCCGGTGGTGCCCGACGATGCGTGAATGCGCATAACTTGCGACTGCGGCACGGCAAACATGCCAAACGGGTAATTGGCCCGCAGGTCTTTTTTGGTGGTGAAGGGAAATTTTGCGAGGTCGGTCAATGTCTTGAAGTCGCCCGGATGAACGCCCGCTGTATCAAATGCCTGGCGGTAATGCGGCACGTTTTGGTAAACGTTTTCCAGTGTGGCTTTCAGGCGCCTGACTTGCAGCGCTGTGATTTCGTCACGGCTGGCTTTTTCAATCGGGTCAAGCAGGTCTGTGGGCGTGGTGTGGTTTGGCATGGGCAATAAAAAACTAATGGCCTGCAAACACTGGCGGACGTTTGGCGATGAAAGCCTTGACACCCTCGGCGTAGTCCTGGCTGTTGCCCAACTCGCGTTGCATGTCACGCTCTACATCCAGCTGCGAATCCAGCGTGCTGGTGGCTGCCTTGTCGATGGCCTCACGGGTACGCACATAGCCAAGCGTAGGCCCGGCGGCCAGCGCGCGGGCAACGGCGGTGACTTCGCTTTCAAAATCCGCAGCGGCAACGCACTTCCAGATCAGCCCCCACTGCGCCGCCTGTTCGGCGCCCAGTTTGTCGCCCAGCAGCGCCAACCCCACCGCACGCGCCCGACCCACCAGCTGCGGCAGCAGCCAGGTACCGCCTGCATCGGGCACCAAACCCAGCTTGCAAAACGGCTGGATAAAACTCGCCGCTTGCACCGCTATGACGATGTCACACGCCAATGCAATGTTGGCCCCAGCGCCCGCTGCCACGCCGTTGACGGCGCACACCACAGGTTTGGGCATGGCGCGCAGGCGGCGCACCAGCGGGCTGTAAAACGTTTCGACCACATCCCCAATGTCGGCCGGCGCATTTGACCCGGACTTGGGTGACATGGCGGTGTCGGCCAGGTCCTGTCCGGCGCAAAATGCGCGGCCTGCGCCTGTGAGCACGACAGCGCGTACGGCCGGGTCTTGCGCGGCGTTGCCCAGCGCGCTATACAGCTCCAGCATCATGGCGCCCATCAGGCTGTTGAGCTTGTCGGGCCGATTGAGTGTGACGGTGGCCACGCCCTGTTTAACGCTGTAGGCAATAAATTTCAGATCTTCGGCATCAAGCATGGGTGTGTTCCTGGTCAAAATCAATCACCAGTTTATTGGACACCGGAAAGCTCTGGCAACACAGCACAAAACCACGTGCCACTTCGTAATCTTCCAGCGCAAAGTTGTTGTCCATATCGACTTCACCTTCGATAACTTGCGCACGGCACGTCGAGCACACGCCGCCCTTGCAGGAATACGGCATGTCGATGCCGGCTTTCAAGGCGGCGTCGACCAGACTGCTGGCGTTTTTAGCCATGGTAAAGCTGCGGCGACTGCCGTCGAGCACCACCTGCACCTCACACTGTTCATCTTCGTGGGCATCGGCTGGGGCTGCCCGCGGCCTGACTGGCGCAGCCGTGCCAAACAGCTCGGACTTGACACGCGACTTGTCAACGCCTTTGTCCTGGAGGGCTTGCGTGACGGCCAGCATCATTTCTTGCGGTCCGCAAATAAAGGCGACGTCTATGCTTGCAGGGTCAATCCAGCAGGTCAGCAGTTCACTGGTCTTGGCGTAATCAATGCGGCCATTAAACAGGTCAATATCCTGCGCCTCGCGGCTCATCACCCACACCAGATTGAAGCGGGCCAGGTAGGTGTCCTTCAAGTCTTCCAGCTCCTCTTTAAACATCACGCTGCTTGATGAGCGGTTGCCGTACACCAACGTGATGCGCGTCAACGGCTCGGCCAGCAACATCGTTTTGATGATCGACAACATCGGCGTGATGCCGCTGCCCGCTGCAAACGCGATGACATGGCGGGCAGATTCAGGCTGAACCGGAATGTGAAAGTTGCCTTGTGGCGGCATGACATCTATCAATACTTCAGGCAATAAATGATCTGCAGCCCAATTGCTAAAGGCGCCACCAGCTATTTTTTTAATAGCTATCCGCAGGCGCTTGTCTTGCACCGCCGAGCAGATGGAATAGGAGCGCCGTACTTCTTGCCCATCAATCGCCGCGCGCAGCGTCAGGTATTGGCCTTGCACGTACGCAAACTCTTTTTGCAAGTGTTCAGGCACTGCAAACGTGACGGCGAATGAGTCGCGCGTGTTCGCTTCGACGCTGTCCACCGCCAGTTTGTGAAATGAATGGGTTGCCAAAAGTGGATCTTCTAAATTATTGAATTTCTAGACATGGATTGGTCAGTGCGGCTTGAAGTAGTCAAACGGCTCCAGACAGTTATTGCACCGGTACAGCGCCTTGCAAGCTGTCGAGCCGTACTGCGATAGCAGGCGCGTGTTGCGTGAGTTGCATTGTGGGCATGGCACCACCGCTTTGCTTTGTAGCAGGGCGCTGATGTTGATGGTCAGGCTTCCATCAGCGCTTGGCGCGCGTGCGGATGGCGGGGCTATGCCGTAGGCGCGCAGGGCGTCACGGCCTTGGAGCGTCATCCAGTCGGTGGTCCACGCCGGTGACAGCTGCGTTTGAACGTCTACCTTGGCAATACCGCGCGCATGGAGCGCTTCACGAATTGATTGCGCTATGACTTCAGTAGCAGGACAGCCAGAATAAGTGGGTGTCACAGTTACGAGTAGCTCAGAATTAATCGCATCCTTCCACTGCACGTCGCGCAAAATGCCCAGGTCAACAATCGACACCGCCGGCACCTCTGGGTCCATGACTTCTCCCAACCACGTGAGGATAGCTTCACGGCTGGCAAGTTGTGCAACCGCTGTTACCACAGCGCCCCCGGGTGCGTGCGCTGCAGCACCTGCATGGGTGCCAGCATATGGCTCAGGTGTTCGGTGTGCAGGCCGCGCTTGCCGCCTTTTTGATGGCCTGCATAGCCAGGCATCGTCAATGTGGCGCGCGCGAGCACCGCGCCGACAGCTGAGTGCCAGCCCTCCAGCAGGCTGGCGGCAGCTGGGCACAGCCCGTCAAGTGCGCACTGCGCGTCGACCGCATCCGGCTCAAACCATTCATTCGCATAGGGCCACAGCTTGTCAATTGCGCCTTGCATACGCTCATGGCTGAGCGCTGTGCCGCCACCCAGTGAGACCATCAACCCGGCAGAGCGCTCCACGTGATAACGCGATTCCTTGACTGATTTCTGGGCAATGTCTGCAATACGGCTGTCTTTTGATTTGCACAAACCGGCCAGCAACAGCTGGTGCCACACATCAAACAAAAACTGTCGGGCGACAGTGTTGCCGTAATGGCCGTTGGGTTGTTCAACGATCAGCAGATTGCGAAATTGGGCAGCGTCGCGGTGGTAGGCCAATGCATCTTCGTCGCGGTCCGCGCCTTCAACTTCGCCCGCATAAGACAGCCACAAGCGCGCCTGACCGAGCAAGTCGAGTGCCGTGTTGGTCAGTGCCAAATCTTCTTCAAGTGCCGGGCCGTGGCCGCACCAGGCTGACAATTGCTGCGATAGCACCAGGCAGTTGTCACCCAACCTTAAAAGATATTCAAACTTGGCAGTCATCGCGCTCAAATATGCTTCACGCCATCAGGCGTGGGGAAATACGTTGGGTGGCGAAACACCTTGCTCTGCGCCGGGTCAAACAGCGCGGCTTTGTCCTCGACTTTGCTAGCCACGACGTCAGTCGCGCGCACCACCCAAATGCTCACGCCCTCATTGCGTCGCGTGTAGACATCACGGGCGTGCTGCAGCGCGCTTTCGCTGGTGGCGGCGTGCAGGCTGCCCACATGCTTATGCGCCAGGCCGTGCTGGCTGCGAATAAACACTTCCCACATTGGCCATTCACGGGGGATTGCGTCAAGCATGTCAGGCCGCCTGCTGCAGGTTGGCAGCGTCCTGCTTGTCAGCATGCGCCGTCAAGGCCTCACGAAACCAAGCGCCGTCGTCCCAGGCTTTGTTGCGTGCGGCCAAGCGCTCTTCATTGCACGGACCTTTGCCTCTAACCACGTTGAAAAAATCAACCCAGTCTATTTGCCCATAGTCGTAGTGGCCACGCGCTTCGTTCCATTTCAAATCCTTGTCAGGCAGCTCAAGCCCCAAAAATTCAATTTGCGGCACGGTCTGGTCAATAAACTTCTGGCGCAGCTCGTCGTTGCTGTTGAGCTTGATCTTCCAGGCCATTGACTGTGCGCTGTTGACAGATGCTTCATCTGCCGGGCCGTGCATGGCAATGGACGGCCACCACCAACGGTTGAGGGCGTCTTGCGCCATGGCTTTTTGCTCGGGTGTGCCCTTGCAGAGCGCCACCATGATGTCAAAGCCCTGGCGCTGGTGAAACGATTCTTCCTTGCACACACGCACCATCGCTCGCGCATACGGGCCGTATGAGCAGCGGCAAATCGGCACCTGGTTGACGATGGCCGAACCATCGACCAGCCAGCCCACCGCACCAATGTCGGCCCATGTCAATGTGGGGTAGTTAAAAATGCTGGAGTACTTGGCTTTGCCGCTCAGCAGGTCGGCGTACACCGCATCACGCGAGACGCCCAGCGTTTCAACTGCGCTGTACAGGTACAGGCCGTGGCCGGCCTCGTCCTGCACTTTGGCCATCAAAATCGCTTTGCGCTTCAGTGTGGGGGC
Organism: Polaromonas sp.; assembly: GCA_025363315.1. Lineage (GTDB taxonomy): Bacteria > Pseudomonadota > Gammaproteobacteria > Burkholderiales > Burkholderiaceae_C > Polaromonas. The sequence goes on from JANYED010000150.1 coordinate 12,742, forward strand.
TCGGCCGATCCAGTTCGACTCAGGCAGCATGCCCACATATTCAGAATGCGCGTGCTGCGAGATTTGCCGCACTAGCGTTTTGCGGTACGCATCGGGCATCCAGTCTTTCGGCTCCACTTTCACGCCACCGTTGATTTTTTCTTGCCAGGCACGCTCTTGAGGCGACATGTCTTCCAGCGTCTTGACGCCCTTCATCCCGGTCTCCACTAGCTGTGTGTACATCAAGAGCTCCTGTAATTTGCTGATCCATAATAGTACTGATACAAAAAACTTTATACAATATGATTTTGTGTATCACTTAGTCAATGCCAGTCAACTTGACCAAGTTCAGCATCTCTCCGGCTGTCGCCAAGCTGCAAAGTGGATTGTTGTTGCGCGCCAACTCGCTGCTGATCACTGTCTATGGTGACGTGATGGCGCAGCGCGAGCAGGCTGTGTGGCTGGGCAGTTTGATTGAACTTGCTGACCTGTTTGGACTGTCTTCCCGGCTAGTTCGCACCAGCGCTTTTCGTTTGAACGCGGACGCCTGGTTGACCTGTACACGGCTGGGCAGGCGCAGTTTTTATGGCTTGAGCGCTGCTGGCTTACAGCGCGTCCAGCATGCCGCACGTCGTATTTATGACTTCAACTTCCCCGCATGGGACGGTCGCTGGACGCTGGCCATGTTGAGTACAGGCATTCCCGCCAGCGTGCGTCTGCATTTAAAGCGCGAGCTGCACTGGGAAGGTTTTGGCGAGCTGTCGCCCAACGTGTTTGCCCACCCGCGCGTGAATCACACGACGCTCAAAGAAATCATCCACTCAGCACAGGCTGAAGAAAAAATAGTGGTGCTCAGCTTTGAAAGCGTAGCGGGCTATTCAAGCCAGCCATTGCAAACCATGATGCAAAGCGTCTTCAAACTGGACGATGTGGCAACTGCATTTAAGCAGTTTGTCACCCGGTTTGAACCAGCGCTCTCGCACGCCGCCAAGTTAAGCCCGGCAGAAGCGTTTTTTGTGCGCACGTTGCTGATCCACGAATACCGCAAGGTGCTGCTGCGCGACCCTAACTTACCGCAAGCCCTGCTGGCCGCCGACTGGCCCGGCTTGCGCGCCCGGCAATTGTGCGAGGCGCTGTATGACCAATTGCTCCCCAGCAGCGAGGCATTCTTGCTGGCGCAGGTCCAAACGCTGGATGGAAAACTGACTGACGCGCCGC
>JANYED010000161.1 GCA_025363315.1 Polaromonas sp.
CTGACTTGAATGGCGGTAAAAAGCCCACCGTCAAGCACCGCTTCTACCATGTACCCGCATCCAACACGGCCGTTGGCCATATCATCCTAGAAAACAACTAATACCCGTTCGGGCTGAGCTTGTCGAAGCCTGCATCAACCCTATCCGAAAGCCCCCTTCGACAAGCTCAGGGCGAACGGAAAGAAAGATTTGAGTCATGACCAAAACCATCAAAGTAGCGCTGGCTGGCGCAGGCGCTTTCGGCATCAAGCACCTGGACGGCATCAAAAATATTGACGGTGTTGAAGTCGTGTCTCTCATCAGCCGCGACATCGAGAAAACCAAAGAGGTTGCCGCCAAATATGGCATTGGTCATGTCACCACCAGTCTGGACGAAAGCTTGGGCTTAAAAGAAGTCGATGCCGTCATCTTGTGCACGCCAACCCAGATGCACGCCGACCAGACCCTCGCTTGCCTGAAGGCGGGCAAACATGTGCAGGTTGAAATCCCGCTGGCAGACAGCATCAAGGGTGCTGACGCTGTGATGGCCCAAGCCAAGAGCAGCGGCTTGGTGGCGATGTGCGGTCACACCCGCCGCTTTAACCCCAGCCACCAGTACGTGCACAAAGAGATTGCGGCGGGCAAATTCAACATCCAGCAGATGGATGTGCAAACCTATTTTTTCCGCCGCACCAACATGAACGCGTTGGGCCAGGCGCGCAGCTGGACAGACCATTTGCTGTGGCACCACGCTGCGCACACGGTTGACTTATTTGCGTATCAATGTGGCAGCCCGATTGTGAAAGCCAACGCCGTGCAGGGCCCGATTCACCCCGCGCTTGGTATTGCGATGGACATGAGCATTCAGCTGAAAGCCGCTAATGGCGCAATTTGCACCCTCTCTTTGAGTTTCAACAACGACGGCCCGTTGGGCACGTTCTTCCGCTACATCGGCGACACGGCCACTTACCTGGCGCGGTATGACGACCTGTTCAATGGCAAAGACGAAAAAATCGATGTCAGCAATGTGGACGTGAGCATGAACGGCATCGAGCTGCAAGACCGCGAGTTTTTTGCCGCCATCAAAGAAGGGCGTGAACCCAACAGCAGCGTGGCGCAAGTGCTGAACTGCTATCAAGTGCTGCACGACCTGGAGCAGCAACTGTCATGACGATGCCAAGCCGCAAGCTCGGCCAATTCGATGTGTCAGCCATTGGCCTTGGCTGCATGAATTTGAGTCACGCTTACGGCGCGCCTATCAGCGCAGAGCAGGGCGAGCGGGTGCTGCTGGCCGCGCTGGATGCAGGCGTGACGCTGTTTGACACCGCCACGCTGTACGGCTTTGGCGCGAACGAAACACTGGTCGGCAAAGTCATGAAGCCGCACCGCCACAAGTTCACCCTGGCCAGCAAATGCGGTTTGCAGGGTGTTGACGTGGCGGGTGACGGCAAGCTGGTGCGAGTGATAGATGGCAGGCCCGCCATACTGCAAAAAAACCTTGAAAACAGCCTGCGCCGCTTGCAGACCGATGTGATTGACCTGTACTACCTGCACCGCTGGGACAAAAGCGTGCCGATTGAAGACAGTGTGGGCGCACTGGCAGACATGGTGAAGAAGGGTCATATCAGGACTATTGGTTTGTCTGAGGTGTCAGCCGCGACACTGCGCAAAGCTCATGCCGTGCATCCGATAGCGGCGGTGCAGACTGAATATTCGTTGTGGACGCGCAACCCCGAAATTGCAGTGCTTGAAGCTTGCAAGGACCTGGGTGCTGCCTTTGTCGCGTTTAGCCCTGTTGCGAGGGGGTTTTTATGCGGCAAACCGATTGATGTTGAAGCGCTCGACGCCAAAGACATTCGCCGCAGCATGCCGCGCTTTTCGACTGAGAACTTTGCAGCCAATCAAAAGTTGTTACCTGCTTATCACGCGCTTGCGCAAGAGGCGGGTTGCAGCCCGTCGCAACTGGCCTTGGCCTGGCTGCTGCACAAAGCGCCGCACATTATTCCCATCCCAGGTACTACCAATGTTGTGCATCTGCTGGACGACTTGGGTGCGGTCAATGTTATGTTGCCAATGGAGTTAGTTTTCAAGTTAGAGGCGTTGATCAACCAGCACACCGTGCAAGGCGCACGCTACAACCCGCAAGGCACGCTGGAAGTCGACACGGAAGTCTTCTGACGACGGCTTACTCAGCCAGCAAGCCTTGCTTTGAACTTTGCCGTAAAAGGCCGTGTGAGGCGCGTTCCTACAAGATGCCGTGCGATTGACTGACCCATGCGAGCCGGCTTTCGAGTCACTGTAAGAAACAATGTATTTGCTGGCACTCGAAGTTCAGCAGTCTGGCAGCCTTGAAGTTGTCAGAAAGGGGCGACATAATCGTGTCGCTTCTCTTTTTAACTTTTGGAGTCACCATGCAAACACGTCGACATGTGAATCGTTTGGCCCTTGGCGCTTTTGTCATCACTGCGGCCACTGTCACCGGTGGGCTGTACGGTTGCGGCTCGATGATGCAGCCGTCCAACATGGTGGCTTTCACCACCCAATTGCGCGGTGCCAATGAAGTCCCGGCCAACGCCAGCTTTGGTAGCGGATCAGTTGACGCGGCGTTGAACAAAGACACCATGCTGCTGCGCTGGAAGGTCAGCTACACCGGCCTGACCGGCAATGCAACGGCAGGCCACTTTCACGGACCAGCGGCCGTCGGCACCAACGCCGGTGTTGCGCTTGGCTGGCCCAATCCAATTACCAATGGCATGGAAGGCAGCGCCACACTTACCGCCGCGCAGGCCGCCGACCTGAT